>NZ_CP011036.1:3201090-3521200 GCF_002221505.1 Pseudoalteromonas nigrifaciens | reverse complement strand
TATCACGGTATAAAACACTTAACACAATGATTTAATACAAGTTTAATTTTAAAGCCTGAGCATAGATCATAACAAAATTAGCTCTGGATCGCGAAACAAATCTGCGATCTAATTTAGTTTTCCCCTACTTTTATTCACTTTTTATACAGGGGCTGTGGAAAACTTCTTATTAATGATGATCCTAATAGATCACTCTTTATGATCTACATTAAATAGCTGGTATACTCTAAGGGTAGTGCGTAATTATGATTGACTTTAATACACTTCATCTATAATATCTCGCGCTCGCAATGGCACCTGTGCCAGGATCGCGACCTGCATAGGATGTTTTAACTTTAACCGATCGGAAGAGATTGTTATGAAAAGAACTTTTCAACCAAGCGTTTTAAAACGCAAACGTGCTCACGGTTTCCGTGCTCGCATGGCAACTGTAAATGGCCGTAAAGTATTAGCTCGTCGCCGCGCTAAAGGCCGTAAAGTTCTTTCTGCTTAATTTATAAGTGGAAGACTTTAACTTTGGCAGGGAGTTACGTCTGTTAACTCCCTCGCATTACTCTCGCATATTTAATGAACCCGCCCGGGCTGCAACTCCTTTCTTTACTCTTTTAGCTAAACCTAATGACCAAGATCAACCTCGGTTAGGACTTACTGTTGCTAAAAAACGAGTTAAAAAGGCATGTCAACGTAACCGTATTAAACGTTTAGCTCGCGAATGCTTTCGTTTAAATAAACACAACATCGACAATATAGATATTGTGCTTATGGTTAAAAGTGGTATTGATGAGCAGTCTAATGAAGAATTAACCAAACAACTGACCAAGTTGTGGCGTAAAATTAATGAGCGCTGCAAACCGGGTGCGCCCAAACCACCACCTTTTAAAAAGCGCCCTAATAAATCAGTTAAATCAAATAAACAGACCTAATAGCAATAGAATTACAGGGTTAATTAAGGTATCTTTAGCTCACCTTTTAATCATGCATTTGAAATCTCATATTGAGTCTTTAAATACATGGTATCTATTTACTAAACTTACGTAGGAGCATATATATCATGAGGTTACTTAAACCACTTGTTGCTTTGCCAACGTATTGTTTAGTTTTATTTATCCGCGGTTATCAAAAGTGGATTAGCCCGCTATTAGGTCCGCATTGTCGTTTTAATCCAACGTGCTCTAGTTACGCTATTCAAGCAATTAATTTGCATGGATCAGTAAAAGGCAGTTGGTTAGCAGTTAAACGCATATTAAAATGCCATCCTTTACATTCAGGTGGGAACGACCCCGTTCCTGAAAAATTAACCCATATTAACCACCAACACGAGAAATAAGAGCTGTTATGGAATCGCAACGCACGTTTTTATTCATTGGCCTGATGCTGGTGTCGTTTTTATTATTTCAAGAATGGAATACTGATTACAACACGCCAAAAGCCGATCCGAGTGCCACCACACAAACATTAAACCCAACATCATCAGAATCAGAAGATTATGTACCAACTTCATCTGACTCTGCGTTACCTGCCTCAGCAACTTTAGCAAAACGCTCTGTAATTGAAATTACAACAGATGTTTTCAAAGTTAAAATTGATACCCGAGGCGGTGATATTGTTGAAACTTACTTACTTCAATATGAAGAAACTAAAGGCAGTGAAACACCTTATATGCTGCTTGGTGAGTTTGATGGTAAACAATACTTTTCACAAAGTGGTTTAATTGGCTTAAATGGTCCTGATGCTTCTGCACAAGGTCGCCCAACTTACCACGTAGAGCAAAAGTCATACACTTTAACGGGTGATGAGCTTAGAGTGCCGCTACAGTTTACTGATAGTAATGGTGTTAACTTTACAAAAACCTATGTATTCAAAAAAGGTCAATATGATGTTGCTTTAGAATACACAATTAACAACACCACTAGCACGCCACTTCAAGTACAGCTTTACACACAAGTTAAGCGCACTGTACAAGACAAAGGCAGCATGGTTGATCAAAACTATTTAGGTGCAGCATACGGTACTGATGATGACCCGTACGAAAAGTACAGTTTTTCAGATATGGCTGACAAAAACCTAAATAAAATTACACTTGGTGGCTATGTTGCGTTTATTCAACATTACTTTGTAAGTGCTTGGGTTCCAATGCAGGATCAGTCAAATACACTTTATAGTTTAATTACTAAGAGTAATGCTGCCATCATTGGTGTTAAAGACGAAGCGGTTAATATTCAAGCTGGTAGTGAGCAAACACTTACTGCGACTTATTATATGGGCCCTAAAGAGTCTGATGTACTTGAAGCTATTCACCCAGATTTAGATTTAACCGTAGATTACGGTTGGTTATGGTTTATCTCACAACCTTTATTTGTATTGTTAAAGTGGTTACACAGTATTTTAGGTAACTGGGGTGTGGCTATTATTGCCATTACTATTATCGTTAAGTCGTTAATGTACCCACTGACTAAAGCGCAATATACTTCAATGGCTAAAATGCGTGCCCTTCAGCCTAAAATGGCAGCGCTTAAAGAAAAATTTGGTGACGACCGTCAAAAATTCGGCCAAGCCACAATGGAAATGTACAAAAAAGAAAAAGTGAACCCTATGGGTGGCTGTTTCCCTATTTTGCTACAAATGCCTATTTTCTTAGCCTTGTTCTACGTGTTCTTAGAATCAACAGAACTTCGCCACGCTGAATTTATTTTTTGGCTAACTGACCTTTCTGCGAAAGACCCATACTACGTGTTACCAATCTTATTTGGCGCCAGTATGTTTATTACGCAAAAATTACAGCCTATGACGGTTACCGATCCAATGCAGCAAAAAATGATGACCTTTATGCCGGTTATCTTCTCTGTGTTCTTCTTATGGTTCCCATCTGGTTTAGTTCTTTACTGGTTAGTGTCTAACCTTATTTCTATTGTCCAGATGCTCATCATCTACCGCGGCATGGAAAAGAAAGGTATTAAAGTAAGAGGCTAATTAAGCTCCTACTTATATAAAGGCGACTTCGGTCGCCTTTTTTATTACCTGTTTTTCACCACAGCTATTCGCTACAAATAAATCCATAGGTTACAATACCGCCATAAAGTTACTCATTGTTGGCAAATTAATAGCATGATCAATCAAGACACAATTGCAGCACAAGCAACAGCCCCCGGACGTGGTGGTGTTGGTATTATTCGCGTTTCAGGCAGCCTTGCTAAAAGTGTTGCCGAAAAAGTAGTAGGTAAAATACCTAAAGTTCGCTACGCCGATTATGTGCCATTTAAAAGCCTTGCTGGCGAGCAACTTGATCAAGGTATTGCCATTTACTTTGCCGGCCCTAACTCATTCACTGGTGAAGATGTACTTGAACTACAAGGCCACGGCGGTCCTGTAGTACTGGATATGTTACTTAAAGAAATTAGTAAAATAGAGGGCGTTCGTTTAGCAAAGCCTGGGGAGTTTTCTGAACGTGCATTTATGAATGACAAGCTTGATTTAACACAAGCAGAAGCCATCGCCGATTTAATTAATGCTACAAGCGAGCAAGCCGCTAAAAGCGCCCTACAGTCTCTCCAAGGTGAATTTTCTAAGCACATAGAAACACTTGTAGAAAAAGTAATTCACTTGCGTATGTACGTAGAAGCCGCAATTGATTTTCCCGATGAAGAAATCGATTTTTTATCTGACGGTAAAGTTTCTGGCGATTTAGATGCCATTATTGCCCAGCTCAATACGGTAACCGATCAAGCTAAGCAAGGCAGCATAATGCGCGAAGGTATGCGGGTTGTTATTGCCGGTCGCCCTAATGCGGGTAAATCAAGCTTATTAAATGCCCTTGCTGGGCGCGAAGCCGCTATTGTAACCGAAATTGCCGGCACTACACGTGACGTACTACGTGAACATATACATATAGATGGCATGCCACTGCATATTATAGACACAGCAGGTCTGCGTGAAAGCCCTGATTTAGTAGAACAAATAGGTATTGAGCGCGCATGGGATGAAATAAACCAAGCCGACAGAGTGCTGTTTATGCTTGATGGAACCGACACTATTGATACTGATCCCCATAAAATTTGGCCAGAATTTATGGCTAAATTACCCGTTGGATTAGGGGTTACAGTGATTAGAAATAAAGCCGATTTATCGGGCGATGTTGTTGGTATGGAGCAAAATCAGCAATACCCGGTCATCAGTTTAAGTGCTAAAAATGCCGATGGTATTGAGCTGGTTCGCGAGCATTTAAAAGCCTGTATTGGTTTTGATGGTGCAACAGAAGGCGGCTTTATGGCACGTCGTCGCCACCTTGATGCGCTTGAGCATGCAGCGTACCACTTAGATACAGGTAAAGCTCAGTTAGAAATGCATATAGCGGGCGAAATACTCGCCGAAGAATTGCGTTTAACCCAGCAATATCTAAACGAAATTACCGGTGAATTCACCTCAGATGACCTACTTGGAAAAATATTTAGCTCGTTTTGTATTGGTAAATAAGTTGCCAAATATATTTTAAAGAGCCCTAGAGGCTCTTTTTTATTGTCAAAATCCCCTGCTTTCACTACCTATTTCCTCCCTAAAAACAGCTTTATTGCGCTAATATTAATGCCTGATAAGAGCTGGCCAGTCTTTATTTGTTAGAGTAATGTCGTTTTAACTAAAAATAATGCCACTTTAATAGCTATAAAACGGCTAATTTATAGCATTAATGCAGTCTGTTTTTTACAAAACAGACTGCTATTTTAACTGCAGTGGATCAATTTTACGGTGGCTATTATGGTAATACTTCCTATTAAAATAGCCTTAATTAAGCTTAAGAACTGCAATATATGTTTATAATTCATTCAATATAAGAGCCTATTTTAGGCTTTTATTGACTCTAAATTACGCATATTTATAAAATTGAGTAGAGCAACACAACACCAAGTAAGCGTGAATTATATTTTTGGTCGGCCAAGTTAGCTAAAATTAATGATGATCTGCGCTGAAAAAATAAATAATCTCAGATCAGTTATCCACAATTAGCCTTTATTACCTTTTATAGAGACTTAAATTTCCGTATTTAACTAAGTAAATATCCTAGATCCGCCATTAAAACTAACTATTTACTGTTAATTGACTCATTTAATAAAAAGATCAGCTTTATTTGATCTCATTTAAATTTATTTTATGATCTAAATAGCACTTATCAACAGGCATTCTATCCACATTATGATCAGGGTATATATTATTGCTTAATAAGCTCTATTTAAGCATTTTCATATTCTTTAAATCAATAACTTAGCGATCAATCATAAATAAAAAAGTGGCTTTAAACAGAGCTTTCCCCACTGTTATCAACAACTTGATCAGAAGATTACATTTAAAGATTATTTGTTAAACCCTATTTAATCAACAACTTGAGTCGTTATAAATAACCAAGGCTAAAATTACAGCTAAAATAGTTATACAAAAAAGCACTCTTAACTTTACTGTTATACAAACTCAGTTATTATGAGCGGTAATTAAAAGCTATGTGATCACAAAAATTAATGAGTGCAGTAAATATTATTATTGGCAGCCAAATGGGATCCGCTGAATATGTTGCAGAACAATTAGCTGATCAACTTAATGCTCAAAGTATTAGTACGCAACTACATGAACAGCCTGTATTTAACGATATAGATCAGCAAAATACTATTTGGTTAATATGTACATCCACTTATGGTGCAGGGGATTACCCTGAAAATCTGATTAGCTTTATTGACGATTTAACACAAGCTGATGATTTATCTAATATAAAATACTCAGTCATTGGTTTAGGCGATACCAGTTACGATACTTATAACCTTGCTGGGCGCAATATAGATGAGTTATTAGCACAAAAAGGTGCACTTAGAGTAGCCGAACGCTTAGAGCTTAATATTCTTGATGAAGCGCTACCAGAGGATACTGCACTGGCCTGGCTTGACTCTTGGCTAGCTAAAACAGGCTTAAATTAATAGATCAAGCTAAAAAACCAAATTAAAGTTACCCACAATTTACTAATAATTTAATAGTTTTTGTGGATAAATACTGATTAAACTGCATTTATAGCTATGCTTATCCATTGGATAAGATCCGGTTGATATTGCCCTGTGCATAAAGTGCCTTTTTGATCAGAGCTTATTCGCTGGATGATCCGATCATGTTCACAACTTTAGATCTGATCTAATCGCATGTTTTAAATAAAGATCTAAACCTTATCAACAGAAAAGTGCTTCAGTAGTAGTAATAGTAATAAAAGATCTCTTTAAAAGATCCTTTATATTATTAGAGATCACACACTTAGATCTTGACCGCTGTTAATCATTTATCTTCTGCTAAATTCTAGGTAGAATACGCTCCCTTTTGAAGTTTACTGGTTTGATTTAAGTAGGATCCCATTAATGATTTTTCACGAAAATTTTGACGTTATCGTAGTAGGTGGTGGACATGCTGGCACTGAAGCCGCATTGGCAGCCGCACGTATGGGGATGAATACCCTGCTGCTAACTCACAATATGGATACCCTTGGTCAAATGTCATGTAACCCAGCAATTGGTGGCATTGGCAAAGGTCACTTAGTTAAAGAAATTGACGCTCTAGGTGGTGCAATGGCACAGGCCATTGACAAAGGCGGGATCCAATTTCGCACACTTAATTCTTCAAAAGGCCCAGCCGTTCGTGCAACCCGAGCACAGGCTGATCGCGCTTTGTACAAAGCGGCAATTCAAACAACATTGCAAAACCAAGATAACTTAAAGATTTTTCAACAATCGTGTGATGATCTTATTGTTGAAAACGATCGTGTTACTGGTGTGGTTACCCAAATGGGTTTACGTTTTAGTGCTCCAAGTGTTGTGCTAACCGTAGGTACTTTTTTAGGTGGCCAAATACATATAGGTTTAGAAAACTTTAAAGGTGGTCGTGCAGGCGATCCTCCTTCAATTGCATTGGCTGATCGTTTACGTGAATTACCTTTTAGAGTGGATCGTTTAAAAACCGGTACTCCACCACGTATTGATGCCCGTACTGTTGATTTTAGTAAAATGCAAGAACAAGCAGGTGATACGCCTATACCGGTATTTTCATTTATGGGTAAACCAAGTGATCACCCACAACAAATACCGTGTTACATCACCTTTACTAATGAAAAGACCCATGATGTTATTCGTAAAAACTTACATCGCTCGCCAATGTATGGTGGTGTTATTGAAGGCATAGGCCCGCGCTACTGCCCTTCTATTGAAGATAAAATTGTTCGTTTTGCTGATAAAGATAAACATCAAATTTTTGTTGAGCCAGAAGGTTTAACATCATATGAGTTATACCCAAATGGTATTTCGACCAGTTTACCGTTTGATGTGCAAATTGAAATTGTGCAATCTATTACTGGCTTTGAAAATGCTCATATTTGTCGTCCTGGTTATGCTATTGAATATGACTTTTTTGATCCGCGCGATTTAAAACGTTCATTAGAAACTAAATTTATTGATGGCTTATTTTTTGCGGGCCAAATAAATGGTACTACCGGTTATGAAGAAGCAGGTGCTCAAGGTTTAATTGCAGGTATGAATGCTGCTTTAAAAGTTCAGGGTAAAGAGTCTTGGACTCCACGTCGTGACGAAGCTTATGTGGGTGTACTTATTGACGACTTAACTACTTTGGGAACGAAAGAACCTTATCGTATGTTTACTAGCCGTGCTGAATACCGTTTATTATTACGTGAAGATAATGCCGATATTCGTTTAACTGAAAAAGGCCGCGAATTAGGCTTAGTGAATGATGAGCGTTGGCAGGCATATAACGAAAAAATGGAAGTGATCGCTAAAGAGAAACAGCGTATTAAAGATACCTGGATCCACAAAGATCATACTATGATAGATCAAGTTAATGCATTGCTAAAAACGCCATTAACGCGTGAAGCTAGTTTAGAGGAATTATTACGTCGTCCTGAAATTAGTTATAATGATCTAATGGCAATTGACGGCTTAGGATCTGAATTTACTAATCAAGCCGCGCTTGAACAAGTTGAGATCCATACAAAGTACGCAGGTTATATTGTGCGCCAGCAAGATGAGATCAATAAACAGTTACGCCATGAGCAAACAATTTTACCAAAAGAGTTTGATTATAAAACCGTATCGGGTTTATCAAATGAGGTTGTTGCTAAGCTGATTGATGCTCGTCCAGACACTATTGGTCAAGCTTCGCGTATTTCTGGTATCACCCCAGCGGCGATTTCGTTATTATTGGTGTATCTGAAGAAGCAAGGCTTGTTACGCAAATCTGCATAACGGCGAGGGTACCTAGTGTTACAGCAACAATTAACTACATTGTTAGCGCAAACTAATATTGCGCTAACCGAAAAACAACAGCAACAGCTGGTTCGTTACGTTGAGTTATTAACTAAGTGGAACAAAGCTTATAATTTAACCTCAGTACGCTTACCTGAAGAAATGATGGTTAAGCACATAATGGACAGCTTAGTTGTTGCACCTCATTTACCCGGTCATCATTATATTGATGTAGGAACTGGCCCTGGCTTACCTGGTATTGTATTAGCGATTGCATTACCTAACACTCATTTTGTGTTACTTGATAGTTTAGGTAAACGTGTACGTTTTTTAATGCATGTTAAACATGAGCTAGGACTTGATAACGTCACTCCGGTGCAGTCAAGAGTTGAAGAATATCAGCCAAGTGTTAAATTAGATGGTGTACTCAGTCGCGCATTTGCTTCATTGCAAGATATGGTTGACTGGTGTGGACACTTAATTGATCATTCAGGAAAATTTATTGCCCTTAAAGGTGTGTTCCCTAGCGAAGAGCTAGAGTCATTACCGACTGGCGTTAAGTTTGAGCAAAAAATTGCATTAGAAGTACCTAATTTAGATGCACAACGACATTTAATTATTCTTTCTAAAGACTAGGGATCAGAGACACTGTGGCAAAAGTCATCGCATTAGCAAATCAAAAAGGTGGTGTAGGTAAAACTACAACCGCTGTTAACCTCGCTGCATCTATGGCTGCAACAAAACGAAAAGTGTTGTTAATTGATCTCGATCCGCAAGGTAATGCCACTATGGGTAGTGGCGTAGATAAGTATGGCGACGTGCCAACTATTTACGATTTGCTGATAGAAAACAAGCCAATTGAAGAGGTTATAATTAAAGAAACCTCTGGTGAATATCATATGATTGCTGCAAACGGTGATGTAACCGCTGCAGAAGTAAAATTAATGGAATTATTTGCCCGCGAAGTACGTTTGCGTAATGCGCTGGAAAAAATTCAAGACCAATATGAATTCATTTTTATCGACTGCCCTCCTTCTTTAAATATGTTAACTGTAAATGCCATGGCTGCAGCCGACTCTATTTTAGTCCCTATGCAATGTGAATATTATGCGTTAGAAGGTTTAACCGCATTAATGGACACCATTACGCAACTTGCCAAGTTAGTTAATCCTAAGCTACAAATTGAAGGCATACTTCGTACTATGTACGATCCGCGTAATCGATTAGCTAATGATGTATCAGAACAATTAAAACAACATTTTGGCGATAAAGTTTACCGCACAGTGATCCCGCGTAATGTTCGCTTAGCCGAGGCACCAAGTTTTGGTGCACCAGCGATGTATTATGACCGGGCATCAAGTGGTGCTAAAGCATATTTAGCACTGGCTGGTGAAATGTTACGCAGAAAAGAAAAAACAACGCCAGTTGTCGCCTAACTTTGAGGTAAAAAAATAATATGTCTGCTAAAAAAAGAGGTTTAGGCCGAGGACTCGATGCGCTGTTAAGTTCATCAAAACCTGCACCAACAAGTAGCAATGAGCAAAATTCGTCAAATACAACTGACATTATGCACAATGTAACGCAATCTCAACAAAGCGAATTACAAAAATTACCGATCGAATTTTTACACTCGGGTAAATATCAACCGCGTAAAGATATGTCGGAAGAAGCATTAGAAGAGTTAGCTAGTTCAATTCGTGCGCAAGGCATTATTCAGCCAATTGTAGTGCGCCCTATTGCTCAAAATAGCTATGAAATTATTGCCGGTGAACGTCGTTGGCGTGCAGCGCAAATTGCTAAGCTTGATACTGTACCTTGTATTATTAAAGATGTACCCGATGAAGCTGCGGTTGCTATTGCTTTAATAGAAAATATTCAGCGTGAAGATTTAAATGCCATGGAAGAAGCGGTTGCTTTAAATCGTTTACTAAATGAGTTTGAATTAACCCATCAACAAGTAGCCGATGCCGTTGGTAAATCTCGTACTACAGTGACTAATTTATTGCGTTTAAATAATTTAAATAATGACGTAAAAACATTGTTAGAACACGGCGATATTGAAATGGGCCACGCTCGTTGTTTATTAGCGCTTGAGGGAGATACGCAATCTGATGCGGCGCGTTTAGCTGTGGCTAAAGCACTTACAGTGCGAGAAACCGAAAAGCTTGTACGTTCAATTTTAGAGCCTGTAGCCGCTAAAGAAGCAACAGAAAAAGATCCAGATGTTAAACAGTTAGAGCAACAACTCGCTGAAAACATAGGTGCCAAAGTAGAAATAAACTATAACAAAAAAGGCAAAGGTAAGTTGGTTATTTCTTACACAAACCTTGATGAATTAGATGGCATTTTAAACCGTATCAACCAAGACTATTCCCAGCATTAATAAATAACATGTCTAAAATGAGACAATTGTCGTTATTTTACACCACAATACAGCTACTCAAGTTGCAAAACTGGCAGGATTAAGTATAATTTCGCCAGTTTTCATACCCTGACAATTAGAACGCCATTAAGGTTAACTAAACGTGACGAATAAGTTAGCAAGACCGTATAGGCTTGCCGCATTGAAATTAATTCTTCTGCAGGGAGTAGTAGCGTTAGTTACTACAGTAATTATTTTTTTAGGTTGGGGAATAAATGCCGGGCTATCAGCATTTGCTGGAGGCACCGTAGCAGTACTCCCCCACTTAGTATTTGCCCTCTACGCATTCAGATATATGGGTGCGAGTAAAGCAAATCAAGCGTATGCCTCGTTAAAACGCGGCAACGGACTAAAATTTATGCTAACAATCATATTGTTCGCGCTAATACTAAAGCTTTACCCGGTAGTGTTACTGCCTTTTTTTAGTGCTTATGTGTTGGTGTTGTTTACTGGATTGTTTGCACCCGTTTTTTTTAAACATTAACTTTGGGATATAACATGGCTGCAGAAGAAGTTACTCTATCTAGCCATATTCAGCACCACTTGACCAATGCGAAGATGTGTTCGACCGATGCCGGTTTAGCCTTCAATAAAGCATGTGCGGATAGTGGATTCTGGACATGGCATGTGGATACCCTCGCATGGTCTATCGGATTAGGTCTAATATTTTTATGGATCTTCCGTAGTGCCGCAAAAAAATCAACACTTGGTGTACCAGGAAAATTTCAGTGTTTTATTGAAATTATCGTTGAGTTCGTTGGCGACAACGTACGCGATACCTTCCACGGTAAAAGTAAGCTTATTGCGCCATTAGCCCTAACGATATTCGTTTGGGTGTTCTTAATGAACTTAATGGACTTAATCCCGGTTGACTTTTTACCATCATTTGCAGGTTTCGTTGGTGAAACAGCATTCGGTATGGACTCACACGACGTGTACATGAAAATTGTACCGACTACCGATATTAATATGACCTCTGCACTTGCGCTGGGTGTATTTATTTTAATGGTTGGTTTTGCAATAAAAATCAAAGGCATTGGCGGCTTTATTAAAGAACTAACGCTTCACCCGTTTAGCTCTAATAACGTGTTTGTGCAAATTTTATTGATTCCTTTCAATTTGTTACTTGAGCTTATCGCATTGGTTTCTAAGCCATTTTCGTTAGCACTACGTTTATTTGGTAACTTGTATGCAGGTGAATTGATTTTCATCTTGATTGGCGCAATTGGTTTTATGCAGTTACCACTGCACTTTGTATGGGCAGTATTCCATATCTTAGTTATTACACTGCAAGCATTCTTATTTATGATGCTGACCATTGTTTACCTAAGCATGGCAAGTTCAGATAATCACTAATTTATAATCTTTACCTTTAATATTTAACTTTAATTACAATTGAAACTTTGGAGAAAAAAATGGAACTAGTATTAGGTCTTAAGTACATCGCAGTAGCTTTACTAATTGGCTTCGGTGCAATCGGTACAGCAGTAGGTTTTGGTAACATGGGCGGTAAATTCCTTGAAGCATGTGCGCGTCAACCTGAGCTTGCACCTTCGCTACAAGTTAAAATGTTTATCCTTGCTGGTCTAATCGATGCTGTAGCAATGATTGGTGTTGGTATCGCTATGGTATTGTTGTTCGTACTTTAATTTTATTTTTTGAACAGCTTACTATTTAAGGAGGAGCGGTTGTGAATTTAAACGCCACTCTTATCGGTGAATTGATTGCGTTTACGGTGTTCGTACTTTTTTGTATGAAGTTCGTATGGCCACCACTAAACGGTGCAATTGAAGCTCGCCAGAAAAAAATCGAAGATGGTTTAGCTGCCTCTGATAGAGCCGAAAAAGACTTAGAACTAGCGCAAAAGAAAGCTGCAGAACAGCTTAAAGATGCCAAAGTTCAAGCGGCTGATATCATAGACCAAGCTAAAAAGCGTGCTGTGCTAATTGTTGACGAAGAGACAGTTCGTGGTCAACAAGAGCGTGAAAAAATCATTGCTCAAGGGCACTCTGAAATTGAATCAGAGCGTAACCGTGTGACAGAAGAGCTACGTAAGCAAGTAGCAACTCTGGCAGTGGTTGGCGCACAGAGAATTTTAGAGCGTGAAATTAATCAAGCTGCACATAGTGACATCGTTGAAAAACTTGTCGCTGAGCTGTAACTAGGAGGGTATGAGCATGTCTGAATTGACTACTATCGCTCGCCCATACGCTAAAGCGGCTTTTGAACTTGCCGTTGAAAAAGGCACTATTGAAAGTTGGAACGAGATGTTATTTTTTGCTGGCCACGTTGCTAGCAATGAAAAAGCATCTGCGCTTCTAGCGGGTATGCCTACTGCTACTACACAAGCTGAATTATTTATTCAAATTTGTGCTGAGCAGCTCAACGAACAAGGTCAGAACCTAGTTAAGGTGATGGCTGAAAATGGACGTTTGATCGCACTACCAGCAGTTGCACAGTTATTTGCTAAATTTAAAGCAGAATACGACAAAGAAATCGACGTTGATGTGATTTCGGCAACCCCTCTTGTTGCAGCGCAACAAGAGTCATTGGTAGCGGCACTTGAAAAACGTTTCGCACGCAAAGTTAAGCTGAATTGTAGTGAAGACGCAGCAGTAGTTGGAGGCCTTATTATTAAGGCGGGTGACACTGTAATCGACGGCTCTATTCGCGGTAAATTAAACCGCTTAGCCACAACACTACAATCGTAATTGGGAAAAAGAGCATGCAACTTAATTCCACTGAAATTTCAGATCTGATCAAACAACGTATTGAGCAGTTCGAAGTTGTAAGTGAAGCTCGTAACGAAGGTACTATTGTATCTGTTACAGACGGTATCATCCGCATCCACGGTCTAGCTGACTGTATGCAAGGTGAGATGATTGAGCTTCCAGGCAACCGTTATGCTATCGCACTAAACCTTGAGCGCGACTCAATTGGTGCAGTAGTAATGGGTCCGTACGCGGATCTTACTGAAGGCGTAAAAGTATATACAACTGGTCGTATTTTAGAAGTGCCTGTTGGTCCTGGTCTACTTGGTCGTGTTGTTAACACACTAGGTGCTCCGATCGATGGTAAAGGCGCGCTAGATAATGACGGGTTTGAACCTGTAGAAAAAATTGCACCAGGTGTAATCGAGCGTAAATCTGTAGATGAGCCAGTACAAACTGGTTATAAATCTATCGATGCGATGATTCCAGTTGGTCGTGGTCAACGTGAACTTATCATTGGTGACCGCCAAACAGGTAAAACTGCACTAGCAATCGATGCAATCATCAATCAAAAAGGCACAGGCGTTAAGTGTGTGTACGTTGCGATTGGTCAAAAAGCATCTACTATTGCTAACGTAGTTCGCAAATTAGAAGAGCACGGTGCATTAGCAAATACTATCGTAGTTGTTGCATCTGCTTCTGAATCAGCGGCACTTCAGTACTTAGCACCGTTCGCGGGCTGTACTATGGGTGAATACTTCCGTGACCGCGGTGAAAACGCTTTAATCGTATATGATGATTTGTCTAAGCAAGCAGTTGCTTATCGTCAAATTTCATTACTACTTAAGCGCCCACCAGGTCGTGAAGCATACCCAGGTGACGTATTCTATCTTCACTCTCGTCTTTTAGAACGTGCTTCGCGTGTAAACGCTGAATACGTTGAAAAGTTCACTAATGGTGAAGTGAAAGGTACAACTGGTTCATTGACGGCATTGCCAATCATTGAAACTCAAGGCGGCGACGTTTCTGCGTTCGTACCGACTAACGTTATCTCTATCACCGATGGTCAAATTTTCTTAGAAACTGACCTATTCAACTCAGGTATCCGTCCGGCAGTAAACGCTGGTATTTCGGTATCGCGTGTTGGTGGTGCTGCACAAACTAAAATCGTTAAGAAACTAGGTGGCGGTATTCGTCTAGCCCTAGCTCAGTACCGTGAATTAGCTGCGTTCTCGCAGTTCGCGTCTGACCTTGATGATGCAACTCGTGCTCAACTTGAGCATGGTGAGCGTGTAACAGAGCTAATGAAGCAGAAACAGTACGCGCCAATGTCTGTTGCTGAAATGTCTTTGTCGTTATTTGCTGCTGAAAAAGGTTTCCTTCAAGATATCGAGATCGCTAAGATCATGGATTTTGAAGCGGCTTTACTTTCGTATGCAAATAGCACATACGCAGAGCTTGTGGCTCAAATCAATGAAACTGGTAACTACAACGCCGAGATCGAAGCGCAACTTAAAGAACTTCTAACGAAGTTCAAGTCTACGCAAACTTGGTAATATAGTTATTAATGGTGCGCTTTAGGAAACTAAAGCACACCTTGATTCGGAGAGAGAGTCATGGCCAGCGGAAAAGAGATTAAAAGCAAGATCGGTAGTATTAAAAATACTCAAAAGATCACTAGCGCAATGGAAATGGTTGCTGCGTCTAAAATGAAAAGGGCGCAAGAACGCGTTGCTACAAGCCGTCCATACGCTGCAAAATTACGCACAGTGATTGGTCGTGTTGCTCAGGCAAATCTTGATTTTACCCACCCTTTTTTAGAAGAGCGTGAAGTAAAACGAGTTGGTTATATTGTTATCTCTACAGACCGTGGTCTGTGTGGCGGTTTAAACTCAAATGAGTTTAAAAAAGTTGCACTAGATATTAAAGCATGGAAAGAAAAAGGTGTAAGCGCAGAGTTTGCAACTTTAGGCAGTAAAGCTGCTGGTTTCTTCCAACGCTTTGGTGGTCAAGTCCTTGCTAAAAAAGCAGGCTTAGGAGATAAACCTTCAATTCAGGATATAATTGGTCCTGTAAAAGTAATGCTTGATGCATTCTCTGAAGGTAAAATTGACCGTTTATTCTTGGTATACAACAAGTTTGTAAATACCATGAAGCAAGAGCCAACAGTAGATCAGTTACTCCCTTTGCCAAAAGCTGAAGAAGAAGTATCTGCCCACACATGGGATTACTTGTATGAGCCAAACCCAGACGCTATTTTAGAAGCGTTGTTAGTACGGTTTGTTGAGTCTCAAGTATACCAAGGTGTAGTTGAAAATGCTGCATCTGAGCAGGCTGCCCGCATGGTTGCAATGAAAGCTGCAACAGACAATGCCGGCGACCTTATGGATGAGTTACAGCTTATTTATAACAAAGCTCGCCAAGCAGCAATCACACAAGAAATTAGTGAGATTTGTTCTGGTTCAGCAGCAGTTTAATGCTTCAGGCAAAGATTAACGAGAGGAATAGACATGAGTTTAGGTAAGGTCGTCCAAATTATCGGTGCCGTTGTGGATATTGAATTTCCACAAAACAACGTGCCAGCCGTATATGACGCGCTAAGAGTAACAGATGGCGATTTAACTGGGTTGACTCTAGAAGTTCAACAACAGTTAGGTGGCGGTGTGGTACGTACTATCGCTATGGGTACTACAGACGGTTTGCGTCGTGGTGCTTCGGTAATGAATACAGGTGAGTCGATTCAAGTTCCAGTTGGTAAAGCAACACTTGGTCGTATCATGAACGTACTTGGTGAGCCAATCGATGAAGCTGGCCCAATCGGCGAAGAAGACCGTATGTCTATTCACCGTGCAGCGCCTACTTACGAAGAGCAATCAAGTTCAGTTGAGCTTTTAGAAACTGGTATCAAGGTTATCGACCTTGTATGTCCATTCGCTAAAGGTGGTAAAGTTGGTTTATTCGGTGGTGCCGGTGTTGGTAAAACCGTAAACATGATGGAACTTATCCGTAACATCGCAATCGAGCACAGCGGCTACTCAGTATTCGCCGGTGTTGGTGAGCGTACACGTGAAGGTAACGATTTCTACCATGAGATGAACGATTCAAACGTACTTGATAAAGTATCGCTTGTATACGGTCAGATGAACGAGCCTCCAGGTAACCGTTTACGCGTAGCGTTAACAGGTCTTACTATGGCTGAAAAGTTCCGTGACGAAGGTCGCGATGTACTTTTCTTCGTAGATAACATCTACCGTTACACACTTGCTGGTACAGAAGTATCTGCACTTCTTGGTCGTATGCCATCAGCGGTAGGCTACCAGCCTACACTTGCTGAAGAAATGGGTGTGTTACAAGAGCGTATTGCTTCTACTAAGACGGGTTCAATCACTTCAATCCAAGCGGTATACGTACCTGCGGATGATTTAACGGATCCATCTCCAGCAACTACCTTTGCTCACTTAGACGCAACTGTAGTACTTTCGCGTGATATCGCGTCACTTGGTATCTACCCAGCGGTAGACCCACTTGATTCATCTTCACGTCAACTTGACCCACAAGTAATTGGTCAAGAGCACTACGATACAGCACGTGGCGTTCAAACAGTTCTTCAGCGTTATAAAGAACTTAAAGACATCATTGCAATCCTAGGTATGGACGAGCTTTCTGACGAAGATAAGCAACTTGTATCTCGTGCACGTAAAATCCAACGTTTCCTATCTCAGCCATTCTTCGTGGCAGAGGTGTTTACAGGCGCGTCTGGTAAATACGTATCACTAAAAGATACAATTTCTGGCTTTAAAGGCATCTTAAACGGTGAATTTGATGACATGCCAGAGCAAGCGTTCTACATGGTTGGCTCTATCGAAGAAGCTCAAGAAAAAGCCAAAAGCATGTAACTTAGGAGGGGAGTATGGCAGCTATGACTGTACATCTTGATGTAGTAAGCGCAGAGCAGAGTTTGTTCTCTGGCCGTGTTGAATCGATTCAAGTTACTGGTAGTGAAGGTGAGTTAGGCGTTAATGCTGGTCACGCTCCACTACTTACTGCCCTTAAACCTGGTATGGTACGTTTAGTTAAGCAATTTGGTGAAGAAGAGTTCATCTACATTGCTGGCGGTACATTAGAAGTACAACCTAATCTAGTGACTGTTCTTGCTGATACAGCTGTTCGTGGTGAAGACCTTGACGAGCAAGCTGCAGAAGCTGCTAAACGTGACGCTGAAGCTCAAATGGCGAAAGGTGCATCTGCTGAACTTGATTATAATCAAGCCGCAGTGCAACTAGCTGAAGCAATTGCTCAGCTACGCATTATTCAGCAATTACGTAAAAAGTAAGCCTATCTGGTTTTTAAAAGCCCACATAACGTGGGCTTTTTTGTGCCTGTAATATAAATCAGCAATGTTATAAAAATTATAAATTTACTTTTTGTGCTCACTATTTATCCCTTGTTACTTATATCCATCACTAATCCCCGTTACAATAACGCCATTGAAGTGTCTGAGTGTTTCAGCCAAGATTCAGTAGTCAGTAATTAAGCTACTGAGTATTTGCACATGATGTGATTTACATAATCTACTGTGCACCAGTACGCGCTTATTTAGCTAAAACAACGAAAAAAGGAAATTGTTTTAATGTCTCTAACAACGGTTATTCTTGCAGCGGGTAAAGGTACTCGCATGCGCTCAGCGCTACCTAAAGTTCTTCATAAAGTGGCTGGCAAACCTATGGTGCAGCACGTTATTGATAACGCAAAAGCACTAGGTGCAACTACTACTAACTTAGTTTACGGTCATGGTGGCGAACTATTACAACAACAACTGGCCAACAACAACGTAAATTGGGTACTCCAAGCTGAGCAGTTAGGTACGGGTCATGCAGTAGCGCAAGCCAACTCTCATGTTAATGACGATGATACAGTGCTGATTTTATACGGTGACGTGCCTTTAACTAAGCAATCAACGCTTGAACGTTTATTAGCTGCGACACCTAAACATGGTTTAGCGGTATTAACCGTAAATTTAGCCAATCCAAATGGTTACGGACGTATGCTACGTGTTGATGGCAAGTTAGTGGGTATTGTTGAGCAAAAAGATGCCAGCCCAGAGCAATTACTTATTAGCGAAGTAAATACCGGTATTATGGCCGTTAATGGTCGATTGCTAAAAAGCTGGTTAGGCAACTTATCTAACAATAATGCACAAGGCGAATATTACCTAACCGACATAGTGGCAATGGCGCATAGCGAAGGTGTCGAAATTACATCAGCTCAGCCAGATCACCCAATGGAAGTAGAAGGCGCTAATAATCGTATACAACTAGCTGGTCTTGAACGTGCGTACCAAGCATGGCAAGCAGAAGAGTTAATGCTTAATGGGGCAACACTTGCCGATCCTGCCCGTATAGATGTTCGCGGAACAGTCACCACCGGTGAAGATGTACTAATAGATATAAACGTGATTTTTGAAGGCAAAGTGACTATAGGTCATAACGTTGAAATTGGACCAAACTGTGTGCTCAAAAACTGCAGCATTGGCGATAACGTTATAATAAAAGCTAATACACTCATAGAAGATGCAACAGTTGCTGCTAAATGTACGCTTGGTCCCTATGCCCGCCTTCGCCCAGGTGCCATTATGGAAGAAGACTCACATGTTGGTAACTTCGTCGAAATGAAAAAAACCCGTTTAGGTAAAGGCTCTAAAGCTAATCACTTAAGTTACCTAGGTGATGCTGAAATTGGCGAAAAGGTTAATATTGGCGCGGGTACTATTACCTGTAACTATGACGGCGTTAATAAAGCAAAAACCATTATTGGCAACAATGCCTTTATTGGTTCTAACTCATCGCTTGTTGCACCCGTAAATATTGGTGCAATGGCAACAATTGGTGCAGGCTCTGTTATTACGAATACAGTAGCAGATGAGCAACTAGCTATTGCTCGAGGCAAACAGCGTAATTTAGATGGCTGGAAACGCCCAGTTAAAAAATAACGACTTATATTTAGTTAAAAAGTATAAGTAGATAGAAGCGAGTTATTAACTCGCTTTTTTATTGTCTGAACAATATGAGCCCCCTACTCTACATCAGATATTTAACTGAGTATTTTGCTAAACCTTAAAAGGTGTAAAGTACCGGCTTTTAACTTATTTAGAGCTACCCAGTAAAGTACTATAACTAAGCCGCATTTAATTATTTAAACATAACATTTAAACTAAACAACCTACCTTCTACCTAGCGTAACTATAACTTCCCTATTACTGCCATTTATTTGGTGCTTTTTTAAGCTTAAACTTCATTGCAAGCCTTTGTTTGTATGCCTTTTATACAATATTCATTTAATTGTCATAAAGCGGAAATAAAGTGTTGACCCTCACTCGTTTATCCCTATAATGCGACCCCACTGAGACGGGAAACGTCAACGCTTAGCGAGACACGAATTACTCAGAGAGTTAAATAAAACTTCGGTTTTAAATCTTCCAAAAGAAAGTTTAAAACAAAGTGTTGACTCGAAAAATAAAGGATGTATTATACGCATCCCTTGAGACGCTAAAGCGACTCAAAACGTTCTTTAACAATATAAAGCAATCATCTGTGTGGGCACTCGTACAGATTGAGTTCTAACAGCCAAGCTTAGTTCGCTAAGTAAGGCAAACAAATTAGAGTCTCAATTGAAAACTGAGTGACCAACAGAATAGTTATTTCGGTAATTATTCGGCACAGTCAATTCAATATCGAAAGATATTAAAATAAATTCAGAATTCATTGAGCTGTCGAAAGACATAAAACTTTTTAATTGAAGAGTTTGATCATGGCTCAGATTGAACGCTGGCGGCAGGCCTAACACATGCAAGTCGAGCGGTAACAGAAAGTAGCTTGCTACTTTGCTGACGAGCGGCGGACGGGTGAGTAATGCTTGGGAACATGCCTTGAGGTGGGGGACAACAGTTGGAAACGACTGCTAATACCGCATAATGTCTACGGACCAAAGGGGGCTTCGGCTCTCGCCTTTAGATTGGCCCAAGTGGGATTAGCTAGTTGGTGAGGTAATGGCTCACCAAGGCGACGATCCCTAGCTGGTTTGAGAGGATGATCAGCCACACTGGGACTGAGACACGGCCCAGACTCCTACGGGAGGCAGCAGTGGGGAATATTGCACAATGGGCGCAAGCCTGATGCAGCCATGCCGCGTGTGTGAAGAAGGCCTTCGGGTTGTAAAGCACTTTCAGTCAGGAGGAAAGGTTAGTAGTTAATACCTGCTAGCTGTGACGTTACTGACAGAAGAAGCACCGGCTAACTCCGTGCCAGCAGCCGCGGTAATACGGAGGGTGCGAGCGTTAATCGGAATTACTGGGCGTAAAGCGTACGCAGGCGGTTTGTTAAGCGAGATGTGAAAGCCCCGGGCTCAACCTGGGAACTGCATTTCGAACTGGCAAACTAGAGTGTGATAGAGGGTGGTAGAATTTCAGGTGTAGCGGTGAAATGCGTAGAGATCTGAAGGAATACCGATGGCGAAGGCAGCCACCTGGGTCAACACTGACGCTCATGTACGAAAGCGTGGGGAGCAAACGGGATTAGATACCCCGGTAGTCCACGCCGTAAACGATGTCTACTAGAAGCTCGGAGCCTCGGTTCTGTTTTTCAAAGCTAACGCATTAAGTAGACCGCCTGGGGAGTACGGCCGCAAGGTTAAAACTCAAATGAATTGACGGGGGCCCGCACAAGCGGTGGAGCATGTGGTTTAATTCGATGCAACGCGAAGAACCTTACCTACACTTGACATACAGAGAACTTACCAGAGATGGTTTGGTGCCTTCGGGAACTCTGATACAGGTGCTGCATGGCTGTCGTCAGCTCGTGTTGTGAGATGTTGGGTTAAGTCCCGCAACGAGCGCAACCCCTATCCTTAGTTGCTAGCAGGTAATGCTGAGAACTCTAAGGAGACTGCCGGTGATAAACCGGAGGAAGGTGGGGACGACGTCAAGTCATCATGGCCCTTACGTGTAGGGCTACACACGTGCTACAATGGCGCATACAGAGTGCTGCGAACCTGCGAAGGTAAGCGAATCACTTAAAGTGCGTCGTAGTCCGGATTGGAGTCTGCAACTCGACTCCATGAAGTCGGAATCGCTAGTAATCGCGTATCAGAATGACGCGGTGAATACGTTCCCGGGCCTTGTACACACCGCCCGTCACACCATGGGAGTGGGTTGCTCCAGAAGTAGATAGTCTAACCCTCGGGAGGACGTTTACCACGGAGTGATTCATGACTGGGGTGAAGTCGTAACAAGGTAGCCCTAGGGGAACCTGGGGCTGGATCACCTCCTTATACGATTTAGAACTTATTTGTTCGTAGTGTCCACACAGATGATTGTTAATTGTTAGTTTGCTCTTTGAGTTGACTAATTAATATGCTCTTTAAAAATTTGGAAAAGCTGATAATAAAATTCGTATGAATAACACTGTTATTTGTACAGAGTTTTCAAAAGTAAAAAGAATGATAGCAGTATCATTCAGTGCCATTTAATGAACGTTTCGTTTGTTGATTGGTATCTACTTTAGTATTCAATATTAACTTCTGGCGAAGTTAAACTGTCACTAACGTATGACTAAACTTTATTGTTTAGTATTGCGACGTGGATTTGATGCTTAGGCAACGCCGCTAATATTTTTGTCGCTGGGCGCATAACGTGTTATGTAACCAAGCAAAAATAGAAAGCAAGGCAGCATAAGTAGCAAAGACCAAGCAAGACCCGTTTGGGTTGTATGGTTAAGTGACTAAGCGTACACGGTGGATGCCTTGGCAGTTGGAGGCGATGAAGGACGTATTAACTTGCGATAAGCCTAGTCAAGCTAGTAAAAAGCACTTGAGACTAGGATTTCCGAATGGGGAAACCCACCTGCTTGCAGGTATCGTTAACTGAATACATAGGTTAACGAGGCGAACGCGGAGAACTGAAACATCTAAGTACCCGTAGGAAAAGAAATCAACCGAGATTCCGGAAGTAGCGGCGAGCGAAACCGGAACAGCCCTTAAGCTTATTATGTGTTAATGGAAGGCTCTGGAAAGTGCCACGATACAGGGTGATAGTCCCGTACATGAAAAGACATTTTAAGTGAAATCGAGTAGGTCGGAGCACGTGAAACTTTGACTGAATATAGGTGGACCATCATCTAAGGCTAAATACTCCCAACTGACCGATAGTGAACCAGTACCGTGAGGGAAAGGCGAAAAGAACCCCTGTGAGGGGAGTGAAATAGAACCTGAAACCGTGTACGTACAAGCAGTAGGAGCCCACTTGTTGGGTGACTGCGTACCTTTTGTATAATGGGTCAGCGACTTATATTTTGTAGCGAGGTTAACCGATTAGGGTAGCCGTAGGGAAACCGAGTCTTAACTGGGCGAATAGTTGCAAGGTATAGACCCGAAACCCGGTGATCTAGCCATGAGCAGGTTGAAGGTTGAGTAACATCAACTGGAGGACCGAACCCACTAACGTTGAAAAGTTAGGGGATGACTTGTGGTTAGGAGTGAAAGGCTAATCAAACCGGGAGATAGCTGGTTCTCCCCGAAATCTATTTAGGTAGAGCCTCGGACGAATACTTACGGGGGTAGAGCACTGTTAAGGCTAGGGGGTCATCCCGACTTACCAACCCTTTGCAAACTCCGAATACCGTAAAGTAATATCCGGGAGACACACGGCGGGTGCTAACGTCCGTCGTGAAGAGGGAAACAACCCAGACCGCCAGCTAAGGTCCCAAAGTCATAGTTAAGTGGGAAACGATGTGGAAAGGCCCAGACAGCCAGGAGGTTGGCTTAGAAGCAGCCATCCTTTAAAGAAAGCGTAATAGCTCACTGGTCGAGTCGGTCTGCGCGGAAGATGTAACGGGGCTAAACTATGCACCGAAGCTGCGGATTCAGAATTTATTCTGAGTGGTAGGGGAGCGTTCTGTAAGCCGTTGAAGGTGATCCGGGAGGGTTGCTGGAGGTATCAGAAGTGCGAATGCTGACATGAGTAACGATAATGGGAGTGAAAAACTCCCACGCCGGAAGACCAAGGGTTCCTATCCCATGTTAATCAGGGTAGGGTAAGTCGACCCCTAAGGCGAGGCCGAAAGGCGTAGTCGATGGGAAACAGATTAATATTTCTGTACTCGATATAATTGCGATGGGGGGACGGAGCAGGCTAAGCAAGCATGGCGTTGGTAGTCCATGTGAAAGTGAGTAGGGCGTTTGTTTAGGTAAATCCGGACGAACACTAAACCTGAGACACGAGACGAGTCACTAAGGTGATGAAGTTGTTGATGCCATACTTCCAGGAAAAGCCTCTAAGCTTCAGATTATATGGAATCGTACCCCAAACCGACACAGGTGGTCAGGTAGAGAATACTAAGGCGCTTGAGAGAACTCGGGTGAAGGAACTAGGCAAAATCGTACCGTAACTTCGGGAGAAGGTACGCTCCTATCTGTGATGAGACTTGCTCTCTAAGCGGACGGGAGCCGCAGTGACCAGGTGGCTGGGACTGTTTATTAAAAACACAGCACTGTGCAAAATCGCAAGATGACGTATACGGTGTGACACCTGCCCGGTGCCGGAAGGTTAATTGATGGGGTTATCCTTAGGGAGAAGCTCTTGATCGAAGCCCCGGTAAACGGCGGCCGTAACTATAACGGTCCTAAGGTAGCGAAATTCCTTGTCGGGTAAGTTCCGACCTGCACGAATGGTGTAACCATGGCCACGCTGTCTCCACCCGAGACTCAGTGAAATTGAAATCGCAGTGAAGATGCTGTGTACCCGCGGCTAGACGGAAAGACCCCGTGAACCTTTACTACAGCTTGGCACTGAACATTGAACCTACATGTGTAGGATAGGTGGGAGACTTTGAAGATGAGACGCTAGTTTTGTTGGAGTCAACCTTGAAATACCACCCTTGTAGTTTTGATGTTCTAACGTTGGCCCCTGAATCGGGGTTACGGACAGTGCCTGGTGGGTAGTTTGACTGGGGCGGTCTCCTCCTAAAGAGTAACGGAGGAGCACGAAGGTTGGCTAAGTACGGTCGGACATCGTACGGTTAGTGTAATGGTAGAAGCCAGCTTAACTGCGAGACAGACACGTCGAGCAGGTACGAAAGTAGGTCATAGTGATCCGGTGGTTCTGAATGGAAGGGCCATCGCTCAACGGATAAAAGGTACTCCGGGGATAACAGGCTGATACCGCCCAAGAGTTCATATCGACGGCGGTGTTTGGCACCTCGATGTCGGCTCATCACATCCTGGGGCTGAAGTCGGTCCCAAGGGTATGGCTGTTCGCCATTTAAAGTGGTACGCGAGCTGGGTTTAGAACGTCGTGAGACAGTTCGGTCCCTATCTGCCGTGGGCGTTTGAGAATTGAGAGGGGTTGCTCCTAGTACGAGAGGACCGGAGTGAACGAACCGCTGGTGTTCGGGTTGT
This sequence comes from Pseudoalteromonas nigrifaciens, assembly GCF_002221505.1. NCBI lineage: Bacteria > Pseudomonadati > Pseudomonadota > Gammaproteobacteria > Alteromonadales > Pseudoalteromonadaceae > Pseudoalteromonas > Pseudoalteromonas nigrifaciens. Next base: position 3,496,349 of record NZ_CP011036.1, on the reverse strand, counting down.
CATGCCAATGGCATTGCCCGGTAGCTACGTTCGGAACTGATAAGCGCTGAAAGCATCTAAGCGCGAAGCAGGCCTCGAGATGATTTCTCACTAGAGCTATAAGCTCTCTGAAGGGCCGTTGGAGACTACAACGTTGATAGGCAAGATGTGGAAGTGCTGTGAGGCATTAAGCTAACTTGTACTAATTACCCGTGAGGCTTAACCATACAACGCCAAACGCGTTTTATGTGACAGTTCAAGCAAGAAGTTAATATGACTAAAGTAGATATTTACGCAAAGACTTAAAAAATATTATCAGATATTTTCCAAATTCAGTTAATTTGTAGTGATATGAATTAACGCCCTAATTTGCTTGGTAACAATAGCGTTTTGGACCCACCTGACCCCATGCCGAACTCAGTAGTGAAACGAAACAGCGCCGATGATAGTGTAGCATTTGCTATGTGAAAGTAGGACATTGCCAGGCTCCAAATTGTAAAAAGCCCGAATTTAACGATTCGGGCTTTTTTACGTCTGGGATTTAATAAATAGCCAAAAGCCCATGCGAATTCAGTAGTGGCCGCTCCTGCACATCCTGTGCTCTACGGCATTTGTATTCCTTTATATCAAACAAAACAGCTCGAAGGCGAACCACGCGGAAGGCCGCCCCGACACAAAGAGAGTGTGTCGCATTTGCTATGTGACTCTCTACCGCTGTGGGCACTACGACATTACCAGGCTCCAAATTGTAAAAAGTGAAGTGTGGGTGAATAATGTACACAAGTCTCCCGCGTAGGTTGGGCGAGCGTAGCGACACCCGACACTCAAATCATGAAAACATCACCACTAGCCAATGAATGTGGTGCATTTGCACTGTGATTTTCCACCGTTGTGGGCACCACGACATTGCCAGGCTCCAAATCGAGAAAGCCCGATTGAAAATATTCGGGCTTTTTTACGTCTGCAGAAAAGTAAAATTCAAGTCATTAATAAGTAAAACTCAAAGATAAAAAAATACTATGCTGATAAACTCAAAGTACATTTATTTTAGACTTGTATGAGCATGACAGCATTTTCTAGCCGAGTTTATTTACTGCGACATGGTGAGCTTACGACTAAAGATGTTTTAGCGGGGCATACCGATTTTATATTGAGTAAAAAAGGGTTTGAGCAGTTAAATATCGCCTGTGGCAGGTTAGCAAATATTGATTTAGTTACCTCATCGTCTTTAAAGCGCTGTAGTGAGTTTGCTCGGCAATTTTGTGATTTTAATAAAATACCACTGAATATAACCGACGATATTAAAGAGTTTAACTTTGGTGATTGGGATGGCCAAAGCTATGATGAACTGTGGCAGCATACTAAAACACCGACAATTGGTGACTTTTGGCAAAGCCCTTGGCTCGTGACGCCACCTAACGGTGAAAGCATGGCTCATTTTTATCAGCGCATAACAACGTGGTGGCAGCAATTATTAGTTAATACTATTTGCCAAGGTACTCGCTCACAACTTGTAATTACGCATGCAGGAGTAATAAAGCAATTACTCGCTATTATTTGTCAGGTGCCAAAACAGTTAAATTATCAAAATATATTTACTGTGGGTTATGGCAAGGTTATTTGTATCGATATATTTTTTGATGAAAATGGCCAAGCTTGGCCTAAAATTATTTTTTAAAAACGCCTGATCCTCTTTTATCACAACGATATCAGTTGTGGGATTTAGCAGTTATCTTTTTACTTTTTTGAAAACGTGAGTTGCTACACAATGTTTAAAATAGCCCCTTTGAATAATCAATTTGACCACCTTATTCACAATAAAATAAATAATAAAACCAAACCCCTAGGGGCACTAGGTCAGCTTGAACTGATTGCATTACAGTTAGTAAAAATACTATCTCAAACGATAAAGAGTGACGTTGAATTTACTGCATTTAAAGCTGAGATTTGTAACCCTACTTTAGTTGTTTTTGCTGGAGATCATGGGATTGCAGCGCAAGGAGTATCAATTGCACCGAGTGAAGTAACTGCACAAATGGTCGCTAACTTTGTCGCTGGCGGCGCTGCTATAAATATATTTTGTCAGCAACTTGGCTGGCAACTTGAGGTTGTTGATTGCGGTATATTAGAAAAAAGCCCTGCTAGCAAGGTACATGATTGCCGACTTGGTAATATAACCGCCCCGCTTAACTTACACATGGCCATGAGCACTGCGCAAGTAAAGCAAGGGTTTAGTAATGCTAAGTCACTGGTTTTACAGCTTAAACAACAAGGCTGTAATACATTGGCTATGGGGGAGATGGGAATTGGCAATACCACGAGTGCCGCAGCTATTATGGCAGCAATATTAAATTTACCTGTGACGCAATGTGTGGGTAGAGGCACTGGCGTGAGTGACGAATTAATTGCGCGTAAAATCAATGTTGTTGAGCAAGCATTACAACTGCATAAAGCCCACTTGGCTGATCCAATAGCGCTGCTTGCTGCAGTGGGTGGCTTTGAAATTGTGCATATTACCGGTGCAATGCTAGCGGCGGCAGAGCAAGGTATGGCCGTTATTGTTGATGGCTTTATTTGTAGTGCTGCGGCTATGGTTGCGATTAAAATTAACCCTATAGTAAAAGAGTATTTAATTTTTGCTCATTGTTCTAATGAACAAGGCCATCAACAAATGTTAAGCAAGCTTGAAGTTAAACCCTTGCTACAATTAGATTTACGCTTAGGTGAAGGCACTGGCGCAGCATTGAGCTTACCTTTGCTACAAGCCGCTCTTGGCTTTTATAACCACATGGCAAGCTTTGCGGATGCCGGTGTTGAGCAGGTTGTATAATATGAGTGACAGTTCACTTTTAGATACCCCAAATAATAAATTACAAACCAAGGTCACGCAGTGGCAGTTAGTATTATTGGCGATTAGCTTTTTAACCCGCATTCCGGTTGCTTTGCGTTTTAATGTTACTAATACTCACCTTAATCAAGCCAGTCGCTATTTTGCATTAGTAGGTTTGTTACTTGGTGGGTTGTTGGCACTTAGTTACTGTATTTTTCAGCTGTTGTTACCGCCGTCTTTAAGTGTGTTATTAATGATGGCTTTTGGCTTGCTATTAACTGGCGCGTTTCATGAAGATGGCTGGGCTGATGTGTGGGATGGCTTTGGCGGCGGTTGGCAGGTAGAGCAAAAATTAACTATCATGAAAGATAGCCGTTTGGGTACTTATGGAGCTGCGGCATTATTTATAATATTGCTGATTAAGTTTCAGAGCCTGGTATTACTTAGTACTTCGCTCACAGCCATTATAACTGCGATATTGCTGGGTCAGTGTTTAAGTCGGGTAATAGCAACCAGTTTAATTATGAGCATGGATTACGTGAGTGAGGATGCCACCTCAAAAGTTAAGCCTATCGCTATGCATTTGTCGTTTAACAGCTTAGCTATTTTAACGCTCACTGCAGTAATTTTATTACTGAGTTTAATTTTCTTAAATATTATTGTATGGCAAACAGCGGTGATTATTATTGCCGTGTTGCTCATTTTACGCAGTGTATTAGTACGCTGGTTTAAGCGCCAGCTAGGTGGTTATACTGGAGATTGTTTAGGCGCGGCGCAGCAGTTATCTGAGGTGGTTATTTACTTAACCTTAGTGGGCTTATTATGAGCAACAACCATGCACTTATTTTAGGTGGTGCCCGCAGTGGTAAAAGTCGTTTTGCAGAACAGTTAGCGATTAAGAGTAATAAATCGGAGATTTATCTTGCCACTGCACAGCCTAATGACGATGAAATGCAAGTACGTATTACGCGCCATCAAAAAGACCGCCCAGCAAACTGGCAATTAGTTGAAGAGCCCATAGCGCTTGCCAAACTACTTAAAGCCCATAGTAAAGCTGATAACTGTATATTGGTAGATTGTTTAACGCTATGGCTTACAAACTGTTTATGCCATAGCGACAAGCATTGCTGGCAAACGCAAAAAGCTGAGTTATTAGCTCAACTTAAAAGCTTACCAGGGCAAGTTATTTTTGTAAGTAACGAAGTGGGGCACGGTATAGTTCCGCTTGGCGAATTAAGCCGTACATTTGTAGACGAATCTGGCTGGTTACACCAAGCATTAGCTGCGCAGGTTTCCCAAGTTGAGTTTATTATGGCGGGTTTAGCGCTTACATTAAAAAATAAACAATAAACCCCTCCCTTAGAAACACACTGCTTAGTTATATATTGTACAACCTGCAGAGTAGGCTTTGTAGGTTGTTTTTAACGAATTACTGCTTCAAATATCTTTAACTTTAACCGCAGGATTTCCAACCACCACGGTGTTGGCTGCCACATTTTTTGTTACTATCGAGCCCGCTCCAATAACGGCATTATCGCCAATAGTTATTCCAGCTAAAATTATTACGCCTGCACCAACCCATACATTATTACCTATACTAATTGGCTGGCTAAAGTTTTCTTTACTTAATCTTTGCTGCGGATCTAGCGCGTGAGATACAGCTAGCAATTGTACATTAGGGCCTATTAAACAGTCGTTACCAATACTAATGGTCGACTCAGGTAGCGGAGAATCTAAAATGGTGCAGTTAATATTTATAAAGGTACGATCACCAATAATAAGTGTACTACCATAATCGCAGTGAAACCCTGCTTCAATAATTACCTCTTCACCGCAATCAAAAAATAAGCTTTTAATACGCTTTAAATTGCCCTTACTGGGGCTTTTATTAAATAAACGGCAGATATCGCCGGCGAGCTTACGCTGAGTTAAATATTCTTTACTGATACTATTAAATAATTGCATATACTTTACTTTATTCGGCTATTACCCCTAGCTTACCGTATTTTAAGTTTTATTATAATTTGATTAAATTGCTTTATTTTTGCTCGTTCACTTGCCATTTAACTAGTTTCGTTTAAAATTGCGCATCTTTCGAAACGAAACTTAATTGCATATCACTTATGACCAAACGAAACACCCAGCAACGACGTCACAATATATTGGCTCAGGTTAATGAGCTTGGTGAAGTGGTCGTGGAAAAATTAGCTGAGCAGTTTCAAACCTCAGAAGTGACCATTCGAAAAGATTTAACTGCGCTTGAAAAAAGTGGCCTGTTACTGCGCCGTTATGGTGGAGCTATTGCATTACCAAAAGAGATAGTAAGCGATGAGATTGATTCTAAGCGTAAAGTGGCTATAGCCAAGGCTGCAGCCGCACTGATCAAAGATCATAACCGCATTATTATTGATAGCGGGCGCACTACAGCAGCAATGATCCCAGAGCTTGCAAGTAAACAAGGCCTAGTTGTAATGACGAATGCTATTAAAGTTGCTAATCGCTTGCTAGCGCTCGAAAACGAGCCAACATTATTGATGACCGGTGGGACATGGGATCCGCATTCAGAATCGTTTCAGGGGCAAGTTGCAGAAAGCGTACTATGCTCTTACGACTTTGATCAGCTATTTATTGGTGCCGATGGCATAGACGTAAAGCGCGGTACTACTACCTTTAACGAACTAGTTGGCTTAAGCCAAGTAATGGCAAAAGCAGCACGTGAAGTTATAGTGATGGTTGAATCAGATAAAATTGGCCGAAAAATCCCAAATTTAGAATTACCGTGGCAAATAGTAACCACCTTAATAACCGACAATGGCTTAGCAGACGATAAACGCAAAGCAATTGAGGCATGTGGTGTAAAACTAATTTGTGCAGAGATTATGGAATAGCCCGTTAACTTGAATTCAGGTTATAAGCGGGCAAATATTTAAAAAATTAATGGAGACACTATGTGTGGAATAGTTGGGGCAGTTGCAGAACGTCCAGTAAATAAAATTTTAGTTGAAGGCCTTAAACGCCTTGAGTACCGTGGTTACGATTCAGCAGGCGTAGCACTGCTTGATGGCAACACCCTTAAAACTGTAAAAGCAGTTGGTAAAGTAGTAAACCTAGAATCGGCACTTGAGCAATCAGGTGTTAGCGGCCATACAGGTATTGCACACACTCGCTGGGCTACTCACGGTAGTGTAACTGAAGCCAATGCACATCCACATGTTTCAAGCGGCCAGCTAGCACTAGTACACAATGGCATCATCGAAAATCACGTAAGCTTGCGCGCCGCATTAAAAGGCGACGGTTACGAATTTTTATCAGACACCGACACCGAAGTTATGGTGCACTTAATTCACCAACTTCGTCAGCAACACAAAACCTTACTCGCATCAGTACAAGCTGCCGTTAAGCAATTTGAAGGTGCATTTGGTACAGTTGTATTTGATAAAGACAACAGCAACGAAATTATTGTAGCGCGCTCAGGCAGCCCACTTGTTATAGGTTTAGGGCTTGGCGAAAACTTTATTGCCTCTGATCAATTGGCACTACTACCGGTTACTCGCAGCTTTATATTTTTAGAAGAAGGCGACGTAGCACGTATTACACGTGACACAGTAGAAATTTTTGATGCCGATGGCAACGCTGTAGAGCGTGAAGTGGTTGAATCAAACATCACTCAAGATACATCAGGCAAAGGCGATTACCGCCATTACATGCTAAAAGAAATTTACGAGCAGCCACTTGCTGTACGTAATACCCTTGAAGGGCGTTTAAACAACGACCGAGTAGCAATTGACGCTTTTGGCGACAGTGCACAACAAATATTTAAAGATGTAAAACACGTACAAATTATTGCCTGTGGTACGTCTTACCATTCGGGTATGGTTGCACGTTACTGGCTTGAGCAATTTGCAGGCGTAAGCTGTAATGTAGAAATTGCCTCAGAATTTCGCTACCGCCAGTCGTTTGTACACGAAAAAAGCCTACTAGTAACTATTTCACAATCAGGCGAAACAGCCGATACACTTGCTGCACTGCGTTTAGCAAAGCAACAAGGTTACATGGCGTCAATGACCATTTGTAACGTACCTGGCTCATCACTTGTACGCGAATCAGACCTTGCCTTTATGACCAAAGCCGGCGCCGAAATTGGCGTAGCATCTACTAAAGCGTTTACTACGCAATTAGTTGGTTTGTTAATGCTTACTGCGTCTATAGCGCAAGAAAAAGGCCTTGATCAAAGCGCAATTGTTAATGCAATTAAAGTACTACCTGCAAAATTAGAAGAAACTTTACAGCTTGCAGATAGCATTGCCGAGTTAGCAGAAGAGTTTGCCGACAAGCAACATTCACTATTTTTAGGTCGTGGTTCGCAATACCCAATTGCAATGGAAGGCGCGCTTAAGCTTAAAGAAATTTCGTACATTCACGCAGAAGCCTACGCTGCAGGCGAGCTTAAACATGGTCCACTAGCACTAATTGACGCCGACATGCCGATTATTGTTGTAGCACCTAATAACGAACTGCTAGAAAAACTTAAATCAAACGTAGAAGAAGTACGTGCTCGTGGTGGTATTATTTACGTATTCGCAGATAAAGATTCTCACTTTGAATCAGACAACACCATGCGTGTTATCAACGTAAATCACACTGACGATATTATTGCGCCAATTGTTTACACCTTACCATTACAGCTACTGTCGTACTACGTAGCGGTAATTAAAGGCACAGACGTTGACCAACCACGTAACTTAGCTAAATCTGTTACTGTTGAATAACAAGAAGTTAGTGTTATAAGATAAAAAAGACGCGAAAGCGTCTTTTTTTTGCCAGTAACTAAATGCGATTTAAATCACTAACCCCTACTTAATAAGCGTTAAATACGCTAAAATTGCAGGCTAATTTTTAGTAATGAGCCCACACCTTTATGACCTCAGCCACAAGCCCTAGCACTTTTAACGAACTTGGCCTTATTCCAGAGCTATTAGCTCGTTTAACCGACTTGGAATATACCCAACCTACTCCAATTCAAGCTAAGGCTATACCTAGTGTGCTTGCAGGCAGTGACTTAATTGCTGGGGCAAATACAGGCTCAGGTAAAACAGCAACGTTTGCGCTGCCAATGCTACAAAAAATGTTCCTTGAACAAGGTAGTAAAAGCGCAGCCAGCAAAGGTAACTTTGTAACGGGGCTTATTTTAGTACCTACTCGTGAGCTTGCTACTCAAGTAGCCGATAGCGTTAAATCGTATTCTGCTAACTTTAATGGCGCAATTAAAACGATTGCTGTGTTTGGTGGTGTATCGGTTAATACACAAATGCAGGCACTTCGTGGTGGCGCTGATATTATAGTGGCAACACCAGGGCGCTTACTCGATTTAATCTCAAGCAATGCTATTAAGCTCGATAAACTAAATACACTCGTGCTTGATGAAGCCGACCGTATGCTAAGCCTTGGCTTTACCGAAGAGCTTGCTGAGTTATTAGCGTTAATGCCTGCTAAAAAACAAACTATGTTATTTTCAGCAACTTTCCCAGAGCAAGTTAAGCTATTAACACAAGATTTATTAAACGACCCTGTTGAAATACAAGTTCAAAGCAAAGACGAAAGCACTTTAGTACAGCGTGTATTTAGCGTTAATAAAGGCGAGAAAACCACTGTTTTAGCGCATTTAATTAAAACCCATAAATGGCGCCAAGCACTGATTTTTGTTAATGCTAAAAAAGATTGTGAACACTTAGCGCAAAAGCTTGAAAAGCGCGGTGTTAATGCACAAGTTTTTCATGGCGATAAAGGCCAAAGTGAACGTACCCGCGTAATAGAAAAGTTTAAAGCAGGCGAAATTGAAGTGCTAATAGCAACTGATATTGCAGCACGTGGTTTAGATATTGAAAAGCTGCCAGTGGTTATTAACTTTAATCTACCACGCAGCCCTGCTGATTATATGCACCGTATTGGCCGCAGCGGCCGTGCAGGTGAAGTGGGTTTAGCGCTTTCATTAGTTGATTATGAAGATTTACATCACTTTAAAATAATTGAGAAGAAAAACAAACTACGTCTTGAGCGCGAGCAAGTGGCAGGCTTTGCAGTGAACCAAGCGAATGTTGATGCCGCACAGGCGCTTAAAAACGAAAAGCCAATGGCAAAACCCGAAGGCACGGGCAAGAAAAAGAACAAAAAAGCAGATCTTGAAGACGATGTTTGGGCTGGTTGGCGAGGTAAATCTAAGTAACCGGAGTTCAAGTTAAGTAATTAGAGTAAACATTGATCTAAAAAGCCGACGTTACGTCGGCTTCTTTGTGCTGCATCAGTATTTTATTTATAAAATACGTCTACAGTACCTTTTACTTTTATAAGTAATGGTTGGCCACGACGATCTAGCGCTTTAGGTGCGGCAACTTTGATCCAGCTTTCGCTGATGCAGTATTCTTCAACGTCAAAACGCTCTTTGCCGTTCAGAGTTACACCAATTTCATGTTCGAATACTTCTTCTACATAAAACTTGCTGCGTGGATTAATCGAAAGTTGGTCTGGTAACTCTGGTTTATTTGTATCAGTCATAATTGTGATCTGCATTGAATAGATAGTGCGCTATTGTAGGCAATACAGGTGTTATGCTCAAGCACGACAACAATAAATGCTAATAAAGTTAGCTATTAAATTTCACAGTTAAGCGCGGCGGTTTAAATTAATAACTAACAGTGCAGCTTGTCTGCAATTAATGAAACGTTAAACTAGCCAGTGAAAAGCTCATTTTACGTTGGCGTAAGTCAATACTTTTTAAGGTCACATTCACACGCTCACCAATAGTAAATTTTTGTTTGCTGTTGCTCCACTGTTGTTTGGCAGCATTAAATACAAACTCACCTTGGCTGAAGCTACTCACCGCTACTAAACCCTCAACGCCTGTGCAGTCTAGCTCAACAAAAAAGCCAGCGCTTGATACACCACTAATAGTGGCGGTAAATGTATCGCCAAGGTATTTTTCCATATAGCTACATTTTAAGGCGCTTTCTACTTCACGGCTAATATCGTTGGCTTTGCGCGATTGTGCTGAGCAATGCAAGCTTAATGTTTCTATACTTTCAAGGTTATAAGGGTATGCCTTTTTAGCTAACTTGCTAACGCTAGACGCTTTATTAGCAAACACATTTAAGAAGCTTATCGCCCGCTGTAAACCATTTTGCTGCTTAGCCTGAATTTTGGCGCGAATTGCACGATGGGTTACTAAATCTGCATAGCGACGAATTGGCGAGGTAAAGTGAGCGTAAGCATTGTATGCTAGGCCAAAGTGACCTTGGTTATTAGCCGAGTATTCGGCTTGCGATTGTGAGCGCAGTAATAAAGTACGGATCACGCTGGCATCGCTGCGCTGACTAATGTTATTTAGTAGTTTATTGTAATCGGCTGGCGTTGGCTTATCACCGCCGCCAAGCTGCAGTCTTTTTTCGGCCAGTAGCGCCCGTAGCGTTTGTAGCTTTTTCTGTTGTGGCCCTGCATGTACTCTAAATAATCCGGGGATTTGGTGTTTATCTAAAAACTGTGCGGTACACACGTTAGCGCACAGCATAAATTCTTCAATCATGCGGTGTGCGTCATTGCGCTCTATTGGCTCAATACTGGTAATTTTTTGATTTTTATTCAGATTAAGCTTGAGCTCTTGCGTATCAAAGTCAATAGCGCCGCGAAGTTTGCGCGCTGCGCTTAAATCTAAATAAAGATAATGCAAATTTTTAATCAGTGGCGACACATCAGCATTCAATTCGGCTAATTGTTTAGCTGAGCTAGAATGGGGTTTAGCAATGACAGCATGTGCTTGTGTGTAGGTTAGCCTTGCATGTGAGTGGATCAGCCCCTCTGTAAAATTAGCTTGAGTCACTTGACCATCTTGGCTAATGGTCATATCACACACTAATACCAGGCGATCTTCATGTGGGTTTAACGAGCACAGGCCATTTGATAATGCTTCTGGCAGCATAGGAACAACTTGTCCCGGGCAATAAATAGAGGTGGCGCGTTGTTGCGCTTCTATATCTAACACATCATTGGGTTTTACATAATGCGACACATCGGCAATAGCGACCAGTAAACGCCAGTTTCCTTGCTCTGTTCTTTCGCAGTATACGGCGTCGTCAAAATCTTTTGCGTCTTCGCCATCAATAGTAACAAACGGAAACAAGCGGTAATCTACACGCGCTAATTTATCTTGCTCGGTTACTTCATTACCAAGTGAACTTGCTTGTGCTAGTAAATCCTTGCTCCAGCTATCTGCAACACCATGACGACGCAGCGCAAGCTTTGTTTCCATACCTGCAGAGTGAGGCAGACCAAGTACTTCGGTTATTTGCACTTGAGTTGCATGGCGAAAAGTAGGGTACTGGGTAATTTTAGTGTTTACATACTGGCCCACACTGGTGTTTGCTAATTGGCACTGCGCTACTTGCACTTTTTGTGGGCATTTTGTGTTATCGGCTACTAGCACGTAGTCTGTGCCTTGGCGCTTTAATATACCGGCTAAATGGGTGGTTTTATGCTCAATAATTTTTATTAATTTATTGTTTGAGCGTTTATGACTAGCGGCTTCTTGTAGTATTTGTACTATATCGCCTTCAAATACGTGAGCTAACTGGTTCTTAGCGATAAATAAATCTTTTTCGCTGGCGCTATAATTAACGAAACCAAAGCCATCTGCATGTAGGGTAATTACACCACTCACAAGTAAGGCTTGATCAATAACTTGGTAACCTTTGTGTTGGCTAAACATAAGTTGGCCATCGCGTTCCATGGCGCGTAAACGCCTTCTGAGGGCTTCTTTTTGCTCAGCATTTTTTAGCTCTAAGGCATGCGCGATTTGTTCACGGTTAAGGTTTTTTTTCATTTTGCCAAAAAGGCTTAAAATAAATTCACGACCCGGGATCGGGTTGTCATAAATTGGTGATGATAATGGTGCGGTTGGGTTCAAATTCATAAAACTCTCTTAAATTCGCCCAGCGCTTTTACTGTGTATCTACAAACTAGGAATATAAAAGACTTAAGATTGATAAAGATAAGGTGGAATAAAGCATAAGGCGAGACTGACTCGAACAGTGAGTCGAAAATAAATTAAGCTGCATAGTACATACTCAATTTTAAATGTTTAGTAATACCAATTACTTAATGTAAGTGGTAAAAAATTAGCTCACAGACAAATTAATTATATGTGAGCTGTTAATACACTAAAGCGTATTATTTAACAGTGTTTATATACAAACAATGTTTTCGGCTTGTGGGCCTTTTTGACCTTGAGTAACAGTAAACTGTACACGTTGGCCTTCAGCTAAAGTTTTGAAACCGTCGCCAGAGATTGCACTGAAATGTGCAAACACGTCTGCGCCAGATTCTTGCTCGATAAAGCCAAAACCTTTTGCTTCGTTAAAAAATTTTACTGTACCAGTTGTAGTATTAGACATAATAGTATCCTAAGAATTAATAAAAGTGTGCCTTAAAATAGGCAATTTAACAGGGAGAAAACAAGCATATAACTGAGGATAACGCGCAGGATTAGTACTAATAACAACGTGGTACTTACAAATAAGCTGGGTTTTCAATCAACCCGATGCAGGCATGTTAGAGTAAGTTAAAACATGTAGCAAGCTTTATATAATTAAAAGTTATATAAAACGGCATGATTATTTTATATCCTTTTGTAAATTAAGGGTTTTATTTTTTCACTTTGTTTTGTGTTTTTAATGCGTTTTGATTTTATAGTAGTTACATTCATAAATTTAGTCATTTAACTTTCATAAAAATTACCTTTATTAGTCATATCTATTTTTTATAGTGCAGCGGTTGATCTTTTTGTGGTCACACATTTTTTAAAAAATAATCACTAAATAATGGGAATTATGGATGAAAATTAAAAAAGTTGCTGCGGCAATAGCGCTAACATTTGCGTTTAACGCAGCTAGTTATGCCAATGTATTACCGCAAAGCCAAAAAGACAGCAGTTGGTATAGTGCTGCGCAAACAAAATTAACAACAAAAACTACCCAAGCGCAGAGTGTTAAAGCCACCAAAGCTAAAAACGTAATTTTATTTGTTGGTGATGGTATGGGGGTATCAACGCTAACCGCCGCACGTATTTTACAAGGACAACGCAATAACCAATCGGGGGAGGAGGGTTACTTAAGCTTTGAGGCATTTCCGTATTCCGCACAAGTTAAAACCTATAACGTAGATGCACAAACACCTGATTCTGCGGGCACTATGACCGCGATGATCTCGGGTGTGAAAACCGATGTTGGTGTAATTGGTGTTAACGAAAATATAGAGCGTGGGATGTGTTCAACAGTTGCGGGCAACGAGTTACTAACAGCAACAGAGCTGGCAGAAATTAAAGGCCTAGCAACTGGGGTTATTTCAACAGCGCGAATTACCCATGCAACGCCTGCAGCAACGTATGCTAAATCGGCCGATCGTAACTGGGAAGATATTTCAGACATGCCAGAGGATGCAATTGCAGCTGGTTGTGAAGATATTGCCTCGCAACTAATTAACTTTGAAAAAAACCTAGAGGCGCGTTTTGTTGGTACTGATATAGATGGCCTTGATGTTGTTATGGGCGGCGGACGTCGGCACTTTTTACCCAAAAACGTAGCAGCTAATTCAACAGACGCAGTAAGCGCAATAGAAGGGGATCGTACCGATAATCGTAATTTGATTAGTGAATGGCAAGCGCAATACCCTACTGCAACGTATGTTATGGACCAAACCGGCTTTGATAATATTGCCGATGACGCTACTAAAGTATTTGGCTTATTTAACGAATCCCACATGCAATACGAAGCAGACCGCGCAAACGATATTGCTGGCGAGCCTTCACTTACCGATATGACTACTAAAGCAATTGAAGTGTTGGGCAAAAACGACAAAGGCTTTTTCTTAACCGTTGAATCGGGTCGTATTGATCACGCGCACCATGCGGGCAATGCCTATAATGCACTTAACGACACAATAGAGTTGGCCAAAGCGGTACAAGCTGCGGTTGATAACACCAATCCAGAAGAAACCCTCATTTTAGTCACTGCCGATCACAGTCATGTATTTACTATTGCGGGCTATCCCAAACGCGGCAACCCTATTTTAGGTCAAGTTGTGGCCGTGGGCGAAACAGCCCCCAGCCTAGCTGCCGATAACAAGCCCTATACCACAGTTGGTTACGCCAATGGTTTAGGGTTTAGAAACTTAGGTGATGAAACAGATGCCGATGCAAGCTATGCAAGTGCTGCTGTGGCAGGGCGCGTTGAGTTACAAGGGATTGATACAACAACCCCTGGTTTTCATCAAGAAACAACAGTGCCATTGGCCTCGGAAACACACGCAGGTGAAGACATTTCATTGCATGCAACAGGCCCCGGTGCTCAGCTTGCACAAGGCGTAATTGAGCAAAATGTAGTGTTTCATATAATTAATCAAGCTCTTGAACTAACTCAGCAATAATGGCGGCTAACATGAAAAAATTAACGGTACTTTCTTTAGCAGTAACTCTTGCACTAACGGGTTGCTCAAGTGACAGCGATAAAAACCAAAATAGTATATTAACTGTCAATAACGTAATTGCTGTCGGGTCTGAGCAATGTGTTAACGGCGGAGTAACAACACAAACAGGCGAAGATACCAACGGTAATGGAATATTAGAAAGCAGTGAGGCTACATCAAGTAACTTAGTATGTAATGCACCAGCTACGTCGCTTAGCAGCGAGCAGTTAGCATCGCTTACTAGTAATGCTTGGTTTAGTGATGCACAAACCAAGTTAGCAACCACAAAAACAGCAAATGCGAGCATAGTGACTGAGTCAGGCAAGGCTAAAAATGTTGTTTTATTTGTTGGCGATGGTATGGGAATTTCGACAATAACAGCAGCGCGTATTTTAGCCGGGCAGTTAGAAGGTGAAATGGGTGAGGAGCATCAATTAAGCTTTGAAACTATGCCGTATTCAGGTTTTGTAAAAACCTATAACGTAGATGCACAAACGCCCGATTCGGCCGGCACTATGACCGCAATGGCCTCAGGGGTTAAAACCGATGTGGGTGTTATTGGTATTGATGAAGCGGTTGAGCGTGGTAATTGTGTGTCGGGCAAAGGACATGAGCTAGTTACCTCACTAGAGCTTGCTGAAATTGCGGGTAAAGCGACCGGTATTATTTCAACTGCCCGAATTACTCATGCAACACCTGCGGCTATGTACGCAAAATCGGCCGATCGTAACTGGGAAGATATTTCTGATATGCCCGCGAGCGAGTCAGCTAATTGTGAAGATATTGCATCGCAACTGGTTAACTTTGAGGCCAACCTAAAAGCGCGCTTTAATGGTGTTGATGTAGATGGCATTGATGTTGTTATGGGTGGCGGGCGTCGTCATTTTTTACCAAAAGATGCTGCGTTTAATTCAGCCGATGCAGTAAGTGCAGTTGAAGGGGATCGTACTGATAATCGTAATTTAATTAGTGAATGGAAAACGCAATATCCAAATGGTACTTACGTAATGGATCAAACCGGTTTTGATGCAATTAGCGATGATGCTACTAAAGTATTTGGGCTGTTTAACGAATCTC
Organism: Pseudoalteromonas nigrifaciens; assembly: GCF_002221505.1. Lineage (NCBI taxonomy): Bacteria > Pseudomonadati > Pseudomonadota > Gammaproteobacteria > Alteromonadales > Pseudoalteromonadaceae > Pseudoalteromonas > Pseudoalteromonas nigrifaciens. The sequence continues at coordinate 3,480,955 of NZ_CP011036.1, read as the reverse complement.
ACATGCAGTACGAAGCAGACCGCGCAAATGATATTGCTGGCGAGCCTTCGCTTTCACAAATGACCGAAAAAGCCATAAATGTACTGGGCAAAAACGACAAAGGGTTTTTCTTAACCGTTGAGTCGGGTCGTATTGATCACGCGCACCATGCGGGTAATGCATATAACGCTTTAAACGACACCATTGAATTGGCAAAAGCAGTTAAAGTTGCGGTTGATAACACCAATCCAGAGGAAACGCTTATTGTTGTAACAGCCGATCACAGCCATGTATTTACCATTGCGGGTTACCCTAAACGCGGTAATCCTATTTTAGGTAAAGTGGTGGGCGTAGGCGAAACAACGCCAAGCCTAGCGGCCGATGATATGCCATATACAACGCTAGGTTATACCAATGGTGGTGGTTTTAGAAACCTCGGTAGCGAAACAGATGCTGACGTAGGTTATAACTTTGCACCAGTAACAGGGCGGGTTGATTTAACCAATGTTGATACTACTACCCCTGGTTTTCATCAAGAAGCGCTGGTACCAATGAGCTCAGAAACACACGCAGGTGAAGATGTTGGCGTATATGCTATAGGCCCTGGTGCGCACTTAGTGACAGGCACTAATGAGCAAAGCTTTTTATTTCATGTAATGGACTTTGCCGCAGATTTAGTTAAAACAGCAAACGACAAAGTGGCGCAGTAGTAAGTTTATAATTTGTGTGTGCAAAACAACTCGTACTCTGTGCGGGTTGTTTTTATATTATATTTTGTCATAAAACAGCCATTATTTTTAGCTATGTTAAAAGCATAAATTAGAGCATTTAAAAAGAGTACCCAATGAAAAAAGCATTATTAATGATGACCGTATTATTCAGTAGCAGCGCTTTTTCCCAGCAATGCAATGTTAACCCAGCGCTATTAAAAGCAACTTACACTGTAACCAACAATAAAAATAACGAGCCAACAACTCAAGCGCTAACCCTGTGGCGAAACCAGCAACAAGTGGCGCACCAAAGCCAAGTTATAACAGAGCTTTGGCAGCATACGAGCAACAATCAAATACGGCCTATTCGTTATTTTAATGCGCAGCAGCGCGGTATTGAATATCAGCCATCAGAGGTGCAAGGAGTGCAAAACTGGAGTGCAAAAGTACAGCTGGTAGATAATCATCTCATTGAAAAAATGACATTAGTGAGCACTGAAGGTGAAGGCTGCAACGAAATAAAAAATTACAGCTTAGAAGAAAATAACTCTCAGTATAACTTGGCATTTTTTACCCATTCAAAACTGGTAAAAACATTTAGCATTAGTAACCTAGCGAATAAAGCAAGCATGTCACTTAGCTTAGACGCGGTGCAAAATGACACACCAGCGATTAAGGCTCAGTTTGTAAAATGGGATAACTTTCAAACCACCGACTATGCTGACATTGGCGATAACGAAAGCGACCCATTTTTAGCAAAAATGATTAACCTAGGTTTTATAGAGCACGGCGCCACCGGTTTTTATAATCCTCAAGGTGAGGCTATTCAAGGTGGGCATCATCATTAGGTCGTTTTTTAGGCTTAGCAGAGTCTTCTGTTAAGCCATTTTCATAATTGTTGGCATCACAGGTATTTAAATTTTGCTGTGCTTGCTTATCTTGCTGTAATACCTGTTTTAAATCTTCCATACGTTGGCGTACTGCAACGCCGTAGCTGGCATCATCTCCCCAAAGCTCAGAAAGTTGTAACACAGATGCACGGTCATGATCCCTAAATAATTTACCAGCACGCTCAGCGTCTTCTTTGCTATTGCCAAGTAGCTGCAGTGATTCTATGGCTAAGTTAATGGCTGAGTCGACGGTTTCGCGGTTAAATGCATCCACTTTTAGATTCAGTAATTGATACGCATGGCGACGATCGATTGCGCGCGCCACTATTTTTAATTGTGGGTAGTTTTTATGTGCCAGCTTAATAATTTCAATGGTTTTATCTGGGTTGTCAATCGCAACAACCAGCATTTGTGCAGTATGCGCGCCTGCGGCTTCAAGCAGTTCTTGGCGAGCAGCATCACCGTAAAATACGGTGTTACCAAAGCGGCGCAGCAGTTCTATTTGGCTTGGGCTGTGATCAAGTACGGTAATTTCGTAGCCTTGTGCATGTAATAAACGCCCCATTATTTGCCCAAAGCGGCCATAGCCCGCAATAATTACGTGTTTAGCGGTATTTATTTGTTCTGGTTTATCAAACTCAGGCTTAGTGCTACTACTGCGTTTTTGTATTTGCTCATACAACATCAGTAATAAAGGGGCTATCAACATAGATACCGCAACCACTAAGGTCACTAGACTGGTTTGTTCTGGGGTTAAAATACTTAATGTGGTGGTCACGCTTAAAAGTACAAAAGCAAATTCGCCTCCTTGTGCCAAAGCCAGTGTAAATAATAGTTGCTGCTTTTTATTTATTTTAAAGGTAAAAGCCAGCGCAAATAAAATACAGGCTTTAATTACTATCAATAAAACAACTAAGCTAATCACAGTGCTAAATTGATTAAAAAACAGTTCAAAATTAATTGAAGCCCCCACAGTGATAAAAAATAGTCCTAGCAATAGGCCTTTAAAGGGCTCTATGTCGGCTTCTAATTCGTGTCTAAATTCACTTTCGGCCAATACTACACCGGCTAAAAAAGTACCTAAAGCAGGTGATAGGCCAATACTGTGCATTACAAGCGAAATAGCCACGACTAAAAACAATGCAAAAATAGTGAATATTTCACGCATGTGAGTTTGTGCTATGTATCTAAACAGTGGTGCCGACACATATTTACCGCCAGCAATGATAGCGGCAATAACGCCAACAGAGACGCCTACTTGTTGCCAAACAGGCCAGTCAGCAATGATTGAATCGCTAATTTGTTTTGAGCTACTTGGTGCAGCAAACGCGAGTAAGGGGAGTAGCGCTAAAATAGGAATAATGGCAATATCTTGAAATAATAAAACCGAAAATGCATTTTGCCCAGCTTCTTGCTTTAACCAGCCTTTTTCTTCGAGGCTTTGCAATACAATCGCGGTAGAAGAAAGTGCCAGCATTAAACCAATGGCCAATGCGGTTTGCCAATGCATGGTAAAAAACCAATAACAAAAGGCAAAAATAACCGCCGCAGTTAGCACCACCTGTAAGCCACCAAGCCCTAAAATAGAGTGCCGAAGCTTCCATAGTCGTGAGGGTTGTAGTTCAAGTCCGACCAAAAATAGCATCATCACTACGCCAAATTCGGCAAAATGCATTACATCGGTTTGATCGCCAACCATAGCTAAGGCATAAGGGCCAATAAGTATGCCTGCGATTAAATAACCCAGCACCGATCCGAGCCCTACTCGTTTGGCAATAGGCACAGCTACAATTGCTGCCGCTAAGTAAATTAAAGCTATTTCTAACACGTGTTTTTCCTAGGTGAGTTTTTAAACCCAAGTGGTTTGCGTATAAATAGAATGACTGACACGCTTATAAAATACAATAATTTAAGTGGCTAGAAATGCTGTTTTTTTTAAATTTTACAGCCTTCAAAGTATTATTAATGCTGACATACCCTAGCTCTGCTTTAATCATAATGAGATTTTTTTTCAGGATTAACGCGAATGTTACTTATATCAATCGTTAAGCAGCAAAAAAAGGATGCGTAATGCATCCTTTATAACTTTCAACTTTTAGCTAGCACTTTTATTAAAAGCGGTAAGTAATATTACCGTATAAAAAGCGCCCATCTAAACTGTAGGGTGTGTAAGGCGTGTACGGAAATATTTGGCCAAAGTTAGAGTGGCCAATATTATCTACCGTTGCTTGAGGGTACTGATCAAACAGGTTGTTAGCGCCTACGGCAAATTTCCATTCATCGTTAGGGCTATAAGCCACTTCAAGATCGGTTATCCATTTTGCATCTAGGTATTCATCTCGGTCGCTGCTTGTAGAAATATCAGCGACTTCGCCATAGCGCGTGGCACGCAGTGTAGTTTGCCATTCGTTAAAGCTCCAAACAGCCGATAAGTTTAGTTTGCTATCTGGTGTGCCTTCTTCAAAACGGCCCACTTCACGCCGAGCAAATACAACATAGTCATCACCTAACGAATTGAGTTCTTCAGGGTTGTCGTCTATATGGGTGACTTTAGTGTCGTTAAAGTTAACCGCTGCGTTTAAGCGTACGTCGCCTAGGTTATCTAGTTCCAGTAAATAAGTTGCAACTATGTCTACACCTTGCGTACGTGAGTCTATTGCATTGGTAAAGTAGCGTACCCTTTCGGTGTTTAGCTCACCAGCGTTTGCTAAAATTTGAGCAACTGCTGCACCGGCTAGGTTTTCAGAGAGTACAATCCGGTCATCAATATCAATACGATATGCATCAACCGTTAGGCTAAAATTACCTTGAGTGTAGACAAAGCCAGCGGTTAAGTTTACAGAGTCTTCAGCGTCTAGTTTTTTAGCGCCTAATGCTTGTGCTGCTGGAGAGTCACTTGGAAATAAACCTACTTCAAACGCTTGGTTGTTTTCAAGTATGGTTGATATTTGACGATACGAGCTTTGTGCTAGCGATGGCGCGCGAAAGCCGGTACTTGCTGCACCACGTAACGATAAGTTATCAGTAATACTGTAACGCGTTGCTATTTTTGAGGTGAATGTGTCGCCAAAGTCGCTGTAATCTTCATAACGGCTGGCTAAAACCACATTCCACTTTTCTGTTAAGTAGGTATCAAATTCAACAAAAAGTGCTACGTTGTGGCGGCTTTCGTCGGTAACACTTTGCGGACCAAAACCAGATAGTACCTGTGCACCACCTGCTGCAATTGGGTTGCCGTTACTATCAAGCGCGGTAATATAAGAAGCTTCTTCGCCTTGTTCTATTTTGTAGCTTTCGTGGCGGTATTCAGCACCTATAGTAAAAAATACGTCATCTGGTAAACCTAAATCAAATGCTGTGCTGGCATCTCCATTAACAATAAATTGGTCATAAACCAATGCGCCGTTATCAAATTCGGTTTGGCTGGTGGCACCTAAAGATGTATTTAAGCTATTTACTACGCCTAATGCAAAGTCGTTGCGGCCGTAGTTGGTACTTACATCCCATGTCCAGTCGCCTGTTTCACCTTGTAAACCAAGAGCGAGAGAGTAATCTTCTACGTCGGTTTCAATTTGTGGCAAAAAGCCATTAGGGTAAACGTCTAAAATGTTATTTTTATCTACAGCTCGGCGATAAAATCCGCCTGAGTTGCCTTCACGCTTAGAGTAGCTACCAAAAGAGTATAAGTTTAAGCCGTTATCAAAGTCGTAGCCCATGTTGTAAAACAGTGCATAGTCTTCAAGCTCTGCTTTACCAAAGCGGTGATTATAACGATCGATAGTGAACTCGCGTGGATCTAGGCTACCATCATCAAGGTGGCTATATTGATCGCGAGGGTCAAAACCAGAGCGCTGGGTAGAGTCGTTATCACGATATTCAATAGACACGTTTACAAAACCGTTATCAGCTAACGAAAAACCAGAATTAGCACTAATAGTACGCGTTGCGCCATCGCTCATTTTACGATCGTCGCCAGTATTAAATGCTAAGTTGCCGTTTGCATCTGCGTACACGCTTTCAAGCTGAGGTACTCCAGCCATTTGAGTATCATATTGTCCGTAAGTTACGCTTACACTGCCGCCCTGCGCTGCATCTTTAAGAATTATATTAATAACCCCTGCAATAGCATCTGAGCCGTATTGCGCTGCGGCACCGTCGCGTAATACTTCTACGCGCTTAATTGCCGATGTTGGGATCATATTTAAATCAACAGCTGTTGAACCACGCCCAACTACGCCAGCTAAGTTTAATAGCGCACCTGAATGACGACGCTTACCATTAATAAGCACTAGGGTGTGATCGGGGGCTAAACCACGCAAAACTGCAGGTTTAGCATGGTCTGTACCATCGCCCATTGTTGCGCTTGGGTAGTTAAAGCTTGGCACTTGGTTTGCAAGTACTTGGCTGATTTCAAGCTGGCCTGTACTGGCCATATCGCGACTGGTAATAATATCAACAGGTACTGAACTTTCAGCAATACTGCGTAAGCTGCGACGAGTACCCGTTACCGAAATTACTTCGATATTTTCTTGTGCTTGACTATCTGGCTCTGCGGCTACAGCTACTGAATAAGGCGTGCTCAATGCAGTAGTAACGGCCAAGCTAAGTGCTAATTTTTTCGCTGAAAAGCGCTGTATGGTCATGTGATCCCCCAAGGGCTGCTATTGTTGAGTCTAAAAGCGCCGCATCTTAAAGAAGCTAATAGGATAGTGCAAAGATCAAAACAAACTAAGTTATGCAAATAGCTAAGGCTGGTGTTTACTTTGCGCTGAACGTACTAATTTAAATAGGTGTGCTTGTGTTGAGTAGTTGCAATCACATGGTGAATTGAGGTGTTTTTTAATACAATTAATTTAGTAAATGTAAATAAAAAAGGCCAAGTAAATTACTTGGCCTCTTTATTGTTTTTAATGTTTTAATTCAAGAGTTAAGTATTACTCTGGCGCAACGTCTAATGTAGTAAATAACGAGTAACGCACGTTATCTATGCCTTTTTCAGACGACTCTTCGCTCACGCTTGCTTCAATTAAGTATAAACCCGGGTGCTGCCACGTTGTGCTAAAAAAGCCGTTTTTGTCAGTGGTTACTTTAACTTCGCCACGTTCGTTACGGTAGCGTGTATCACCTTTTAATATTGCCAGCTCAACGTTTGCTGCCGGCTTACCAGCTTTGAGCAACTGAAAACGCGCTTGTTCACCAACAAATAAATCGTTAGGGTGAGTTGGGCCGCTAATCTCTAAACCTTTACCGAGTAGTGCAGGCTTAGATGTGCCGTTACGACTTACAAACGTATCAACGGTAGAAAATGCTTTGGTTGTTTTAATATCTGTAGCGTCTGCTGGAATATCTTTACTGTTTTTGCCACCAAAAACACGACGACGCTCACCTTTTGCATCTTTATAAAAGGTCATTAAACGTGGTTCACGTTTCATTGCAATATGGTAAGTCCCTTCGTTGGTTAATTTAACTGCCGCAGAGTTTTTACGCTGTAAAAAGTAAGCGCGAATATTATCGCTAATAGGTTTGCCGTCAGGGCCGATAGCCATCAGTAAATTGTCGTCGTATTGTGCGTCTTTCTCAGTTGGGCGGTATGCTTTGTCGGGAGCAAAAATTTCATTAGAAATACTCGCGTCAATCATTACATAATGCGCTTTATCGCCAGATAAAGAAGTATGCGATGGTACTAACCATTGTGCATGGGCGTTAGCATAGCTTGATGCAAGTGCAGTGACTGTAAGTGCGCCAATTAATGCACTTTTAAGTAAATTGATTTTCATAATCGTTCCTTTTTAAATGGTTTTAGCGGATGCTTTATTTGCTGCTATGTATTACTTGGCAATAATAGTGACGAAGCTTTGTGAAAATTCATTGGTACCATCAATCGTGATTTTACCCTCTTGTGTTAGGTCTATTTCGACACGGCTGTAATCTCGGCCGCCTTCTTCGCGTACCACTTCAATATTAAGTAAGTATTTACCCGGTTTTACTGGGTTACCGTCTAAATCATTGCCCTGCCAATTAATGGTGTAAGATCCAGCTCGTTTGGTTGCGCCGCTTATGCCGTCGAAGTTAAGGTTACTCTTACCGGCTTTACGCCACCATTGGCGTAAGTCTTTAAACCATTCGGCTTTTTGTACCCAAAGTGCCAGCGTAGTAACGTGTTTGCGCTCGCTTGTTTCTAGCCAAACTGCAACATAAGGGCGGTGATACGGTTGTACGTCTAATTCGGGTAGGTTTAATTCAATTTCTAATTGTGCAGTTTGTGCATGCGCAGTCGCTTGAAAAAACGTCGCAACTAGCAGTAATGCTGCGCTTATAAACACTTTAAATTTAATCATTAATACACTCCTTTTAATTGTGGAACCCAACATAAATAAATAACGACAGGCGTTGCTATGCCTAACACCGTTATCCATATTCCTGCTAAGCGTTTTTTTCTGTTTTGAAATAAAATAATCATGCCGGTAATGGCAAATAAGATCATTAATACAGCTGAGATATCTATTACCCAACTCCATGCTTCGCCACTATGTCGGCCTTTATGTAGATCGCCAATTAGGCTTAAAAAACCACCTGTTTGGTAATCAAGGTTTAGTGTGCCACTTATAAAGTCGAGCTCGGCGTAGGCAAACCCCGCGGGTAATGGGTAGTCGAGCATTACCAGTGCGTCCTCTTTTTCCCATTCAATGCTTTTTACGTTAGTGAGCGCATATTGCTTGGCTAAGTAAGCTTCTATTTCGGGGTAGAGTGTAGGTAAGGTACTTAACTGCGCATTTGCTTTGGCAGCCAATGCACTTGGAATTGGAGTTGATATTTGGCCATTATTTTTATCATTTTTAAGCCAGTCAACATGGTTAAGTACTATGCCGCTAACACAAAATAAAATAAGCAAAAAAAATAGCGCTGTAGAAATATAAATGTGTAAAGCCCGGCTGGTGCTATATAAAGCTCGTTTGTTAATAAACGCCATAATAACTGTAAACTAATTAATATTTACCACATGATAATGATTTGTATTAGCTATTACAAATATACTTACTAAACTTTACATTAAGTTTTTATAAACAGCGGGTATTTACGTTGTTAAAGCGGGATATTCAACTTTTTGGTATGGAAGAGGGTCTTAAAATTAAATAAATCATTACAGCCACTTCAATTATGGCAACTAAAAAAATAACCCAAACAGCAGGAGATGAAGCCAGTAAAAATATAAAACCAACCAGCATGCCCAAAGCGGCGCAATATTTGGCTTTAACAGGCACTACTTTATGTGCTTGCCACTGGTGCAGGGTAGTGCCGTATCGTGGATGATTTAAAAGCCAATGCTCAAGTGCAGGCGATGAGCGAGTAAAACAGGCCAGAGCTAAAATAAAAAAGATGGTGGTGGGCATAACCGGTAGTACTATACCTATAATTCCAAGTACAACTAGCATTAAGCCAAGTACTTTAAACCATACCTTTTTGTAATATATATAGGTTGTTTTTATATTCACTTAGGTTAGTTTTATTAAATTATAGTTAGTTTGATTATAGAGTAATTAATGCCGAAATTTAAGCGCAATTGCAGTTACTTAATACGTGGACATAAAGGAATAAATAAAATTAGCGCAGCAAAAAGGGCAAACAAAGTTGCCCTTTATAACTAACCTGAGCTGCGGATAATAAACTTATCTCAAGCAGCTATTTTCAGCGCTAACTGCGTTGAATTTACTTGCAATAGGCCAGCTATTGACGCGTAAATTCGCCTTGTTTTCACTGAAAACCTCTGGCTAGAGAAAATAAAATCAAATATAACTATGATTCAATACGTTAGTAAATATCTTAACCAGAGTTCAGGTTAACTAGCTAATTAACCTTGCTTGGCTTAAAAGTAATAACCAAGGTTAATATTAAAGCGACGTTCTGTATCGCCTTCACCAATAATTGTTCCGCCAATAAATGGTTGATTACGTGCTTGGATAAAGTCGAAGTAACTAAAGAAACCACCTGCAGCAACACTCATACCCGTTACATTCATCCAAGTATTTGCGCTGTTATCAGACTTGTCGTAAATAATACCGTAATCGTTGTAAAACTGAATGTCGGTCACTGGGCCCCACTCAAGTGAGTAGTTATAAGCTACGTTGAAGTTAGTCATTGTTGCTTTGCTCGAAACAGTATCGTAATAAGCGTAAGCACCTACAGCAAAACGGTTGCTATTATCGTCTAGGTCGTAGTCGTACTCGCCATGTTGAAATTGTACGTTCCAGTTATTAATTTTGCTATCAAGATGCACAGCCCATGCACCGTAGCTTCCAGCACGGTCATTACCGTCATGTAGGCCGCCACTTAATAGCGATACACCCAGATCGGTAATTACGTTTTTACTATGCTCTACTTGATACGTTGCGCGACCTGCAAAGGTATTGTATTCACCAATTTTATTTACAGGTTCTGCGTATGTACCTTCATTTGGTGCACGACTACCTACAATATCGTACGAGTAACGCTTGCTTTTATCGGAACCACCGTCTACTCCGCCTAGTTCATCATTTTTGAAAAAACCAAGGTCTAGCTTCCAGTTGTCTTTAAGTTTACGTTTTACTACCACACCTAAATCAAAATCGTCTTCTAACCCTACGTAATAGTTAGTGCTAAAAAAATAACTGTGTGAGTTGTACGGGCCGTTACCAAAAGGAACAGATGTTATACCTGCTTGGCCTTCCCAACCATCCACAAACTCATAACCAAGGTAAGCGTATTTAATTACAGTCATGTAATCGTAAAAGCGAATTTCACCATTTAGAGAAATATCATTAATTTCACCAGATACATTTAAACGGAAAATATCAAAATCAAAGTCGCCGCCGCGATCTTTATTGTCATCATCGTATGAATTAATGCTGTAATTAGCGCGAATAGCACCGCCAATTTTAATGCCTTCGTCTTTTTTATCTGATTCAGACTCTGCAACAGCAACAATTTTTGTATCCGCTTTTTTACTTATTTGAGCAACTTGTTGTTCGTGTTGCTCATTAATTTGTTGTTGTTTGGTTTTTTCAGCTGCTAATTGCTGCTCTAGCATCTGCATTTGCTGTTTAAGTTGCTTAAGCTGAGTTTGAAGCGTGTCTAGATCTGCGGCGAATACATTGCTCGACGCACCAGCTAGCATGAGGGCAAGTGTTAATTTCGAAAGTTTAGTCATAAATTGCTGCTCAAATTTTGATTGAAAATTTAAGATGTAAAAGCACATCCTGTGTAAATTTATTATTTAGGAGCTTGAGTAAGCGCCCCCACTTCTAACAGAGGCGATGCATCAAGTTTATCTGCATCCATCATTGCGGCAATGCGCTGCATTGACGACAGTAATAGGCTCTGCTCCCACTCTGCAAGTGCCGAAAACTTAGCAATAAAATGCTCTTGTAGTGGTTGCGGTGCTTTATCAAGTAACTCCTTTCCTTTATCGGTGAGGTATAAACTCACTCGACGCTTATCCATTTGGCTACGTACCCGAGTTACTAAGTCTCTACCTTCTATCCTATCAAGAATATTAGTAACGGTTGCCGGGCTTAAATTTACATTTTGAGCTATACGGCTTGCTGTTATCCCATCTGTATGGGAAACCTCTTGCATTATAAGCAGTTGTGGCCCAGTTAAGCCTGAAGTTTTATTCAGTTGCTTAGAGTGTAAATCGATCGCACGAATCACTTTACGTAAAGAAACTAATAACTCGTTATGTTTTTGCATTTAGCTAATCTCGTTAAAAGGGCGCAATGGTTTGCCATAATCGCGAAATGTTACACATCAAGTAAATTGAATTCAAATGATATATTGCATTTTAGCCTGCTTTTTGTGGTTTTTATTAGTTTGAGCAGTAATTAAAATTTGTGTTTTTTAATTTTTAATTTTTAATCTATGTCTGTAGTGTTTTATTCGCTAATGGCTGTAGTATACCTTTAAGCCTTTAGAGTATAGATAATGAGTTTTTTTTATCAATTTATAAGTATTGCTAATTTGTTGCAGATGACATTTATAAATAAGTATTAGTACAAAGTAATTATTTATAAATACTTTGCAGGTATTACCGAATGAAAATAAAGCGATCGATATTTAAATTATTTCGCTTATTATGTAGATGATTTATAAGCTTACTTGACTATTTAGGTGCACATTTAACACTACGTGCCAGCATTATAGGAAATAATATGAAGTTATCACCTTCCGTTAGTATTTGTCATACTGATACCGGTTTAGAATTTATTAATATAAATAGCAGCCATTGCGATGCAAAAATATTTTTGCAAGGCGGGCAAATTACCGAGTTTACCCCAAAAGGTAAGCAGCCATTGTTATGGGTATCTCAAGAAGAAACATTCCAAGAAAATGCCAGTATTCGCGGCGGTATCCCAATTTGTTGGCCTTGGTTTGGAGCACACGATAACAGCGATTTTCCGGCGCATGGTTTTGCTCGAACGAGTTTGTGGCAGGCCGATGAAGTGCATGAAACCGAATACGAAGTTATTGTTAGCCTCAAATTACCCATGAAACTAGTTAATCTTGATTATTGGCCGCATCAATCAAGCTTACGAGTTGAGTTTGTACTAAACGAGCAGTTACAAGTGCGCTTAACAACCACAAATTTAAGCAATACACCGTTTAGCTTTTCGCAAGCGCTGCATACTTATTTTCCAACATCAGATATTAACAATACCAGCGTTGATGGTTTGCAAGGTGCGCAATATAGTGAATTTGGCGAAGCTCCAGTAATGCAAAGTGATGTGGTTAGTTTTGCCCGCGAAACCGACATGGTTTATACCCAAGCAGCGCCAGTGCAAACCATTAATACTCCCGAGGGTATAATTAGTGTGGGCCGAGAAAATTCCAGCTCTTGCGTATTGTGGAATCCATGGATAGAAAAATCAAAGCGTTTATCTAACTTTGCTAATACTGAATATAACAACATGCTTTGCCTTGAAGCAGCCAACGTATTAAATGATGCCGTTACGCTCGCGCCAAAACAAAGCCATACCTTAATTACCATCATTAAATGGCTGAGTTGAGCCTTGTATTTATATAAGTAATAGTGAGTTTAAACAATAATATGGTGTTTAATAATCAACAAATAACCAACTTACCACAACATAGTAATATTGAGTTTAAGCCATTGGCGGCTAACGCTTTGCTGCATGTGCAACTTAATTGGCTGGCGTTTTATATTCCTTTAATAACCGGCTTAGTGGTGGCGTGTTACTTAAATGCTGCTTTTGCTAATCTAGCGCAAACGTATTTGTTGATTGGCATGCCAATAATTATCATATTATCAATGTTTTATAATGTAGTGAGTATAAAGCTGCAAGGGGTAGCAATGCGCACCCACGATATCGCGTTTAAAAAGGGAATTATTTGGCAGCAAATAATTATTTTGCCGCTAGCGCGAGTACAGCATATTGAGGTGCACCGCGGACCAATTGAGCGCAAACTCGGCTTAGCGAGTTTAAAGCTATACAGCGCTGGTGGCATGAGCGCCGACCTGCAAATTAGCGGCTTAACTCACGACGATTGTAAAAATATGCGCCAGTTTGTACAAAACTACCGCAACGACGATAACATCGCACAAGCAACCCCTGCAGATGAGTAACGCTGGTAGCGCAAGTAGTTTACATTGGCAAGCTGTATCGCCTTGGGCGTTAGTGTATTTTGTTGTCCATTTTATGGTGCGAGTTATAAGAGATGGCATATTTAATTTGCTACCTATTACGATTGTGTTTGTAACTCAAGTTGAAAACAAACTATTTTGGGGACAAATTGCCGGAGCCGTCGCGCTTGTTGCTTTGCTTATTTACTCTTTTTTATATTATAAAAGCTTTCGTTTTTGTATTTCTGAAGAACACGAAATTTTACTCAAAAAAGGCGTATTTAAAAAAGAGCGTTTAACCCTTAAATTTGCTCGCGTACAAAACGTAAATATTGCTGAGCCGTTTTATTTTACCCCTATTAACTTAGTAAATTGTATTTTTGATGCCGCAGGTAGCGTAGCGCAAGAAGTGGTACTGCCGGGAATAACCAAAGAACACGCACAACAAATGCGTAAACAAATTTTTGCTTACAAAGCCCAGCAGCAAGATACTGTAACTGACAATGTAGATCACCAAGTAACAGCACAAAGCAGTCTATTTATTAGCAATAAAGAAATTGCTAAGTTTGGTTTAATATCAAATATGGCTATTTTAGCCTTTGCAGCTATTGCGCCATTTATAAATGTTGTTATCGATTTTTTAGAGCAAAAGCTGATTGCTAAAATGGAGGGCTTTTACCAGCAAGAGCTAGGTATAGTGGCCAATGCTGCCATGTTTGCGGTGATCACCTTAATTGTTTTGTTGGTTATTATTGCGGTGTTGTTATCGGTTGGCATGTCGTTGATTCGGTTTTATAACTACGAGCTGTATTTTAAAGGACAAAAGTTTAAACGCATTGCTGGCTTATTAGAGCGCCATCAGTTATCTATGAGCTTAGATAAGGTGCAATCAATTGTTATAAAACAAAACTTAGTTGCCCGACTATTAAAACGCTTTACCGTTGAATGCTTGCAAGCGAGCAGTGGTGGTATGGTAGCAGGCGTTGCTGCTAAAAATAATAAACAAACCTTGCTCTTACCGGTATTAAACGCGGCACAAGTAAACAGTGTTTGCCAATGGATTTATCCTTGGTTTAATAGCAAAAACCTCGCATTTACAGGCGCAGAGCGCGCACTACTATATAAAAACTTAGTTTTTTATGCGCTTTTACCGAGCATATTAGTATTTGTTTTTTGCTTAGTAGCTGAGTTTAATATGTGGCTTAGTTTAGGTGTATTTGTTGCATTTGCTGGTTTAGTTACCTTGTCGTATCAGCGTTATGGCTATTACTTACATGAAGAAAATGGCCGGTATTATATGGTGGTGCGCAAAGGCTTGATTGGCGTACATTATCGGGTGTTTGAACTGTATAAAACACAAAGTGCCCGTAGTATAAGTACCTACTTAATGCGTCGCTCAGGGTTAAAAAGTGTGTATATACAACTCGCCTCAGGTTACGCTTTTATGCCCTATATAAAGCAGCAAGATGCTGACTTTATAATTGATTTTACACTTATGCAGGTTGAATCTGATCCCCGTAGCTGGATGTAGCTCTACTAAAAGCATGTGTAGTTTATAGTTGCACATGTTTTATTACACTTTATTACTGCCAACTAAAAGTAATTAGTAATAACCTAGGTGCAGTTAAGGGATCATCTAAGGGACTATAATGAAAAAAACACTTATCGCAGCGGCTTTATTACTTACCGCGCCGAGCTATGGCAACGACTGGCAAACCATTCATACCGAGCACTTTAATGTGCATTACAGTATTGAGCATACCGACTTTGCCAAATCGACTGCTGTAGAGCTCGAAATAGTACGTACCAAAGTGCTTGAGCAACAAAACCGCGCACTCGATAAAACTGTAGATGTAGTGGTGTTTGATCCCTTAAATGCAGCGAATGGTTTTGCGCTACCTACCTCAAATAACCCGATAATGGCACTTTTTACCACGCCGCCACAATCAGATACTGTTATATCAAATACCTCAGGTTGGCAGCAGTTATTGGTATTGCACGAGTACATTCACTTAGTGCATTTAGCACAGCCAACACGTAATAACTGGCAGCAAAAAATACGCAGTCTATGGGATCTATACGATCTAACTTACAGCAATACCCCTCGTTGGGTTGCCGAAGGTTATGCCACGTTAATTGAATCTAAAATGACCGGTCGTGGGCGCTTATTTGATAACTACTCAGAAGCAATATTAGTAGAGTTTGCCCAGCAAGGAGCGTTGCCCAGCTACTCACAGTTAAATAGTACCGAAGGTGGCTTTATGGCCAGCTCCATGGCGTATTTAATTGGTAGCCGTTTTTTAAATTGGTTAGAGCAAAACTATTCAGAGCAAACGCTCGATAGCGTTTGGACACGCATGCAAGGCGTAAAAGTGCGTGATTTTGATCAAGCATTTAGCGGCGTGTTTGGGCAAAGTGCCGCTAAGCTGTACCGCCGTTTTGTAGCTGAATACACTTACAAAGCTATGGCCAAAGAGCAATTAGAACCTAAGCTTAATAGTGAGCTGTGGCTACAGCTTAGTTTATATGCAAGTAACCCTGCGCTTGCAAAAGATGGCAGTAAGCTGGCAATTGTAGAGCGTGATAAAAACGATAACACTAAGCTTATTGTGTACAGCACAGAGCAAAATACTAAAGCCGAAAATAGCTTTAATAAAGCACAAAAAAAGCTATTAGAAAATGATCCCCTAGATATTGCTGACACTGCACCTGGTGTATTTAAGCGTGAGCAAAAACAAGTGCTTAACCAAATTAACCGAGCAGGCATAGCTAACCCACAATGGATTAATAATACCACGCTTTACTTTAGTGCTTTTAGTACTGAGGAATCGGGGAGTTATAATCGTGTTTCTGATGTTTTTAGCTACAACACTGAAACCGGCAATATAGAGCAGCTTACCGAGCTTGCAGGTATTCGCCGTTTTAGCGTAACCAGCGATGGTGAAACCTTATATGCTGAGCAAGTAAGAGGTGGTTACTCAGAATTAGTGAAAGTAAATTTAACCACTAAAGTCGTCACTGAGTTATTTAATAAAAGTTTAAAAACGGCGTATGACTACCCAATATTAAACCCTGATGAAACTAAATTAGCTTACTTATCAGCATCTTTAAACGAAAATTGGCAATTATATATACAAAATACGGATGGTGAGCACCGTCAATCAGTGGCTATGCCAAACGGGTATCAATATTTAAGCCAACCAAGTTTTAGCCAAAATGGAGAGTCGCTTTACTTTATTGCTGGCTTAAATAGCGCTACCGATATTTATAGTTATCATATTGCAAGCAAAACACTCACTAAACTAACTCAAGGGCAAGAAGCGGTTGCACATCCCGTTGAAATGGCTGATGGCTCATTACTTTATTTCTCGATTAGCGCAGATGGCCCCAATATAAAACAACTAGCGAAAACACACCAAGGGAATATGGTTAGTGATATTGCAACCACTAAACATGCGCCACTGCTTATGGTTAATCAACACACACTTCCAAAAGCTAACATTTACACTAACCAAGTAGGCACACAAAGTAGCTACAATGCACTTGAGCAACAAGCCACTTTTGCACTAGGCGCGCAGTATTATTCGGCTGCAACCAGTTTGTTGAATTTAGGGGTTAAAAGTAGCGATTTATTAAAACAGCTCGACTTACAGGCAGGGTATAGCGCCGACTTGCACAATGGTGCTTTGCATGGTGGTTTTGTGCAGGCAAAATACAGTGCATTACCAGTAAAATTCAAACTTAGCGTGTTTGATTATAATTTAAATACAGCACGCCAATATAAATCCTTAAATCAAACAAGCTTAAGCGCCGATATTACTGCGCGCGGTGGTTTTGCTGCAATAAGTTACCCTCTTAAATTTGGGCAGTTAAACTTAACGCCAGAGCTTGCTTATAATTACACTGACTACAAACAAAACCATAAAAACTGGACGCGCTTAGGCGTTACTCAAAGCTGGCAATATGACCGCCAAGACTTTGTTATAGGCCAAAGTACTTATGCGAGCTGGTACGATGGCAGCAGCAAAAGTAATAATTGGCAAGGTTACGATTTAGCCGCCCAAATTTTTGGTAAAGCATTTGGTATTCCTCTTTATGCAAGCCTTGAGCAAAAGCAACGTGATGATGGCAGCCTTGCATTAGGTGGCTTTGGCTCAAACCTGATTAATCAGCAACAAAGTAGCGAATTTGTACTTTCATCTGAGCTGCCTTTTTACAGTGCAACTGCAAAGCGTTATCAAGGTTATGGTGCTGGGTTTAGCTTTAAAGAGGGGTTACCTTGGCTTTATTACAAGCAACACCAACTTGATAGCATGGTATATGCACAAAGTTACGGCTTAAAATATCAAGGTGATCTTAGCTTTGGGATGGGGCCTGCAGGTATAAATGATTTAACGTTTAATTTGGGCTTATCGCGCGTAGAAGGCGATAGCTTTGCAGATGAGATGCGCGCGTGGTTAAGTTTTTATTATTCGCTTTAGCGTTCTTAAAAGCAAAGGTAAAAATAATTAATAACGGGGTTTGAGCGGCGATTTAAGTGCCGTAAAACCCACATTTACTTTGTCATACTTAACGACAGTAACTTAGCTTGATACACATTAAGCTTTTGTTTGTCGCGTTCAAGTTCGATGGCTTTTTCGAGTAAGCTTTGTGTTTGTTGAGTTTTACCTTGCTGAAAGCGTATTTTCGCCAGCTCTAAATACAGATCGGCTATATACGGTGCTTTTACTATTGCTTGCTCAACATGTTTGTTAGCGCTATAAATATTTCCTGTTTGTAACTCATTTTTAGCCAGTACTAATAACTCATAAGGATCTTTTTCTATATTTATTAGTTGTAAAGATAACTGCTGCGCAAGCTGAGTATCACCAAGCTTTTGAGCTAATAATTGATAGTTACTAATTAAATTTATGCTCGCATAATTGTTATTTAATGCTGCTTGATAAATATTTTTCGCGCTTTGTAAGTCGCCAGCATGGCGGTGTAATATGCCTGCTAAGTTAAATAGCTCAGGATTGCATATTCCGGAGCATCGTGAACAGTGATTCCGGCCCATCGTGAACACCCGTTCTGGTTTTAGCGTGAACGCTCATTCCGGTTTTATCGTGAACACTTTTGACTGATTTTCCGGAATCGGTGTTCACACCAAACCAGTACAATTTCAACGCATTGATTATTAATTACTTTGTTAAGCTATTTCCTTTTTGTATTACTGAGGAAGGGATATGGCGACTAAGAGGATCACAATGCGTAAAATTCGAGAAGTGTTGAGGCTACATTTTGCTGCCCAACTCAGTGTCAGAAAAATAAGTGCCAGCACTAAGATCAGTGTCGGTGGTATTCAAAAACTACTCACTAAAGCCAGAGCTTTATCGTTAAGTTGGCCACTGCCCGACGAGCTTGATGATTCTGTGCTTGCTAGTCAGTTCTATCCTCGCGCCGACACTCGGCCATCCCAGCGATTTGAAGTGCCAGATTGGCCAGCCATTCGAAAAGAATTAACGGGCAAAGGCGTCACCAAGAACTTACTCTGGGAAGAATATACTCAGCAATATCCGAATCGTTGTTACAGCTATTCTCAGTTCTGCGATCGCTATATGACCTGGCTTAAAAAGCAAAAACGTTCGATGCGACAAGTGCATAAAGCAGGAGAAAAACTCTTTGTCGATTATGCGGGTCAAACGATGCCCATTGTTTGTAATGCGACGGGTGAAGTGAAGTTCGCCCAGATATTCGTGGCGGTGATGGGCGCATCAAATTATACATTTTGTGAAGCAACCTGGAGCCAAAGTCTACCCGACTGGATCGGCAGTCACGTGCGAGCATTTGAATTTATCGGCGGTATACCTGACATGGTTATCCCCGATAATTTACGCAGTGGTGTCAGTAAAGCGTGTCGCTACGACCCTGATGTTAACCCGAGTTATCAGCAATTGGCCGCGCATTATGGCACCGTGATTGTGCCTGCTCGTCCCAGAAAACCACAAGATAAAGCCAAGGCCGAAGTGGGCGTGCAAATCATTGAACGCTGGATACTCGCCAAGTTACGACACCAAACCTTTTTCTCATTAGCTGAGCTAAACCATTGCATCAAAGCCTTACTGCTTGAGGTCAATAATAAGCCCTTTAAGCAACTGAGTGGGACACGACAATCATGGTTCGAGTCAATCGACAAACCCGCCCTCGCGCCCATGCCCAAACTAGCTTATCAATTCACGGATATTAAACACGTCAAAGTGAATATTGATTATCACGTTCAGTATGATAACCATCTTTACTCGGTACCCCATCACTTGGTGGGTGAAAAGCTTGAACTTCATGCCAAAGACAACTTGATTGAGGCTTATTTCAAGCATAAACGCATCACCAGTCACCCGAGAAAATATCATCCGGGCATGACCACCACATCCGAGCACATGCCTGTAAAGCATGAGAAGCATCATAAATGGTCACCAGGGCGTTTAATGAATTGGGCGAAAGATATTGGAGATGACGTTTTGCTCTGGGTGAAAGCACAATTGGCACAGAAACAACATGAAGAACAAGCGTATCGTGTGTGCTTAGGCTTACTCAACCTATCAAGAAGCTATCCCGCCGATCGGCTCAATAACGCCTGTGCGATAGCCAATCAATACAGTTTATATCGGTTAAAACATATCAAAGACATACTCAGTAGCAACCAAGATAAATTGCCGCGAACGCAAGAAGAGCCGTCGACGTTATTGCCACAATCCCATGAAAATATCCGTGGTCCTAAAAGCTTCCATTAAGGTAAGGAAATTCTATGTTAGAACAAACGATAACTCAGCTTCGTCAACTCAAACTCAGTGGTATGGCCAACGCCTTAGTGAGCCAAATAGAACAACCAAGTACTTATGAAGGGTTGTCCTTCGATGAGCGACTACAACTGCTAGCAGACAGTGAAGCCCAAGACCGAGAGAGCCGAAAACAACAACGCTTACTTAAAGCGGCAAAACTTAAATTAGCCGCTAACGCCAGAGACATAGATTATCATCACCCGCGAGGTCTCAATCAATCGATGATGGCATCGCTACTGCAATGTGATTGGCTGAATAAATCACAAAACTTACTCATCACAGGCCCTTGCGGTAGCGGTAAAACCTATATCACTTGTGCGCTTGCGCATACAGGATGCATGAAAGGCTACAGCGTTAAATATTACCGACTCTCAAGGTTGATGCTTGCGCTGACACAAGCCAAAGCAGATGGCACTTACAGTCGAATGTTACAGTCACTCGCTAAGATC
This sequence comes from Pseudoalteromonas nigrifaciens, assembly GCF_002221505.1. Classification (NCBI taxonomy): domain Bacteria; kingdom Pseudomonadati; phylum Pseudomonadota; class Gammaproteobacteria; order Alteromonadales; family Pseudoalteromonadaceae; genus Pseudoalteromonas; species Pseudoalteromonas nigrifaciens. Next base: position 3,460,495 of record NZ_CP011036.1, on the reverse strand, counting down.
GACTTACTCGTTTTAGATGATTGGGGGCTTGAGCCACTTAAAGCGGCACAACGAAATGACTTAATGGAGATCATGGATGATAGGCACGGCAGTTCATCAACCGCCATCATCAGTCAATTACCCACCGAAGAATGGCATCAATCCATCGGCGATAATACCTTAGCCGATGCCATTTTAGATCGACTAATGCACAATGCTCATCGGATAAAATTAAAGGGGGAGTCTATGAGAAAAATTCAATCTAAAATTGACCATCGTGAACACTTAGGTTAAAAATGTCATGAACCCAATGCGTGGAATTTAAGTGTTCACGATAAAACCGGAATCGGTGTTCACCATCACCGGAATACGCAAGGATCTTTAGGGGTGTAGTTATTAGCTTGCAAAATAAGAGAATATGCCATGTTTAATTGTTTGTTTGCTAATGCGCTAGCGGCTAAATTGCTATAAAACTTAGCGAGTAAGTCATTATGGTTAGCACTACCTGAGTAAACACTGTCTCGAGTTGGGAAGTAGTCGATTAACGTACCTGCGCGGGTTGTTATTGTGCTTATTGGATTTATATTTTTAGCGGTACCTATTTCTTTAGGGGCATAAACCATAGTTCTAAAATGGTTAGCTACATACACTAAGTTACTTTCTTTTGCGTAAACAGGCTCGCTGGTCATTTCTTGAAAACTCGTATCTAAACCAAGAATGCGAGCATAGCTTTGGGTAAGCACCGCTAGGCTAATACAGTTTCCTTGCGCTCGATTAACTGTTTGTGTAGAAGTGAGTGTATCGCCGTGATATGTAAAGTTAGTTAGTTGGTTTTCAAGGTAATTATAAACAACTCTATCGGTACGAATCCCAGATAATAGCTGTTTTTTGGCATACGCTAAAAACTGCTCTGTCTCGACCTCAGACAGCTCAAAAATAGCTTGTTCAGATAAAGTGGGTTGCTGGCTAAATAAAGCATGATTAATTACTTGTGTAAGCGGTATAGTTTGCAGTATTTGCTTTTGATTGTTAGTACTGCTGCAGCCGGTTATTAATGAAAAAATAGTAATTATCACAAGCGTATAAAATTTCATAAACTCACTCCATTGATACAAAAGTAAGTAGCTTAAATAGAGTTAATTACTACTTTACCTAACATTATAATGAGTTTATTTTTTAATCAAGGGTTTGCTGTGCGGCGTTTATTTAAACGGTTTTGTCGTGACTGCTTTTTGCGTGCACGTCGGGTAAGCCATAAATAAAAGCCAGTACCTGCAAGCCATACAGGGCTTAAGCCAATAACAGCCCACAGCACCTTACTTACAAGCCCTGCAAAGTAGCCAAAGTGGAGCTTTCTAAAGCTATCAATTACTTGCCAGCCAATTCCTACTTCGCGAATATCCCAGTTAGCCATGTGCTCGCCAGTTAGCTTACTGTAAGTAATTGTATTGGCGTATTCACTAGCCAGCGGATTGGTTGTGCTTACTTCACCAAATAAGGTAATGTTTTCGTCTGGCTCTAATGGCAAAACTAAAAAAGTACCGTTAAAAGTAGAGATTTGTTTTTTGCTGTCATCGAGTATTTGCTGCAACGAAATGTCGTGACTGTATAAGGGGTTGGTTAGTACATAATGCTCTTCTTGTGCGTGTTCTATCACTTCGTGATACCACACAGCCCAGTTAAAGTAGCCGCCAGTAATGGCTAAAATAATAATAATGGGTGAGCCTAACACGCCGGTCATTTTATGAATGTCGCTAAGCACTATTTGTAGTGTTGCACGCCAGCGTACGCTAAATAAGCGTCGCCAAAATTTGCGATAAATAATCAGGCCGCTAATACCCAATACGAGTAAAAACACCGCAAAAAAGAACCCTAATACAGTGCCCGTTTGCCCTGGTAAATTTTTAAAATCGTTAAGTAAAAAGGTGTAATGCAGCTCTAAAAACCAATCGGTGAAATAATGGCTGGTACCCACAGGCTCTGACAAAATATCACCTGTGTATTGGTTTAAATGTAACTTAGCCCATTGCTCTGTACCGCGCTTTATTAAGTAAACCCGATCAGCAGTATCATCGTTAAATATTTCCCAACTAACTACTATATAATTAGGGTAAGTACGCTCTGTTTTAGCGATTAACTTATCAATAGGTAGTCGCTCAGGTAATGCTTTTACCACAAAGTGGCTATTTGGCATTAGCAGGCCATCTATTTCGCTTTTAAATACTAAAACACTCCCTGTAATGCTAATAACAATAAGGGGGATGATAGCAATAAGGGCAACCCAGCTATGAATTTTAAACAGTGTTTTTCGCATATATAAAGCAAGAAAAGATGACAAGTATTGCGCATGATAACAATTATCAATTGCAATTCAAGTTTTGCAGATGGTTATGCTAAAAACAGCAAAAGCGTGAACTTAAGCTAACGATTTTTGTATAGCTAAGTTGCCAGCTGCTAAAAAAATATTTTCAATTTAGTTGAGTAAAATCTAGTCGCCACTACAATGCCGCTATAATATAAAATCCTTTAAAAACATATGTTTATTATATGTTTCCATTTTAATTCCTATTAACACTTACGTAACGAGCGAGGTTGCTTTGGCACATTTTCTGCCTGTATTGTCTTCATTTATTTTAGTCTTTAGTTTTTTACCACTGCTAAATAAAATTCGTAAAAATCGCAGCGTGTCGGGTTTATCGCTGTTGATGATGACCTTTGGTGTTGCACAAAGTACGTACTTTATTGCCTTTAATCTGTATTTTGAGCGCTTTTATATGGCGCTGCCATTTATAGTAACAGGTATATTAAGTGGTTCTATTTTATACTATTTTGCGCGTTATAATGCTGAGCGAAAAGAGCGTGTTCAGTTACTGTGTATGTTGGCTTTTTCGCTTATTCCATTTACGTTATTAGCTAACCCAGTACTTGATACAGCTAAGGTACTAACGTGGTTAACCTTTGTTGGTTTGGTAATGAGCTCGGTGCGTGTAATGCCACAAACGTATAAAACTATTCGCAGTGGTGATATTAGTAATTTAAGTGCACGTTATTTTAGTTTGCAGTTTGTGGCGGGTATTTGTGGTTTATTTGCCGAGTTTGCTATGGCTACGCAAAGTATTGCGCATATTTTAACGTTTGTGATGATTTTACTCACCAACGCTGCGCAGCTTGGTTGCATTCAATATTATAAAATGCGCCCTAATACGGTATAACGTTTAAAATAGTAGTGATAATTTAATTTAACTGTGGCAGGTTTAAGCTATTCGTAATTATAAAGTTTAAACCATGCAATTAACTATTCATCAAATAGATGCGTTTACTAATGAATTATTTAAAGGCAATTATGCCGCAGTGATCCCCCTAGATACATGGTTAAGCGACGATTTAATGCTAAAAATTGGCGCAGAAAACAACGTGTCTGAAACCGCTTTTACTTGCCAGCAAAGCGATGGCAGCTTTGCTATTCGCTGGTTCTCACCTTTGATGGAAATTGACTTTTGTGGCCATGCCACACTGGCAGCTGCTTATGTGCTTTGTGAGCAGCATAATTTAGCGCAAGTGCGTTTTTATGCTGCTGCCGTGGGCGAGTTAGTCGTTAATAAAAATAGCGATGGTAGCTTTGCCATGACCTTTCCAAAACAAGCACCGGTTGTTGTATTAAATGCCCCTTCTGCACTGCTAAATGGTTTATCAAAAGCACCCACAAAAGTGCTAAAAAACCGCCAAGCTTATTTTGCTATTTACGATAATGAGCAAGATGTAACTCAGCTTAAAACCGATTCGCAGTTACTAAAAACATTATTTCCGCTCGATGTGGTTGCCAGCGCACCTGGAGATGAATACGACTTTGTGTCTCGCTACTTTTGGCCTGCAAGCGGTGGCGATGAAGATTATGTAACAGGCTCTATTCATACCGGCCTTGCCCCTTATTGGGCTCAGCAATTGGGTAAAACTACGTTAAGCGCTTATCAGGCTTCGAGCCGCGGCGGGCAGTTACTATGCGATGTTGGTGATACATATGTAACGATCACAGGGCATGCGGTAAGGTATTTAACCGGCACTATTTTTATTTAGCAAAGCGCTACATACTTTCTAAATTGTGTATAAATAAACCATGCTATTACTCTTGCGCTGCGAATAAAACGCTTTTATTTAAAAATATAATTTTTGAAAGTTAGCACAGGCGACGCAGCCGCCACTATATACTTATTACTCCAAACCGCGCCTCTATTATTTATTCTTGTTTAAAGTTATTGATTTATAAACTTAAAAATTACAGCTTTAATTTCTCTATAGTATTACTTGCCTAGATTCAAATTGTAAGTGCATAACTTGTTTTGGCTAGATTAAGTGGTCAGTTGCTCATAAACTAACTGCTTTTTCTCCGGCAAGAGATTTTACAATGAGACATTACAAACAACTGACCTATGCGCAAAGATGCCAGATCGCCGTTCTAAAGAAAAGCGGTTTTACGCAACAAAGTATTGCTGAGCTAACTAATTTATCGCAATCTACGATTTCAAGAGAGCTTTCTAGAAATACAGGTAAGCGAGGTTACAGACACAAACAAGCTCATGAGCGGGCTTTGTTTCGCCGAAGAAGTGTAAGAAAACCGCTTAAGATGACACCTGAAATGATAGCTTTAATTACCCAGAAGCTTAATGAGAAGTGGAGTCCTGAACAAATAACGGGATGGTTACGCAAAGAAAGTGAACTGTCTGTCAGCCATGAATGCATTTATCTGTATATCTGGGAAGATAAAAAAGCAGGTGGTGAGTTATACCTACATCTGCGCCGACACGGTAAGAAATATCACAAGCGCAGTCATGGTAAAACAAACCGAGGGCAAATAAAAAATCGCGTTAGCATTGAAGAGCGCCCACAAATAGTTGATGAGAAAGGTCGTATCGGAGATTGGGAAATAGATACCGTCATAGGTAAAGGTCATCGAGGCGCCCTTGTTACCATTGTAGAGCGGGTTACCCAATTCACTGTATCAACTCAGGTGGCAGGCAAAACAGCACAAGCCGTCACTACGGCGACGATAGAGCTATTAAGGCCATATAGGTCAGCGCTTCATAGCATCACGGCTGACAATGGAAAAGAGTTCGCTTATCACGAGCAAATCACAGAGGCTTTAAGTGTTCCTGTTTATTTTGCTCACCCTTATCACTCATGGGAGCGCGGATTGAATGAAAACACGAATGGATTACTACGTCAGTATTGGCCGAAGAGCACCGATTTTAAGGCGGTAACACCAGCGCAAGTTATACCAGTACTTGAGCAACTTAATAATCGTCCGAGGAAGACACTTGGATTTGAAACGCCTGCAAAATTGATGCAGGATCACTTGGCGGCTAAAGCCGCCTAAACGTTATGCACTTCAGATTTGAATCCGCGTTGTTATTCTTTTTATTAATTGAGAGTTATTTTAGAAATAGTTACTTACAAATGCGTCGTTAATATTTGGTTAAGCTCTGTTATTATGTTGTTAGTGAGTTTTTGAGGTAATTAAGTTATGCAAACAAGAATACTTAAATGGGTTTTTCCTTTTGTTGCACTTGCCATTGGCATAGTGAGCTTTATGGGAATTAACGCTATTGCAGAAGAATCAGCAGAAAAAAAACCAGTAGATACACGCCCTACCGTTAAAGTGGAAAGTGCTTTGGCAAATAATCATCAGGTTATTATTAATAGTTACGGTGAAGTAAAGCCGCTTGAAAATACCCAATTGTCGGCGCAGGTGTCGGGTGAGGTATTAAGTTGGCACCCTAACTTTATTGCCGGTGGTGTAGTTGGCCGTGGCGAAACCCTATTTACTATTGAAAAAGATAATTACCAAGCAGCCGTTTTAATGGCTGAAGCTGAGCTTGCACGCGCACAAGCAGGCTTAATTGAAGAACAAGCACAAGCGCAAGTAGCAGCAGACGAAGCAACACGCTTTCCTGGTAAGGCCCGTACAGATTTATTTTTACGTAAACCACAAGTTTTGAGTGCACAAGCGTCGGTTAAATCGGCGCAAGCTGCCTTAAAACGTGCGCAACGTGACTTAGAAAATTGCGAAATAACTGCGCCATACGATGCGCTCGTTATTAGTCGTAATATTGGTGTGGGTCAGTTTGTATCTATGGGTTCGCAAGTGGCCGAACTTAATAACATAGAAACCGCAGAGGTGATCATTCCTATTGCCGGCTTTGATAGTATTTTTTTACCAGAGCGAATTAAAGGTATTACTGCAACAGTGATTCAAAAAGGACTAAATAGCTTTACTCGTGAAGCAGTAATAGACCGCGATTTAGGTATTGTAGATAGTGCTACCCGCATGAGTAGTTTAGTGGTGCGAATTGACGACCCTTACGGTTTAAAAAGCAAACAACCAGCAATTAAATTTGGCAGCTACGTACAGGTAAGTTTTGCAGGCGCTATGCTCAGTAACATTTACCGTTTACCGCAAGCATTAGTGAATAATCAAACGGTATGGATAGTAAATGAGCAGCAGCAACTTGAGCCGCGCAAAGTAACGGTTATTAGAGAAGAAGGTGAGTTTTTTTATATTAACAGCGGTTTAAATGCAGACGATAAACTCGTTGTTACCTTGCCAGAGTATCCGCAAAAGGGCATGGAAGTAAAAGTGGCTGGTACTAGTACTAACAGCGCAACTGAAAGCTCAGAGACAAGCAACTCTAATACTCAGCAGTTGTAAGGCAGCAAAATATGAATGAACCAATAGAGCAAAAACAAACGGGTATTATTGCCTACTTTGCAAAGAATTCGGTAGCTGCCAATTTAATGATGTTTTTTATCATTGTAATGGGGATTATTAGTTACTTTACTATTCAGCGCCAAATGTTTCCTAATGTAGAAATTAACTACATTAATATTGAAGCTAACTATCCAGGTGCATCGCCACAAGAAATAGAAGAAAGCATTCTCATAAAAATAGAAGAGTCGCTTAAGGATGTAACCGAAATTAAAAAAGGCGTGTATCGTGCGTTTCGTAATGGTGGCCGTGCGAGCTTAGAAATAAATACTGACGTTAAACTTACCGACGTGCTCGATAAAGTAAAACTTCGCGTAGATGGTATAGCCACGTTTCCTGGCGGTATGGAGCCGGTAACAATTAGCCAAGTAGAGTTTAGACAAGACGTAATAGGCATGACCTTAGTAGCCGACCTGCCACTGAGCGAGCTTAAGCCAATTGCAAACCAAATAGAGAGTGAGTTATTGCAGCTTTCTAATGTATCGCTAGTTGTTAACGATGTGCCACTTGATGAAATAGCCATTGAAATTGAACCCGATACGCTGCGCCAATATAACTTAACCTTAAGCGATGTAATGAATGCAGTACGCAGATATTCAGCTAACTTTTCGGCAGGGCAGCTAAAAACTGACTCGGGGGTTATTTCGGTACGCGTAGAAAATCAATTTTATAGCGGCGAAGAGTTTCGAAAAATACCGGTAAAAATTGGCGAGTACGGCGCAAAAGTATTATTGCAAGATATTGCCATAATTAAAGACCAATTTACTGAAGGTGAGCGCTACTTTAAGTTTAATGGGCAAAATGCGGTGTACCTTTCGGTTAAAGCAACCCAAGAGCAAAACATGATCCCGGTTGCTGAGTCGGTTAAAGCATTTATAGAACAAAAAAATAATCAGCTGCCGCCCAGTATACGGTTAGAGCCATTAATGGATATGACTTACTATCTAAATGCTCGCCTTGATATGATGAAAGCTAACTTGTTTCAGGGCGCTATTTTAGTGGCAATTATGTTGTCGTTATTTTTGCGTTTTAAACTGGCGCTGTGGGTAATGCTAGGGCTGCCAGTGTGCTTTTTAGGTGCAATGATGATGATGCCGGTATTTGGTATTAGTATTAATATTATTTCGTTGTTTGCGTTTATTATGGTGCTGGGAATAGTGGTGGACGACGCCATAGTCATAGGAGAGAGCGCCTACACCGAAATAGAAAGAAGTGGTGGTGGCGTTGAAAGCGTAGTGCGCGGCGCTAATCGTGTTGCAACGCCTGCGACCTTTGGCGTATTAACCACAATTGCAGTGTTTGCACCATTTACCTTATCGAGCGGCCCAGAAAGCGCGTTTTTTTACGGTATAGCGGTAGTGGTAATGCTGTGCTTAGTATTTAGTTTGGTTGAATCAAAACTAATTTTACCGGCGCATATTGCTCATACGCACTTTGCACCTATTAAAAAAGGCAGTTGGCGCGATCGCTTTAATACCCGTTTTTTTGGCTTTGTAAATGGCCCGTATAAACGTTTTATAGTGCGCTGCGTAGAATGGCGCTGGACGGTGATGTTTGCATTTATAGCAATGCTTATTCTTAGCGTTGGGTTAATTACCTCAAACAAAGTACGTACTGTACCCACCCCTAAAGTACCGCACGACTTTCCACAAATACGCGTAGAAATGAATGACAATGTTTCAGACATACAAACCATTGCAGCTATTCGCGACATTGAAGCTATGGTGCTGCAAGTTGATGAAGCAACCGAGCGTGAATTTGGTAAAAAAATGATCCGCGATATCTTGGTATTTAACCAAGGTAGAACAGAGTCACAGTTATTAGCGCCATTAGTTGATGAAGACTTGCGTCCGTATAACGCCTTTGAGTTATCGCGTCGTTGGCGTGAGGCTATGCCAACCATAGCTGGCGTTAAGTCGTTAACTATTCAAGATGATGCTGGCGGCGGCGGTGCCAACGGTAATGGTGAGTTTGGCTATTTATTGTATGGCTCAGACATAGACACGCTAAATAGTGCAGGGCGTCGTTTTATTCAATTACTGCAGCAACAAAAAGGTTTGTTTGATATTAGCTCGACCATTGATCCTGCTAGTAAAGAAGTGCAAATGAGCTTAAAACCGGTTGCTTACGACTTAGGTTTAGATCTTTCGAGTGTTGCCACCCAAGTAGGTGCTAGCTTTTATGGTGGTGAAGCGCAGCGCGTGATCAGAAACGGCGAAGAAGTACGTGTAATGGTTCGTTACCCTAAGCTTACTCGCGAAGCATTTTCATCACTTAAACATGCAGTGATCACCACACCACAAGGGCGTGAGGTATTACTCGGTGATGTAGTTGAGCTAACCGAAACACCAGGCATTAGTTATATTCGCCGTGAAGGAGGCTATCGTACAGTTTATGTATATGGCAACATCGACGAAGAACAAATAGAGCCAGGCGAAGTAGTTAAACAAGTTAAAGAGAACTTATTACCGCAGCTTAAAGATGAGTTCCCTACAGTTAAATCTGAGCTTGGTGGCGCAATAGAGGAGCAACAAGCGCAAGCAAGTGAGCAAATGATGTTTTTTATTGGCGGCATGATCCTCGTTTATATTTTACTGGCCGTGCCATTAAAAAGTTACTCGCAACCGCTTATTGTTATGTCGGTTATTCCGTTTAGCTTAACGGGGGCTATTTGGGGGCATTATTGGTTTGGTTTAGATATTAGTTTAATGTCGGGCTTTGGTTTAATAGCCGCCGCAGGGGTAGTAATAAACGACTCCCTAGTTATGACCGATTATGTAAACCAAGTGCGCCGTAACGGCGTAAGTATTAAAGATGCCGTTATTGAGGCAGGCTGTGCGCGTTTTAGAGCTATATTACTCACCTCAATTACTACCTTTGCAGGGGTATTACCTATTATGTTTGAAACCAGCCTACAAGCTAAATTTGTTACCCCAATGGCAGTGGCGCTGGGCTTTGCTGTCATGTTTGCTACTTTAATAACACTGATTTTAGTACCGTGTTTATATATTATTTTAACGGATATAGGCGCGTTATTTAAACGCCCGTTTAGTAAAAAAACCACTAAAGCTACAATTTAAAATAGCATTGTTAGTAAGCAGCAAAGTAAAAAGCCAACCGAATTAGGTTGGCTTTTTTGTTTTATATAGAGCTTAAGTATTAGATTTAAATTCTGGTTACATTCTTTTGTTTGATTGTTGCAAGCTTGCGAATTATAATCTTCATCTTATTAATAAACTGAGCTAATATTTAGTTTACATTTGTTTGTTTATTGCTCTAAATGTCTTGGCTGTGTATTTGTGTATTACCAATGCAAGGTTTGGATTTTAAGGTGTTGCTGTGTTTATGCATACGTCATTGGTCTGTGGAAAATGGACACCAATAGGTTGCTTAAATCAGGATGTCCAATTATCTATTGGCGATTCTGTAGTAGTAACCTTTTATGACATGCAACGAGAGCTAGTCGATTTATCATTTAGTTATGAAGTGACGGTATCTGAGCAGGGAGGGCCTAATGCGTGGCCGCGCCTAATAGCAGAATATATTAATGTGCATGTTCCCTTAGTTAGCGCAGGGCGCATGACCGATACAGGGCTAGTAGTTGCTTATCGTTATAATCAAATATTTGCACTAGAATCAAGCGGTATTTGTAAAGCGGATGTTAGTTTTAATTGTTTGACTAAACGCAATGTGTCGGTAATAGAAAATAGCGCAGAATACGATAGCGTTTATCCCGCTGGTGGCGATAACTATAATGCGGGCATAAAAGTATTGCAGCCCAAAACAGGGCATATTTATCAGTGTAAAGCATGGCCATTTAGTGAATATTGCCGTGTTAATGGTGAGCAAAGTGCCATGTTTGAACCCGGTGTGGGTAAAAGCTGGGCTATGGCTTGGCAGCAAGTAAAATAAATAGCTTGTATACAGTTTTGAATTGGAATTATTTCTCAAGGTGTTTTTCTTAAGATATTCTTCTTGAGGTGCTCTCTTCCCAAGGTATAAAGACAACAATAAAAATTGCAGAAATTTTAGTAATTGTACTTATACCGTTTAGCCCGCTCAGCAATGAGTGGGCTTTTTTATTTTTATGGTAAACTGACAAATATTGTTATTTTTTAATCGGTTTATTTGTGTCTACTTCTGATTTTTCTTTGGCCTTGCTGCCAAGCTTCCCTATTGCTGAAAAGCAAGCCTATACCCTTAACACACACGATAAAACACGTATCGATAATTACTATTGGATGCGTGATGACGAACGTCAAAATAAAGATGTATTAGCGCATTTACATGCTGAAAACAGCTATTGTGAAGCGCAATTAGCGCCAATGCAGCCATTGCAAAACATTCTTTTTGAAGAGCTAAAGGGCCGTATTGTAAAAGACGACAATACAGTACCGGTTAAAGATGGCAAATACTGGTATCACTCTGAAGTGCGTGGCGATGACGAATATTCTCGTCATTATCGCAGTAGTGATATGAGTACTAGCGATAAGCAAATTTTATTAGATGTAAATAAGCTAGCGGCCGGATTTGAATTTTTTGAGCTAGGCGAAGTAGCACTGAGCCCGTGTGAGCAATTAATGGCGTACTCAGAAGATACTGAAGGGCGTCGTATTTATACCGTGCACTTTAAAAATATAACCACTGACGAAATGCTCACCGATAAGTTAGAAAACACCGAAGGCCAAGTGGTTTGGGCTAACGACAATAAAACGGTTTTTTACGTTAAAAAAGATCTAAAAACATTATTAGGTTACCAAGTATTTAGGCACGTGCTGGGTACAGAGCAAAGCCAAGATGTAATGGTGTACGAAGAGCAAGACAGCAGCTTTTTTATGGGGCTGGGCAAAAGTCGCGACGAAAGCCTTATTATTATTGATTTAGCCAGCACCGAAACTAACGACACTTGGGTACTTGATGCTGACCAGCCAAACGGCGAGTTCAACGCATTAATGCCACGCGAAGAAGGCCATGAATTTGACGTTGATAAGCTTGGCGATACTTTTTACATAGTGACGAATTGGCAAGCCAAAAACTTTCGCTTAATGACCGCAACCAGTCAAACTATTGTCGACAAAACCCAGTGGCAGCAGCACACAGCTCATCGCGATGATGTACTGCTTGAAGGTGTTGAATTATTTAACGACTTTTTAGTATTAAGTGAGCGCGAGCAAGGGCAAGCCCGTTTTGTGGTTGTTAATAAACAAGGTGAACGCATGACATTAGCGTTTGAAGATCCTTGCTACTACGCCGCCATAGCAATGAATCCAGAGCCAGAATCACGCAGTGCCCGTATTTACTACTCAAGCTTAACTACGCCTGGCTCGCTATACGATGTTGATTTAACTACAGGCGAAAAAACCTTACTAAAACAACAGCAAATATTAGGAGACTTTAACGCCGATAATTATCAGTCAGAACGCCTAATGATAACTGCACGCGATGGCGTAAAAGTACCTGTATCTGTTGTTTACCGTAAAGAGAGCTTTAAAAAGGACGGTACTAATCCGTTGTTTCAATATGGCTATGGTGCTTATGGCTATACTATTGATCCTAGTTTTTCGAGTACATCATTAAGCTTACTCGATCGCGGCTTTGTGTACGTTATTGCGCATGTGCGCGGCTCAGAAATGTTAGGCAGGCAGTGGTACGAGCAAGGTAAAAAACAACATAAACAAAACAGCTTTAACGACTTTATAGACGTTACTAAAGCGCTGGTTGAGCAAGGTTACGGCGATAAAAATAAAGTATTTGCATCGGGTGGCAGTGCGGGTGGTTTATTAATGGGAGCCGTGGTAAACCAAGCACCTGAGCTTTATTGTGGCGTTGGTTGTCATGTGCCATTTTTAGATGTGCTAACCACTATGTTAGATGAAAGTATTCCGCTAACCACCAACGAATACGACGAGTGGGGTAACCCTAACGATGCGCAATTTTATGATGTAATTGCAGCCTATTCGCCGTACGATAATATTTGCGCGCAAGAGTATCCGCATATGCTAATAACCACAGGGCTGCACGACTCACAGGTACAATATTGGGAACCGATGAAATGGGTAGCTAAAATGCGCGAGCTAAAAACCGATAATAATATTTTAGTATTTAAAACCGATATGGATGCCGGACACGGTGGCGCATCTGGGCGTTTTAAAAGCTTAGAAGAAAGAGCGCTCGAAATGGCCTTTTTTATCGCCTTACTAAATAATTAGGCAACAATTAAAAAGTGCACAAATAAAAACATCGCCACTGTAAAGTAGGCGATGTTTTTATTTTATAGCTGCTTAAATACAGCGGTTAATGCATTTTACTTTTATTAATCTAAGTAAGCTTTTAACATCCAAACAAGTTTTTCTTGCTCTGAAATATAATCACTCATTAGCGCGGCTGTACCTTCGTCGTTTGCATCGGCTGCTTGGCTTAAAATTTCGCGCTGCATTTTAATCAACACACTGTAACCTGCAAGTAAGTTCTCTACTGCAGCTACACCGTCGCTAATACCTTTAGCTTCTTTAATTTTACTTACTTCTAGGTAATCTGAAAACGCATGCAGTGGCGCACCATCTAGCGTTAAAATACGCTCAGCAACTTCATCTACTTTTAAAAGCAATAAGTTATAAATTTCTTCAAACTTAATGTGTAGTTCAAAAAAGTTACGGCCTTTAATATTCCAATGAAACCCACGTGCGTTCATGTACTGAATTTGATAGCTGCTCAGTAGCGAGTTTAATGACTTAATAATGTCTTCACTTTTTGCACTGTTTAAACCAATAGCATTTACCTGTGACATAGCTTGTTCCTTAAATAACCGTTAATAACGTTAACTGCTAATGAGTATTGCCTATCATCAGCCGTTAGTAAAATAATTTAAATAGATGGGATTAATAGCTTAAATAAATCGTGTACTTACATTACTTATAAAAATAATAAATAGATCATTAATAGTAATGGGTCGGATTAATTAAAATACCACCCCTGAAGGGAAAATATATCTTCAACACTACAAATCATGATCCAAAACAAGCTTTAAACAAGTTAAGTGCGCCGCTGTCGCATTAATTGATTTAGGTCAAAAATCATTCGACTTGATAACGCATAATAAGGAGGTAGCAATCATTAGGAGAAATAAAGTGAGCACAAAAACAGCTAAACAACATAAAGCTGAATTGATCGTAACGGGTATCGCCGTGGTAGTGTTTTTAATTGGCGTAATAGCGCATTTAGCCAGTGCCAGCTTTGCTAACTTTGATACTTTTGGTTATATAGCCGCACCTATACCACTAGTATTAGGTATTATATTTTTAATTAGTTATAAAATTGCAGCAGCGGCAGAAGATTAATCGTCTTCGTTTAAGCGCTCTAAAATATAATCGAGTACTTGGCGAGAGTAAATCATACTGGTATGGCTTAAATGAAACACTTTATGTTCGGCCATACCTTTGAGCTTGGTTTCATCAAGTAATACAGTGCCATCAGAGCAACTGCCTTTAACAATAAGCGGCATAAGCCCTATGGGTAAATCACCAGCAATACTGTAAAGTTTGGCTTTAAAAGGCCAATTACCGTTTTTAGAAAGTAAAAACTCTACGCTATTTTTTAAAAAAGATTCAAACCCTTTTTGCTGCATTTTTTGCGCAATATGGCTGCCTTTATGTGGGGTGCCTAAAGTAATTACTTTTTCAACATGTTGGCTTGCAGGCGAGTTCGCCTCAAGATACGCACGAGCAACAAGCCCGCCCATAGAATGGCAAACAAAAGCCGAAGGCTGATCGCCTATAAACTCATCTATTTGCGCAAAAATAGCATCGCGATTAGGAGTGAGCGTATTGTAAGTTAGGTTTAACACTTTTACGCCAGAACTTTTTAAGCGAGAGCACAACGGGCGCATCACAAAGCCAGACATATATAAGCCGTGTAAAACAATAACCTGCTTAACCTTCATACGCCCCTCACCTTGGTGTTATCACATTAACTGCTGTGGTTTTATTTCAATATTGGTCGTGTCGGTATTAACCCACATCTCGCCATCTTGAATAGTAATAGCAAGCTTTATATTACGATCAACCAAATTGGCCAAAGCTTGGGTAACACCATAATCTAAACTAAATATACTAAGGTTTTTAAAATCACGTAATTTAGGCTGCTGTTTTTGCCACCAAATAGCTTGGTTGTTTTCGCCATAAGTGTAAAGCACCACTTTTTTAGCTTTATTACAGGCTTTTTTAAGGCGCTTTTCGTCAGGTAAACCCAGCTCTATCCACAGCTCTATTTCTTCACTGTAGTTTTTATGCCACAGCTCGGGCTCATCGTCAGAACTTAATCCTTTGGTAAATTCTAAACCATCACAGCTATTGAGTGCAAAAGCGAGTAAGCGGATCATCAAACGTTGTTCGGTTTCTGAAGGATGCTGGGCCAAGGTTAAATTAAAATCTTGGTAAACGTGACGGTCCATATCGCTAAGCGACAACTGCACTTTCATAATGGTGGATTTAAGAGCCATAACTACTTATTTGAAAAAATTTGCGCCAGTATAGCGCAATTAAATGAATTGCCTGTGAAAATACCAAGAAATTTACAATAGTGTTTAACTGCTGCCATATCAATTTACTGAGTAAGATTAATAATTGTTAGTTATGTTTTATAGAGGTTGATTGGGTTTTATTCATGGGATTGAATTTTTTGTTTTTAGTTTGTATTGGGCATGAGGTTATTTTATTAGTTGCATACCTTATAGGCTGAAAAATAAAGAAAATTTGCTCAATGTAGCCACATACTTTTTATCCGAGCGTAAATAAGATATTTTTCTATCAAAGCTTTAGCGCGATAGCATGATTAAAATTTCAACGGCTAGTTTATTTTAAGAAGAATTAAATCCTCTTTGTGTAGTAAACTGACACTATTAGCCAAGTACAAAAAGTGTAATTGTACTCTTTAGTACCCCACACAGTACCCATGGCGTTATGGGTTAGAATAAAAGGTTTGCAAATCAAATGAGTAGAGCAGGAATACAGTGGTTCCCTGGGCACATGAATAAAGCCCGTAACGAAATTAAAGAAATAATGCCGCAAATGGATGTGATTATTGAGGTGCTTGATGCGCGCATTCCTTATAGTAGCGAAAACCCTATGGTGGCGACGCTGCGTGAAGGTAAACCGGTAATTAAAATTTTGAATAAAGCCGATTTAGCTGATCCCAAAATGACTCAAATATGGAAAGATTACTTTGAGCAAGAAAACGGCGTAAAAGCAATTGCTTTTGGTAATGATAAAGCGGCTGAAGTACACCGTATTAATGAGCTGTGTAAAAAGTTAGTGCCTCACAAGGTGGGTGCCGATAAGCAAATTAAAGCCATGATTATGGGTATTCCTAACGTGGGTAAATCTACGTTAATTAATGTGTTAGCTGGGCGTATAGTTGCTAAAACAGGTAACGAGCCTGCGGTAACTAAAGCGCAGCAACGTATTAAGCTTGAAGACGGCATTATGCTTTACGATACGCCGGGTATGCTATGGCCAAAAGTTGAAAATGAAAACTCGGGTTACCGCTTAGGCGCAACTGGCGCAATACGCGATACAGCACTTGAGTATGAAGAAGTGGCGAGCTACACCGCTGAGTATTTAATAAAGGCGTACCCTGAGCTACTAAAAACACGCTACAAAATAGATGAACTACCAGAGAGTGACTGGGAGTTTGTTGAATTAGCGGGTAAAAAGCGTGGTTGTATTCGTGGTGGTAACCAAATAGACACTTACAAAATGTCGGAAATTTTAATTAACGAACTACGCGATGGCATTATTGGCCGCATTACTATGGAAACCCCACAAATGCGTGAGGAGGAAGAGATAATGGTTGCTGGTTTACGTGCGGCTGCGGCGGCTAAAAAGCAAGCCAAAGAAGACGAAAAGTTACAACGCCGAGCGCGAGCGCGTAAAAATCGTCGTTAATAATTAACCTGAATTTAGATAACTGAAAGTAATTTAATAGCTAAATTACAGACATAAAAAAAGCCCGTAAGGGCTTTTTTAGTTTCATATCTACCGTCACCGATATGAGCAATGTAGCAAGTAAAATAGTAGGGCGGTTACTCGTTATCAACATCAAGGGGCGTTGTGTTGAATTTACAAGTAACCATAGCAGTTAACGTGCGCTACACGTTGTTCCAGGGTCGAGAAACAAATCAGTTTATTTCGTAACAAGTTAGGATGTACTCCCCTCTTGTTGATAGTGATTATCAATTAGATTTGGGCGCGTGTCAACACTCAAATGCAAATAGTTCTTATTTGTTTTTATCGTGCATATTTTGAATTGTTAGCACTAAAGTGGGTGCTGCTTTTTTCTGCAAAAACACATATGCTAGTTAAATAATTATAAAAATAATTAAAAGAATAAAACTATGTTTTCTATTTGGTCGATTAGCTTAATTGCCGTGGTGTATTTAGGCATATTGTTTGCTGTTGCAGGGTGGGCCGATAAGCGTAAGGTTTTACCTTTTAAAGGCTTAACTTATGGTTTGTCGTTAGGGGTTTATTGTACCTCGTGGGCTTTTTTTGGCACTACCGCACAGGCTGCAAGTAATGGCTGGTGGCTCGCCCCTACTTATGCGGGCACTATTATATTATTTATTTTTGGTTGGCAGCTATATTGCCGCATTGCGCATATTTGTCGGCAACAAAAACTTACCTCAATGGCCGACTTTATAGCCACTCGGTATGGACAATCATCGAGTTTGTCGGGTTTGGTGTCGCTTATTTCGGTGATTGCAATTGTGCCGTATATTTCTTTGCAGCTCAGTGCTACGGCGCAAAGTATTAACTTGCTTACCGACCGAGCACCCACGCAAAGTAATGCGGTGTGGGCCGACAGTACTTTTTATATCACCTTGCTTTTAGCTTTATTTGCTATTTTATTTGGTGCTAGGCGGTTACGCCCAAGCGAGCATAACCCAGGGCTTATCGCCAGTATTGCGTTTGAGTCGGTGGTAAAGTTACTGGCATTTATTACAGTGGGTTTATATGTTTGCTTTGCACTATTTGATAACCCAGTCGCCTTATACGAAAAAGCCTATGAGCTTAAACTACCCACCCAAGTTACCGCTACGCAAAGCCCTGTTTATGTATATGTTGCGCACACCTTACTAGGGCTTTTAGCTACGTTATGTTTGCCGCGTCAGTTTCATATGAGCTTTATTGAAAACAATAACGACAATGAACTGGCCAAAGCGCGGTGGATATTTCCACTTTATTTACTACTAATAAATTTATTTATTTTGCCTATAGCTTACGCCGGCTTGGTTTACTTTAATGGCAATGATATTGGCCACGATTCTTTTGTATTAGCATTGCCTATGGCGGCAAACAATACGCTGGTAACGTTATTGGCATTTTTAGGTGGGTTTTCGGCAGCAACCAGTATGGTGATTGTATCGTCGATTGTATTATCGGTAATGATCACTAATGATTTTATTAATCAGTTTATTTTACGTCGCTCGCAGCTTACCTCAAGTAGCCGTGGGTTAGATAAAAACAACTTATTACATGCGCGTAAAATTGTTATTGTGCTCATTTTACTACTTAGTTACTTTACTCACCGAGTACTTGGAGAAACCAGCACTTTAGCCACAGTGGGCTTAATGTCGTTTACTTTAGTGGCGCAGTTTGCACCTGCCATGATAATTGGTTTGTGGTGGCGACATGCCTCTTGCAGAGGCGCGCAACTGGGTATTTTAACCGGCTTTGTTATTTGGGGTTATACCTTACTATTACCAAACTTGGCCAGTGGCCTGGGTAGCCAAAGTAGTTGGCTAACAGAAGGGCCATGGCAAATAGCTTGGCTGGCGCCTACCGATTTATTGTCGCTTGGTTTGGAGAGTATTAGCCAAGCGTTATTGCTATCTTTAGGTGCAAATTGCTTAGTGTATTTATTAATGCCCTTTTTTAGCCAAGCCACTCTCGCTGAGCGATTACAAAGTAATAAATTTATTGCACAACCCCATGATTCACGCCTAGACACTACATTGCATCCGTTGAGTTACCATGACCTAGGGGCTTTATTGCAGCGTTTTGCTGAAAAAGAGGCCAGTCAATCGTTGGTTAATCATTATTTTCCTGATGATAAAAGCCAATGGAAAAGCCCGGCTAAAGCCGAGTTAGAGTTATTGGTAGAGCGTGAAATGTCGGCAGTAATAGGCGGTGCATCGGCACGGCTTATTTTAGACGTAGCTAAAAATGAGCAACGCCAACCATTAGAGCAAGTGGCCGAATTTGTAGATGAGGCCAGCCAAGTACTTAAATTTAACCGCGATCTTTTACAATCTACAATTGAAAACATTCAACAAGGTATAAGTGTGGTAGATAGTGAATTGCGTTTAGTGGCGTGGAATAAAGGCTATAAACGTATGTTTACTTACCCAGACGATGCTTTATATATTGGCCGGCCAGTAGCCGATATTATTCGCTTTAATGCGCTGCGAGGGTTATTTAATAGCGGTAATATTGCCATTGAAATAGATAAGCGCTTAGCGTATTTAAAGCAAGGCAGTGCTTATAAGTTTCAGCGTTCGCACAGCGATGGCCGAGTGTTCGAAATGCAAGGCAACCCACTGCCCGGTGGTGGCTTTGTAACTACTTATACCGATATTACCGAGTTTGTAAAACAACAAAAAGCACTAACGCTAGCCAATGTAAGCCTAGAGGAAAAAGTAGCAACTCGTACCGCAGCATTAACGCAAGCTAACCAAGAGTTATCGCAGGCAAAACAAGTAGCCGAGCAAGCTACTGTGAGCAAAACCCGCTTTTTTGCGGCGGCCAGCCATGACTTATTGCAACCATTTAATGCCGCCAGCTTGTTTTGTTCTTTAATGAACGAAAAAGCACAAAGCTCTGAGCTAAAAGCGCTAGCACTCAATATTAAAAACTCATTAGGCAGTGCAGAAGAACTGCTTAGCAGTATTTTAGAATTAACCAAGTTAGATTCTGGCTCATTTAAAGTGCAGGCCAGCGAGTTTGATGTTAGTAGTTTAATTGAGCCGCTACGCAACGATTATTCGGCATTAGCAGCAGAAAAAGGCCTTAAATTTATTGTAAAGCAATGCGATGTACGCATACATACAGATAAAGCACTGTTGCGGCGGGTATTACGTAATTTACTTAGTAATGCCATACGCTATACCGAGCGCGGCGAGGTACGCTTGAAAGTGTTGCTTGAAGATGACAGCCATGTGTCGTTTGTTATTGAAGATACCGGTGTGGGGATTGCCGCAAGCGATCAGCAAAGTATTTATCAAGAGTTTAAGCAGCTGGGCGAAAAGCCCAATGCCGAAGGCCTAGGGTTAGGATTGTCGATCACTAAGCGTATTTGCGACTTACTGCAAATACCTTTGGTTATGGGTTCTGAGCTAGGTAAAGGAACGCAATTTACGCTCACCATGGCATGCACAGTAAGTAAAGCGGTACAATCTACTCAGCGGGTAATGCTTAACCCCGATACCGAACTAGGTCGCTTGCGTATTTGGCTGCTTGATAACGATAAAAATGTGCTTGATGCACTTAAGCAACTACTGCAAAACTGGGGCTGCGAAATAGCCACGGCAACTAATTTAGCTGAGCTTGAGCAATTAAAAGCAAGCGCTGCATTACCACAACTACTTATTATTGATTATCAGCTCGATGATGGTGTAACCGGGCTTGAGGTGCTTAATAAGGCGCTGCTTACTAACTTGTCGGTAATTGTAAATACAGCAAATCATGATGAAAGCATACGTGAGCAAGTGCTTGATGCAGGTTATCCGCTATTGTATAAACCGCTAAAAGCACCGGCATTAAAGCGTATGATTAAGCGACTAACCAAGTAAGTTAACGTGTAGTGTTTGTGGGCTAGTTTACTTCTAACTTACCGACTTGCGATAGCTGGTTAAATAAAATGCCAGCTTGGGTGCGGTTATAAACGTTGAGTTTGCGTAAAATAGCAGAAACATGCTGCTTAATAGTGGTTTCTTGAATCGACATTTCAAAAGCTATTTGCTTATTCAGTAAACCGTCGGCAATCATGGCAAGTACGCGGTATTGTTGCGGGGTAAGCTTTTCGAGATTTAGGGCAAAGCTGCTTTGCTCGTCATTAACAACTACGTCGGTTAAATCAATATCTGCGGGCAGCCAAGTGTCGCCATTGAGTACATGGCCAATAGCTTCGCCTATTATATCGAGCGATGATGATTTAGGAATATAACCTGCGGCACCTAAGCTCATAGCTTGTTTTATAATGCTGGGAGTTTCGTTGGCAGAAACCATAATTACTAAAATGTCGGGGTAATGATTACGTAGTTGCGATAGCGCTTGTAGGCCATTAGCACCGGGAATGGTTAAATCTAAAAATATAAGTTCTATTTCTGGGTGTATTTTGAGTAAGGCAAACAGTCCGTCTATGTCGCTGGTTTCTTGTATATGTTCTTCAGGAACGCAGGTTGCGGCTGCTTGGCGTAATGCACTTCTAAACAACGGGTGGTCGTCGGCAATTATGGTATTCACAGCAAAAGACATTCCAAATATTCTCCAATACATTTAGTTATAAGTGATTTTGCACAGTGAAACAAGGTTTGTCTGTTGGGGATAACACAGACAAACCTTTCACATAATAAAGACTAGAAGCGGTAGCCAACAGTTAACGACACAGTACGTGGGTCGCCAAAGTAGCCAATTAAGGTATTATCACCGCCTAAACCAGGTTGGTATTTGCTTACATTCGTAGGATCACTCGGATCGGGTGCTACAAACTGGTAACCGCCAATCATGTATTCTTCATTGGTGAGGTTTTTACCATATACACCAGCGGTCCAATGGCCGTCGGCGCTGTACCAAGTAACGCCTAGATTAAGCAGTCCGTACGCGTCTTGAGTTAGTAGGCTGTCTTCTTCAAATAAGGCGTAATCACCACGGTGGTAGTAATTACCATTAACTACAAAGTCGCCCATATCTGTGTACATGCGGTACGTAGCGCCTAAGTTAAAGGTTAAGTCTGGCGTGTTTGATACGCTAAAGCGATCAGATTTATCAAAGGCTGCGCCGGTATTTGGGTCAAAATCAATTACGTTATCAAAGCTACTGTCTATATAACCAATTGAGGCATTAAAGCTTAGTGACTCAGTAGCAACATAGTTAAGCTCTATTTCTACGCCATCTGATGTTGATTCACCAATATTACCTAAACGTTGGTTTAGGTCAGATCCGCTGTCCCCTGGGAGTACCGAAATATACTGGCGGTCTTTATGATCAAGGGTAAACAAGGTTATGTTTGCGCGTAAGTTATTATTCCATTCGCTTTTCATACCAAATTCAAATGAATCAACAACTTCTGGCTTTGCTGCTGGTTCAGGCGTGGTGGCTCTTGGGTTAAATGTACCCGACTTAAAGCCTTGGGCGTAACTGGCAAAAAACATAATATCGTTACTGTATTGGTACTCAACGCCCGCTCTTGGGGTAAAGCGCGACCAATCTTCGCTATCATCTAGTACGGTAGGTACAAGTTGTCCTTCTGGACGAACATAACCTGGGATCCAGCCCGACTCAGGGTAAACAGTGTCGAATATGAGACCATTATTTACAATCGCTTCTTTGCTGTCTTTGGTATAACGTGCGCCTAGGGTCATTGACCATTTGTTATCAAAGTCGTAAGAGCCTTGAATATAAGCGGCTTTACTTTTTGAGTTACTACAACCACTTACTTCACGAGTTAAACCTGGTAAGTTTAAAGATTTACCAAATTCTTCGAGTATGGCTTCAAACTGGCCACACGACTCGCCATCGTAGTAATACAAGCCCGACACTAATTTATAGTTATCGCCTTGATGATTTAGTTGTATTTCGTGAGTGGTTTGCTCATCTTCATATATAGCGGGTACATCAAAAATACGCTTTGAGGTGTTATCAAAGTCGATATTGGTTGGCGAGTAACCATCTCGGCTGGCGCCAACATATTTAATGCTTGTGCTGTCACTCATATCCCAACGTGCGGTAAAACTATAACCTTCAAGCTCTACTTCGTTCCAGGTAGGTAAGCTGGTGTAAGAGTCGTATACGCTGTCGGGTACTGGAGCGTCAGTGAGTATACTAGGTAGTAAACGATAGCCGCCTTTTGAGTTTGAGGTGTCTTTGGTTTTATCCCAAGCAAGTTTAAAAAATAAGTCATCTGTTGGCGTGTACTCTAGGGTAACGCGGGCTGCGGTTACGTCTTTGTTGTAGTTTTCACGATCTTGATTGGTTAAATCTGAGGTTAAAAACTCACCAAAACCATCGCGGTTTAAAGTAGCAAAACCAAAGCCAACATAGAGCTTTTCATCAATAAGCGGTAGTTGCCCGGTAACTTTTAGATCTTTTTGACCATAACTACCTACCGTGCCTTTAATGTTAAGGGTTGCATCGCCATCCATTTCTTTGGTGACGTATTTAATTGCGCCGCCAATAGTGTTTTTACCATATAGCGTGCCTTGCGGGCCGCGTAGTACTTCAATTTGTTGCACGTCGAGCAGGTCAAGTACCGCGCCTTGTGGACGCGCTATGTATACGTCATCTATATAAATACCTACACCGGCTTCGTATCCCCATAGCGGATCTTGTTGGCCTACACCCCTAATAAATGCAGTAATAGTTGAGTTAGTACCACGGCTAGATTGCAGTGTAGTGTTAGGCGAAAATTGTTGTACTTCGGTCATTACACTAATACCGTTTTCAGCCAGTTCTTGTGCGCCAATAGAGGTTACTGCTACCGGTACTTCTTGTAAGTTTTCTACCGTTTTACGCGCCGTTACTTCAATGCGCTCTAGCTCGCCTTTGTTAACTTGGTTAGTTTGTTGTTCTGCTGCATAACTATTTGCACCGATCAGCGCCAATGACACAGCGAGTGTAACGGGTGCGACTTTTTTATTGAGCTTTATCATGTTGATTACCTTTTATTGTTGTGATTAATGCCAACGGAATAAATACCAGCTATTTATTTGCCTATACCTAAGTGCCGTTGTTTAAGCCTCGCCATCGCTAACTACTAAGATTGCTGCAGACCTTTACTCATTGCTCATGTCACCTGTTAACTACTTTAGAAGATTGTTACAAAAAATGAATTAGTACCATAGTGCTATACCTAGGTTAAACCCATATATAACAATGCCTGCAAGCCTAAATATAACTATGTAGTACCATAGTGCTATGTATTTAATTACAAATAAGCAACAATATAATTAACATTACTGCGATGTCACCTCATCTTTGTAATAACAATAACTTTAGGAAAGCTTATGCTGAGCATGATAGGGCTAGTAGGTGGTTTAATACTGCTGATTATTTTAACTTTGCGCGGGGTAAATTTATTTATAGCCGCACCGCTATGCGCGTTACTTGTAGCACTGAGTAGCGACATGGCAATTTTTCCTGTCACGGCCGATATTAATTTTATTAATGCTTATATGGATGGTTTTGCTAGTTTTTTAAGTGCATGGTTTTTTATGTTCTTGCTGGGATCACTATTTGGTAAGTTTATGGAAGACACCGGCGCTGCCGATAGTGTGGCCAGTTATATAGTTGGCAAATTAGGTATGAAACATGCTGTTTTAGCAATAGTGATAGCGTGTGCGGTATTAACCTATGGTGGTGTTAGTTTATTTGTGGTGGCTTTTTCGGTGTACCCAATGGCGCTTAGCTTATTTAAAGACGCAAACCTGCCACGGCGCTTTATTCCGGCTACGCTGGCTTTTGGCTCGGTTACTTTTACTATGACCTCGGCAGGATCGCCCGAAATTCAAAATTGGATCCCAATAAAATATTTAGGCACCTCCCCCTATGCCGCATGGGAAGTAAGCCTAGTGGTGGCTATTTTTATGGCGACATTTGGCTATTATTGGCTCAATAAAATGATAAAAAAAGCGCTTGCCAATGGTGAGCATTTTGAAGAGCGCGATGACGATCCAAGCGTGGTTGATCGTAAAAGGCCACACCCTATTACTGGGCTTATTCCGCTATTAGTGGTGCTGCTATTGTCATTCACTTTACATGATACATTACAACAAACCGCGCTTATTATTGCCCTACTAGGTGGCGTGCTGAGTATTATGGTAATTAACTTTAAGTACTTTCATGATCTGGCTGGCGCTGTAAATGTAGGAATAACCGGGGCATTAGTGGCAATAGGAAATACAGCCGCGGTAGTTGGGTTTGGTGCAGTTGCCAAAGTGTCACCAGCATTTACTGCCGCGGTTGAAGTAATGACCCATATGCCAGGTAATGAGCTAGTAGGCGCGGCTGTAGCGGTAAGTGTAATAGCGGGGCTAACGGGTTCTGCCTCAGGAGGGCAAGTTATTGCATTACCACTGGTTGCTCCAGGATATATAGATATGGGGGTTAACCCAGAGCAACTACACCGCGTGGTAGCTATTAGTTCAGGTGCGCTAGATACCTTGCCGCACAATGGTTATGTAGTTACTTTGATCCGCGCTATTTGTAAAGAAACACATCAGCGTGCTTATTGGTCTATGGCTGCGTTAACAACCGTAGTACCGCTAATTGGGGTTGCATTAGCAATTGGCTTATTTATTTTCTTTTAAGGGATAACAATGAAAACTAAATTAATAATGAGTGTACTGCTGTTAATAGTAAGCACAGTTGCTTATAGCAATGATAAAACAGCGCCTATGTTGGTTGAAAAACAACATTTTACCACTAAAAATTTTACTACTGTGTCGGGAGTTACGCTTAGCCAAGTAGACGTAGGCTGGGAGAGCTACGGTACTTTAAATAAAGCTAAAGATAATGTGGTACTAATTACGCATTATTTTTCGGGCACGTCGCATGCAGCTGGTAAATATAAAGCCGACGATGCCTTAGCGGGTTATTGGGATGCGTTAATTGGCCCAGGTAAAGCAATCGACACTAATAAATACTTTGTTATTAGCTCAGACACTTTAGTTAATGCCAATTGGCACGATCCTAATGTAATTACGACTGGCCCTGCATCAACTAATCCGGCAACAGGTAAACCGTATGGCCTTGATTTTCCGGTAGTGACCATTACTGATTTTGTTGAAGTGCAAAAACGCTTACTCGATAGTTTAGGTATTAACAAACTGCATGCCGTAATGGGGGCATCAATGGGATCGTTTCAGGCACTTGAGTGGGCGGTACGTTATCCAGAGCAAGTAGAGCGCTTAGTACATGTAATTGGTGCGGCAACCATGGATGCATGGACTGTGTCGGCACTAGAAAAGTGGGCTATGCCAATTCGTTTAGATAAAAACTGGCAGCAAGGTAATTACTATAATAAAGAACGCCCACTTGCAGGGCTTACCGCTACGCTACTAAACATTACCCAAGATGCTATGCATCCGCTTATTTATAACGCTAGTTTCCCACATTTTGAGGTGCTAGATGACGGCGCACTGCAAGATATTCGTACTCTACCAAAAGTAAACCAGGTTTTAGAGGCTAGAGCATTAGCTAAAGCTAAGCTTCAAGATGCAAACCATGTGTTGTACTTAGTGCGAGCATCGCAGTTATTTACCGCAGGTAGATCAGCCAATTTAACTGATGCCCTAAAAAAGGTGCAGGCAAAAACCTTATTGCTACCTGCCACTAACGATTTATTACTACGTCCCGAAAATGTCCGCAAAATGCACTCAATAATGGATGAACTAGGTAAGGAGGTTACTATTTCTGAAATTGCGGGAGGCTGGGGTCATTTAGATGGGCTGTTTTCGATTGCGCCTAAAGCGCAGCAAATTAGTGAGTTTTTAGCCAACTAGGAGGCCTGCATGAGCAAAACAATTTTAATAACCGGTGCAGCCAGCGGTATTGGCTTATATATAGCACAGCAATTAGCCGTAGCGGGTCATCATATTATAGTAACCGACCTAAATGCAGCGCACGCAAAAGAAGCGGCAGAAGATATTGTTACTAATGGCGGAAAAGCCCAAGGTTATGCATTAAATGTGGCCGACAGCGAGGCAATTACCGTTTTTTTTAAGCAGTTACCGCAAGCTGTTGATGTACTTATAAATAATGCCGGCATTCAGCACGTAGCAAAGCTTGAAGAATTTCCGGCTGATAAATGGCAATTTTTGCAGCAAGTAATGCTAGTTGGGCCCGCAATGATGACCCAAGCGGTATTGCCTAAAATGCGCGAACAAAATTTTGGCCGAATTATTAATATTGGCTCTATTCATGCCATGGTGGCCTCTAAATATAAGTCGGCCTATGTGGCCGCCAAACATGGCTTAATTGGCTTTAGTAAAACCATAGCGCTTGAAACAGGAGATGCCAATATAACCATTAATACCGTGTGCCCCGCGTATGTGAAAACTCCGCTAGTAGAGCAGCAAATTGCCGCACAAGCCAAAGAGCATGGTTTATCTGAGCAACAAGTTATCGATACTATTATGCTAGCACCCATGCCTAAAAAAGCCTTTATTGGTTTAGATGAAATACACCATACGGTAACCTTTTTAATGGCTGATGCGGCGCGAAACATTACCGCACAAGCTATAGCAATAGATGGCGGCTGGACCGCACAATAGGAGCTAACAATGGCAGGATTCGATAAAGTAGTAAGCAGTTACAGCGAAGCAATGGCAGGGCTTGAGGATGGCATGACAGTGATTGCCGGTGGTTTTGGCTTGTGCGGTATACCGGAGGGACTTATTGGCCAAATTAAACGCCAAGGTATTCGTAACTTAACTGTGGTGTCTAATAACTGTGGCGTAGATGGTTTTGGTTTAGGCGTGTTACTAGAGGATAAACAAATACGCAAAATGGTGGCCTCGTATGTGGGCGAAAATGCCTTATTTGAGCAGCAACTACTTAGTGGTGAGCTAGATGTAGAGCTTACTCCACAAGGTACACTGGCTGAAAAAATGCGCGCTGGTGGTGCAGGTATTCCTGCTTTTTATACCGCCACTGGAGTAGGCACGCCAGTGGCTGAGGGCAAAGAAACGCGCAATATTAATGGTCGAGACTACTTGTTAGAACACAGTATTACCGGTGACTTTGCCATTGTAAAAGCCTGGAAAGCGGATCGCTTTGGTAATTGTATTTATCGCCATACCGCGATGAACTTTAATCCTATGGCCGCCACCGCAGGTAAAATAACTGTACTCGAAGTAGAAGAAATTGTAGAGCCTGGGGAGTTAGAGCCAAGCCAAATACACACTCCCGGTATTTATATCGATCGGGTTATAAAAGGGGTGTTTGAAAAACGCATAGAAAAAGTGACCACCCAAGCAGCAAAGCAATAAGGAGTAAGCTAATGGCATTAACACGTGAACAAATCGCCAAGCGAGTCGCGATGGAATTACAAGATGGCTATTACGTTAATTTAGGCATTGGTATTCCTACCTTAGTAGCTAACTATGTCCCCGATAATATTGCAGTAATGCTGCAATCAGAAAATGGCCTACTGGGTATGGGGCAGTATCCTACTGCCGATGCGCTCGATGCTGATATGATAAACGCCGGTAAAGAAACCGTTACTGCCGCCACTGGCGCAGCAATTTTTAACTCAGCCGAAAGCTTTGCGATGATCCGCGGCGGTCATGTTGACTTAACCGTATTGGGTGCCTTTGAGGTTGACCAAAACGGCAATATTGCTAGCTGGATGATCCCCAATAAGTTAATAAAAGGTATGGGCGGTGCGATGGATTTAGTGGCTGGTGCAAAAAACATTATTTGTACCATGACCCACGCTAACAAGCATGGTGAGTCAAAATTACTCAGTGAGTGCAGCTTACCGCTCACCGGCGTGGGGTGTATTAATAAAGTAATTACCGACTTGGCCTTACTGGAAATTAAAGATGGTGCATTTCATTTATTAGAGCGCGCCCCCGGAGTGAGCGTAGAAGAAATTCAAGCGAAAACACAGGGGCGTTTAATTATCCCTAAAAACACACCCGAAATGACATTTTAATAATAGCTTATTAATTAAGCCCGCATTGTTGCGGGTTTTTTTATAACTTAAAAAGCTACCAATTTATTTATTATAAAACCACTTTAAATATAAAGGCACTATAAATCAAAGAGTAATGCGCGGCTAGTTTTGTCCTTTTTGCGCATGGTTTTTATGCACAAAAAGCGCGTAAAGATCATCAATGCACCTTACCGTCTAAATATTTAGTTAATTTCACGTTAACAATAAGCTGCGCTTTAGATAGCAGTTTGTAGTCGCTTATCTACCTGACAATAAATACACCAACACAGCGTGGAGACAACAATGAAAGCAAGTAACACACAACTCGCTTTGGCAGTAGCTGCCGCATTAGCGAGCACATCAGTTTTAGCCGATAACGATACCGATAAATTACAACAGCAATTAGATGCATTACAAAAAGAAGTCAGTGCATTAAAAAAATCGAGTGGTTTTAATTTAGAGTTTGGTGGACGCGTACAGCTTGACTACAACTATTTTGATGGCGCTTACAATGCAGATAATGGCGGCTCTGGCGGCAGTGATTTTTTTCCGCGACGTATTCGTACTTACGTTGCTAGCGAGCATGGTAATTGGGATCACAAGTTATTACTCGAATTTGGCGAAGGCACAGCTGAAATTGTTATGGCACGTGTACGTTATGCGTTTGATAACGGGCTTAAAATTAAAGCAGGTAAAATTCGCGAAGATATATCGCTTAATGCATTAACCAGCTCAAAACATATCAACACTATTGAGCGTAGTAGTTTAGCAAATACCTTCTCGCCATTTTTTCGTTGGGGTGCATCGGCTTACCAATACTTTAAAGATTCGGGATTTCGCTACGCAGTGGGTGTTTATAAAAATGATGCCTTTGGCGCAACGGGTAATGATGAAAACGACAGGCTAACTTTGGCTGCAACAGGGCGCGTAACGTGGTCAAGTGCTGCACCGGGTGATGTGATTCATTTAGGGGCGTGGCATTCATATCGTGATATGGGCGGCAATGAATTAGGTGCGCGTTTTGCTCGTGGAGAAGTTCGCGAAGCTAATACTAGGCTTGTTGATTATGCCGCTGGTGGCGTAACCGCAGCACTTGATAGCTTATCGCAAAGCGGACTTGAATTTGCTTACCAAGCAGATTCTTTAACCCTTGAAGCTGAATATGCAAGCCGCTCGTTAAACGCAGTTAATAGCGCAGACTTGCTAGATGGCGAGCGCTTTGATGGTTTTCATGTATCGGCAAGTTACTTTTTAGGTGGCGAGCAGCGCCAATACAAAGCAAGTTCAGCATTATTTGTACAACCTAAAAACATTAAAAATGCATGGGAGTTAGTTGCGCGTGTTTCACAAATGGATGCAACTAGCAGCTTACAAGGGACGCAAGCAACTACTTATACATTAGGCACATCTTATTACATCAGTAGCGATATTAAGTTTATGGGCAACCTTATTTACAGTGATGTGACAGGCCCTGGTACTACAGCTTTGGTAGGCGATGAAGACTCTGGTATGGGCTTTAGTGCGCGTATGCAGTATTTATTTTAAGGAATCATACAATGAAATTATTTAAGTCACTTAAATCACTAAAAACCACAGTACTTGCAGCATCGCTGGTACTTAGCAGCCCATTTGTAATGGCCGACATTCACTTTTTAGTACCTGGCGGCCCTGGTGGCGGTTGGGATACAACAGCACGTGGTGTAGGCGAAGGTTTAGTTAAGTCAGGTATTGAAGATAATGCGTCTTTTCAAAATATGTCGGGTGGCGGCGGCGGTCGTGCTATTGCTTACTTAATTGAGTCGGGCACTAAAAAGGGCGATATTTTAATGGTTAACTCAACACCTATCGTATTGCGTGCATTAACTGGTCGCATTCCTTATAGCTACCGCGATTTAACTCCTGTTGCCAGCATGATTGCCGATTATGGCGCATTTGTGGTGCGTAACGATTCGCCATTTAAAACGTGGCAAGATGTTGTTAAATCAATCAAAGAAGATCCAAGCTCAGTAAAGGTAGCGGGCGGTTCTGCGCGTGGCAGTATGGATCATTTAGTTGCAGCGCAAGCAGTTAAAGCGGCGGGTATTGATGGTCGACGTTTACGTTATATTCCTTACGACGCCGGTGGTAAAGCAAAAGCTGGATTACTATCAGGCGAAGTTAACTTACTTTCTACCGGCTTAAGTGAAGCACTAGAAGTAGCTAATGGTGGTCAAGCACGCATTTTAGCGGTTACCTCAGGTGGGCCGTTACCGGATTACCCAGAAATACCTACCCTTAAATCTCTTGGTTACGATATGGAATTTGTAAACTGGCGTGGTTTTTTTGCAGCGCCGAACTTACCTGCTGAAAAATTGGCAGAGTACACCAAAAAACTGCGCAAATTACAAAGTACTCCTGAGTGGGAAGTTGTCCGTGCACGTAACGGTTGGTTAAATTTATTCCAAGAAAAAGAGCAGTTTATTAAGTCATTAGAAGCGCAAGAAGCGCAGCTTAAAGTAGTGATGGAAGAGCTTGGCTTTATCCGTACATTGCAATAATCGAGGTTTAAAATGATGAATCGCGAATTACTAGGGCCAAGTTTATTCTTGGCGCTATTTACCCTGTACGCCGTTGTTGCATGGCAAATTCCACTTTTACCGTTTGAAGAATACGAAACGGTTACTTCTGCAACTCTACCTAAAGTATATGCCGCGTTTGGTATTGTGGTGTGTTTACTTGCTATTGCTACAACATTACTTAAACCAAGCGAAAAAGAAGCTACCGATGAAAACCTCGAAAAATCACATGTACTGCGTACTATTAGCTTATTAGTGCTAATGGTGATTTATAGCGCCATGTTAGAGCCGGTTGGGTTTTTAATTTCGACCAGTACATTTTTGTTAGCAGGCTTTTTTGTAATGGGTGAAAGGCGCAAAGGTATTTTATTATTTGCATCGATTCCGGTTGCTGTGGTGTTTTGGTTTTTAATGACTCAAGTGCTAGGTATTTACTTAGTTCCGGGCGATTTGTGGAGTTAAATTATGTTTGATGGAATTATGCTTGGTTTGTCGACCGTGCTCGACTTTAATAATTTAATGTATGTGATTGCTGGCTGCCTAGTGGGCACTTTTATTGGTATGTTACCGGGGTTAGGGCCAATTACTGCGATTGCATTAATGATCCCGATTACTTATAGCATAGGTGCCGACTCAGGCATGATTTTAATGGCAGGTGTTTATTATGGTGCCATTTTTGGTGGTTCTACTTCATCTATTTTAATTAACGCACCAGGGGTTGCGGGTACGGTGGCATCCTCCTTTGATGGCTACCCACTGGCAAAACAAGGCCATGCAGGTAAAGCATTGGCAATTGCTGCCTACTCCTCCTTTATAGGGGGCACTATCGGCGCTATATTGTTAATGGTTGCCGCACCTTTATTAGCTAAAGTATCGCTGAGTTTTCAATCACCAGATTATGTAGTGCTGATGTTTTTAGGCTTAACCGCAATTGCAGCGTTTTCTAATAAAGGACAATTTTTAAAAGCGATGATGATGACGGTATTTGGGCTAATGCTTGCTACTGTTGGCATCGATCCTTCATCGGGCACCGACCGATTTACTTTTGGCCAAGCGGACTTACTTGATGGTATTAGCTTTTTATTAGTGGCTATGGCAACCTTTGCATTAGCAGAAGCGTTAGTTAACGTAGTAAAACCAGAGAAAAAAGACGCCAAAAATATTAACGATTCAGATACGCCGCAAATAGGTTCAACTAAGTTAACTAAAAGCGAGATTAAAGAAATAGCGCCAGTGATTGGTCGCTCGTCTATTTTGGGCTTTATTGTCGGTGTGTTACCGGGCGCAGGCGCAACTATTGCAAGTTTTATGGCTTATGCAACCGAGCGCAACTTAGCACCGAAAGGCTTAAAAGAAAAATTTGGTAAAGGCTCATTACGTGGTTTAGCTGCACCCGAATCGGCTAATAATGCGGCATGTACTGGCTCATTTGTACCTTTGTTAACGCTAGGTATTCCGGGCTCAGGTACTACGGCTATTATGCTAGGGGCATTAATTGCCTATGGTATACAACCAGGGCCAATGCTTATGCAAGAAAACCCCAGTGTTTTTTGGTCTGTTATTGTTAGTATGTACTTTGGTAATATAGTGCTGCTTATTTTAAACTTACCGCTTATTCCTTACTTTGCAAAAGTATTAGCTATGCCCAAATCGGTACTCACAGTAATGATTTTGTTCTTTAGCTTAATTGGTGTGTATTTGGTGTCTTTTAATACCTTTGACTTATTTATGATGGTGGGATTTGCCTTAGTGGCGTTGGTATTACGATTATTAGCTTTTCCTATGGCACCTTTATTACTCGGTTTTATTTTGGGTGATATGATAGAACGTAATTTCCGTCGCTCTATGATGATTTCTGATGGTTCATTGAGCTTTTTATGGGATCGCCCACTTACATTGAGTATATTTGTTATTTCAATTTTAGTGCTTTTATTTCCGTTAAAAGATTACTTAATGCAGCGCCGTGCAGATAAAGCTGCGCTTCAAGAGCAGGCTTAACAGAGTCATAAAATGAAAAACACCAACCCGCTAAGCCCATTGCAACATATGGTTAAAAAACCTAAACGCCTAGAAACTCGGCTAATTATTTGGGTAACCGGTTTATGTGTATTACAAGCATTGTTGTTTGGCGCGTTGGTGTATCAGCTTACGGCGCAAAGCTTACATAGTCACATTGGCGACAAAGCATTGGCCGTTGCCAGCAGTATAGCCTCACGCGTTGATGTTATAAAAGCACTGCAAAATCCAAAAGATTTATTGGCTATTAACGAGGAAGTAGAAGAAATAAGGCAACTCACTGGAGCCGACTTTATTGTTATTGGCGATGAAAATGCATTGCGTATTGTGCATCCTGATGAAAAGAAAATTGGCAAGCGTATGGTGGGTGGCGATAGCCAAGCTGCATTAAAGGGTGAGCGCTATATTTCGCTTGCCCGTGGCAGTTTAGGAGAGTCAATTCGCGGTAAGGTGCCTGTTTATTCGAATAATAACCAAATAATAGGCTTGGTATCGGTCGGGTTTTTAGTACAGTCAATTGACCCTCTTATACGTTCTCGCAGTATTGAGATTTTAATTTGGGGCTTAGTGGTGGTGGGCTTAAGTATTGTGGTGGCTATTTATATTGGTCAGCGGGTGCGAAATGCTATTTTTGGTTTACAGCCAGATGAGATTGCGCGGTTGTTTTCAGAACAAAATGCTATTTTAAATACGGTGCGTAACGGTATAATTGCGCTCGACCCCGAGGGGAATGTACGTAAGTTGAATCAACGTGCTTGCGAAATTTTAGATAAACCTCTTGCTTATACTCACCAACCCCTCACGCTTGCTGATTTACTTCCTGAGCATGCTGAATTTTTGCTGCGTAACCAGTCACGTGAAATAGTAGGGTTTGAACTATTTGCCGCCGATAAACGAATAATATTATCGCGCTTTGCTTTGCAGGTACAAGGCCAAGCTGATGGCATTTTACTTAGTATGCGCCCCTCTGATGAACTCGAATATTTAAGCCAACAACTTACTAAAGTGCAAGCGTTTGCGGAGCTGTTAAGAGTGCAAACTCATGACTATTCAAATAAGCTCAATTTAATTGGGGCGTTAGTGCAAATGGGCAAAAATGAGCAAGCGATTGAAATTATAGGTCAAGAAAGCCAAGGATCGCAGGCGCAAATACATAACTTGTTAGAGCGAATACAAGATCCTGTGCTTGCAGGTTTGTTAGTTGGTAAATACCATAAAGCAAGAGAGTTAAATGTGGTGTTAACGCTTAACCCTGATAGCTTGCTTGGTGAAATAACTCGCAAAGATATTTTAGAGCGGGTGGTATCTATTTTAGGTAACCTAATCGACAACGCGATTGATGCGGCCATTCGAGCATCAGATACTCGTGCTGCTAAAGTGCGGGTAACGGTTGATGAAACCAGCAAAACGCTACTTTTTGATGTAGAAGATAGCGGTTTTGGTTTAGGACCTGATCATAATGTGATATTTACCCCACAATACAGCTCTAAGTCGGGGGCGGAACATGGAATTGGTTTGTATTTAGTTAAAACTAATTTAGATTCGTGCGGTGGGAGTTTAGAAATAGGTGAATCAGATCTACTGGGTGCGCGCCTCAGTGTTTATATCCCCAAATAATAAGAGTAATAAAACATGACGTACTCAGTAGTGATAGTGGAAGATGAAGTAGAGGTTGCGCAGTTATTAGCACAATATTTACTGCTACCCAATGGTGTTGCAGGAAACAACACACCCAAGCAAAGTCTCAGGCAAGGGCAGTATCAGGTAGTGGGCATTGCCGGTAACTTAGCTACGGCAAAGGCTTTGTTGCAGGCAGTTAATCCAGATTTAGTGTTACTTGATATTCATTTGCCCGACGGTAACGGCTTAGACTTATTGAGTGATTTGCGCCGCTTAAACATAAAAAGCGAAGTGATGTTGCTCACAGCGGCAAAAGAAGTGGAAATACTCGAAAAAGCAATGCAGTTAGGCGCCAGTGACTTTTTAGTAAAACCACTCATGTTAAGTAGGTTAGATCAAGCTCTGGCACGTTTTGAAGCTCGGCAACAATGTTTTTCGGCTGCTGTTGAGGTAACGCAGTCTATGGTTGATACTCTATTTGGTTCAAAAGAGCGCGTTAGCACCACAACACGCTTACCCAAAGGAGTCGACTCGCTTACCTTAAAAAAAATAATAACTGCATTTAATGAACATAAAGAAACAGCATTTACAGCTCAGCAAATGGGCGATTTAGTGGGTGTAAGCCGATCGACTGCTCGCCGATATCTAGAATATATGCTTGAAGCGGAACAGGTTAGAGCCGATCAAAGCTATGGTAGTATTGGTCGTCCAGAGCGTTGCTATAAAATATGCCAATAAAATAAAGAGTACAGAGTAAGGTAAGGCCTCATTAGGTAAATAGATCGCTCGCTCGCACTACAAAAAATAGCTATTTCAAAGGATGGATTATTTTTTTTATATAATTGGCTGCATTTTAAGCGACTTCTATGGTGATGTTCGCTTTAAGTGATGTTATACTCTGGCCGAATAATTTTTCGACTTTATTAAGAGTAAACTAATGGCAGATTTATCGAAGTACAGAAACATTGGTATTTTCGCGCACGTTGATGCGGGTAAAACTACCACCACTGAGCGTATACTAAAGCTTACTGGTAAAATCCACAAAAGTGGTGACACGCACGATGGCACATCAGTTACAGATTTCATGGATCAAGAAGCTGAGCGTGGTATTACTATTCAGTCTGCGGCTGTAAGCTGTTTCTGGAAAGATCACCGTTTTAACGTTATCGATACTCCTGGACACGTTGACTTCACTGTTGAAGTTTACCGTTCACTTAAAGTATTAGATGGCGGCATCGGTGTATTCTGTGGCTCTGGTGGTGTTGAACCACAATCAGAAACTAACTGGCGTTATGCGAATGAGTCAGGTGTAGCACGTGTTATTTTCGTAAACAAATTAGACCGTATGGGTGCTGATTTCTTCCGTGTAACTAATCAAGTACAAAAAGTACTTGGTGCAACTCCATTAATCATGACTTTACCAATCGGTAGAGAAGATGAGTTTGTTGGTGTTGTTGACGTTTTAACCAAGCAAGCATATGTTTGGGATGCGACTGGTCTTCCAGAAAACTACACTATTGAAGACGTTCCTGCAGACATGGTTGACCAAGTTGAGGAATACCATGAGTTACTTATCGAAACTGCTGTTGAGCAAGACGATGAGCTACTAGAAACGTACATGGAAGGTGTAATCCCTTCAATTGAAGATGTGAAGCGTTGTATCCGTAAAGGTACTCGTGACCTTGCTTTCTTCCCAACATACTGTGGCTCAGCATACAAAAACAAAGGTATGCAGCTTATTCTTGACGCAGTTGTTGATTACTTACCATCTCCTACAGAAGTTGATCCTCAACCTCTTATGGATGAAGAAGGTAATGAAAACGGCGAATTCGCTATCGTATCTACAGACCTACCATTTAAAGCGTTAGCATTCAAAATAATGGATGACCGTTTTGGTGCGTTAACATTCGTACGTATTTACTCAGGTAAACTAAACAAGGGTGACACTATCCTTAATGCGTTTACTGGTAAAACTGAGCGTGTTGGCCGTATGGTTGAGATGCAAGCAGATGACCGTAATGAATTAGCTAGCGCACAAGCTGGTGACATCATTGCTATCGTAGGCATGAAAAACGTGCAAACTGGTCACACATTATGTGATCCTAAGCACCCAGTAACACTTGAGCCAATGGTATTCCCAACTCCAGTAATCTCGATTGCTGTACAGCCTAAAGATAAAGGCGGTAATGAGAA
This sequence comes from Pseudoalteromonas nigrifaciens, assembly GCF_002221505.1. Lineage (NCBI taxonomy): Bacteria > Pseudomonadati > Pseudomonadota > Gammaproteobacteria > Alteromonadales > Pseudoalteromonadaceae > Pseudoalteromonas > Pseudoalteromonas nigrifaciens. The sequence continues at coordinate 3,423,442 of NZ_CP011036.1, read as the reverse complement.
AATGGGTGTTGCTATCGGTAAAATGGTTGCAGAAGATCCATCTTTCCAAGTTGAGACTGATGAAGATTCAGGCGAAACTATTCTTAAAGGAATGGGCGAGCTTCACTTAGATATCAAAGTAGATATCCTTAAGCGTACTTACGGTGTAGACCTTATTGTTGGTCAACCACAGGTTGCTTACCGTGAAACTATCACTAAAGAAATTGAAGATAGCTACACGCATAAGAAACAGTCTGGTGGTTCTGGTCAGTTCGGTAAAATTGATTACCGTATTAAGCCAGGCGAAGTTGCTTCTGGTTTCACGTTTAAATCATCTGTTGTTGGTGGTAACGTACCTAAAGAATTCTGGCCTGCAGTTGAGAAAGGCTTTAAGTCAATGATGGGCACTGGTGTTCTAGCTGGCTTCCCAGTACTTGACGTTGAAGTTGAGCTTTTTGATGGTGGCTTCCACGCAGTGGATTCATCAGCAATCGCGTTCGAAATCGCTGCTAAAGGTGCTTTCCGTCAATCTATCCCTAAAGCGGGTGCACAACTTCTTGAGCCAATCATGAAAGTTGACGTGTTCACGCCGGAAGATCATGTAGGTGACGTAATCGGTGACCTTAACCGTCGTCGTGGTATGATGAAAGACCAAGAGCCTGGTTTAACTGGCGTTCGCATTAAAGTAGACGTACCGTTATCAGAAATGTTCGGTTACATCGGTTCATTACGTACAATGACATCAGGTCGTGGTCAGTTCTCTATGGAGTTCTCACATTACGCACCATGTCCTAATAACGTTGCTGAAGCTGTAATCGCTGCAGAAAAAGAGAAAAAAGCTGCTAAGTAATTAGCACCTTAACTCTTTAAAAAAACCCGCACATGTTGCGGGTTTTTTATTGCCCATAATAAAATTGATATATTAGGGTGTGCTTATCTTTCGAGGTTAAATTTACAGCATTGCGTTTCCTTTTAAGGCTAGGTAATAACGGCGCGTAAATGCCCAGCATGCGTTAATTTGGCGTTAAATATAACGATTACAGCGAGCCCAATGAGTTATTAACTTAGCTGTGTGTATGAAAAGTTATATAGTGTGAGGAGTATTGCGATGATGTATCTAGCGTCAATTAACTTGGCCGGTTCCGCGTCAATTATCTTGGCCGGTTGACACCGAATTTTATTTGCTCTTATTGAGCGCTGTTTTGCGTCGGTAACTTTCACCTTCGCAATGAATAATCGTTGCATGATGAACCAAGCGATCGATTGCCGCGACAGTCATCGTTGAATCATCAAATAGTTCATCCCATTGTTCGAATGATTTGTTTGATGTGATGATCATGCTGTGTCGCTCATAGCGATGGGCTATCAATTCAAACAGCACACTCGTTTCCTGTTCCGTTTTTCGAACGTAACCAACGTCATCAACGATTAATAAGCTGTATTTATCGAGCTTTACAAGTTCGTCTTGCAAGCGTAAATGTCGCTTTGCTTGCTGGAGTTGTTGAACAATCGCTGACGCGGCAACAAACTTAACTTTATGGCCCTGCTCGATAAGGCCATAACCGATGCTACTGGCGATATGCGTTTTACCAAGACCACTGGCGCCAAATAACAATATATTGCCACCGTACTTCAACCAATCCGGCTGATTTATTAAATCAGCAACAAGGGGCTTACTAACCCCATCAACAAGGGTAAAGTCGAAGCTGCTAAGGTGTTTACCCACGGGCAATTTTGCATCTTTTAAAAGCCGCTGAAGGCGTTTGTCATCGCGTGTCGCAAGTTCAATATGGCACAGCTCAGATAAGTATTGCTGTGGGCTCCATTGTTCTTCTATCGCTTTTTTGCCCAGAGTATTCCACTGTTGAAGCATGGTGCTAAGCTTTAATTGTTTCAGCATTAAAGGTAACGAGGCCGTGAAGTTATCCATGTAGACCTCCCGGTATCATGCTGCTATAAGCGCTCAAGCTGTGTTGCTTTATTGTTATTGTGGGTATGTTTGATGCAATCACTAAAAATTGCGCTTCACATTCTCGGATGGCCGGTAATTGTCGCTGAGTAATTGACGCTGCTACAAATCGTCCTAATTGACGTTCACACCCACTTTGCTTCGCTAAATGGAGCAATTTCACCATGTAATAGCTCGCTTCATCCGCTAAAAGGTGGGCATTAACGTATTCCCAAATAGCTTTGTAATTGTCGCTTGGAAGTAAGTCGTCACGTAGTTGTGAGTAGCGAAATGCCAATGGTTTTTTAACCAGTGCGTCAATAACATGCAAGTAACTAATATTACGTGCACGGCATCCTTTAGAAGCATAGACACGCGCTAACGTTTGAACTAAATCGCTGCCATAGCGCAGCTCTAAACGGTTGTCATATAAACGAACAAGTAATCGGCTACCAATAAGGCGTGACGGGACGCTATAGGTAACACGTTTCAACGAAATAGTACTCGTACGTGACACCGTTAGATAATGCTCGGTGTAATTGACGCTCATCGTCCGTGGTAAAGCATGTAATTGTCGCTGCTCTACTGCGTATTTATCACTTACACGGCGATTACGGCGAGCTACAATGTCGGCAACAAACGATTCATAGACTTCTCTTGTCTGAAAGTCATAACTACCACGGATTTTTAATGCTTGCTCCAGTTGCGATTTAAGATGCCCATGAGGGCTCTCAATAGCCCCATTTTCATGCGCAATACCACGGTTATTGCGGGTCGCTTTAAAGCCATAATGGGTGACTAATTCATTAAAGCGCTCTGTAAAATCGTTATCATTAGTGTGATTACGATAGGCGGCACTCAGACTGTCTGTACGCACTTCTTTAGGCACACCGCCGGCTGCTTTAAATGCGTTTTGCACGCCATCAGAAAAAGCAGCAAAGCTTTCACCGCCGTAAATCACTTGGGCATAAGCCCAGCCACTGGCGGGCATACGATAATGAAACAACATATGCTTTAAGGGTTCACTAGCAATGGTAACGGGTGACTTCACATGTGTAAAATCACACATGCCTAATAGGCCATACTCGTGTGTTTGCAGGAATACGACCTCTTTGCTTGAGCCATACAGTGCTCGCCATTTGTGAATTCGACGCTCTAATGTACGCCGTGAGCTAGGGTTAAATTTGTCGGTGTGAAACTCGCAAAGGTGATCAAAAATTCCCACCGGAGTTAACGTTGCATCACCTTGAAGTAGAGGGACAACAATACTGTCCCAGATAGACTCAAGTGGATCTATACGCGTTCGCCATTGGCGTTTATTAGACAATGGCTGCTCATCCAGTTTATCAATGCGCCTTGCTGAACGTTCAGAAATACCTGCTTTCGCAGCCGCGATAACTTGGCTATTACGTTTTCTATGTTTCATATAAATAGTGACCTGCTGATCAGTGATTCGTGTTCCCGGCACAGTGAACTCCTCCGTTCTGCTGTACCGAACCTTATCAGATCAACCGGCCAAGATAATTGTCGCTAGACCGGCCACCGTAATTGTCGCTTAATAGATGATGCGCTATACTCCATGATATTATTGTTGAGTGGTATACCTTTGCCTATAAACGCTACTAATTTAATACAATTAATAAAAAAGGTGTAAACAGCTAATTGCCGACAATAAAAAAGGAGCTATTTGTAGCTCCTTTTTTATTTTAAAGTGTGGCGCTAGCTAAGCTTTTTAATTAGCTTTTCTTTTAGCGCTTTCATCTTTGGCGAGCGTGACTTATTAAAGCTTTGTATTGGCATGGTAACCAAGTGCTCTTTTGGCAATGCGGGTATAGTTAAAGGGTATTGCCCTGCGGTGGGTACCGAAATCTCTTTAAGGTGCACTTTAAGTGCCTCTAGCATGGTATCGTTATCTACTTCACTAGGGCAGATAAATATACCTAGCTTTCTGAGTTTAACCCCCAGTTTTATACTGCTTGAATAACGCACTATAGGTGCAGCTAGTACTAAACCTAGTAATATAGGTGATAGCCACCAAAAAAATACCGGCGTGAAGTAATACGCTGTGCTACCCCAAGCAATAGCGACCAAAGTAGAAAATAACGTATAACTAAACGCTTCTTTCCATGGCACCATACGGCCTTCTCGTGGTTGAGCATCCCACTTAACTTTTTTGCCTAAAAACACACAAACAACAAAATAAGCATGAAACACCATCATTAATGGAGCCATGACAATAGCAAAAACTGTTTCTATAATTGCGCCTAACGTAAGCTTAATAGCACCACCGAAGCGGTTTTTTCTGTGCACCAAGGTTACGATTATACCCATTAGTTTTGGTAGCAATAAAATAACAATAGTAAGATAGAGCAGAGCATCAATTAAATCGGTTTTAGCTATTTGCCAAGTAGGGAACAATTGATAAGCGCGGTTAAAATAAACGTCGCTATTTAAAGCACGTGTTACGGCATCAACCGTACTTAACGCGAGCATAAGTAACCATATTAATGACGAAATATAAGCGGTAGCGCCAAGTAAAAAGTGAAATTTGCTCATCAGCTTTAACTTTGGTGACGGGAGTAATCCAATGTGTTGAATATTACCCTGTACCCAACGTCTGTCGCGCACGGCATAATCTAAAATATTACTTGGGACTTCTTCATAGCTGCCTTCAATATCTGCAAGTAGTAATACTTCCCAATTTGCACTGTGTAGTAATGATGCTTCTACAAAGTCATGGCTGAGTATTTCACCACCAAAAGGAGCATTGCCTTTAAGTGTGGGTAAACCACAGCAGTCAATAAATGCGCTTACTCTAATTATGGCATTATGGCCCCAGTAGTTTGCTTTATCGGTTTGCCAAAATGCCGATCCTGTTGCCAGCATAGGGCTATAAAGTACCGAAGCAAACTGTAAAAAACGACCAAAAAAGGTATCTTGGCGTACCGGAATAGGAATGGTTTGAATAAGTCCTACTTGCGGGTTGTTAATCATGCTTGCCGTTAGCTCTAGCATGCATTTACCTGTCATAACGCTGTCGGCATCAAGCACAATCATATGATCGTACTGGCTTCCCCAGCGCTCACAAAAGTCGGTTAAATTACCTACTTTACGGTGTTTATTATCTTCGCGGCGACGATAAAACAACTGCTTTGATGTCTCGCCTAGGCGCTCACACAAAGCATGCCAAGCACTTAGTTCATTTTTAGCTATTGTTGGATCTTGTGTATCACTGAGTAAATAAAAATCAAAGTTGGCTAATTCCCCAGTCTCTTTTAATGACTGTAAGCTCACTTCAAAGCCTGCAATAACGCGGTGTGTATCTTCGTTATAAATAGGCATTACTATGGCAGTTTTTTGCTGAGAAAATGCCTGACTATCAAGCTTTATAGGTTTTATGCGCCTAAGGGTAAGCGGATCAATACGCAGTAACTGCAGTACAAACCCTATAGTACCACTACAAAATGCGGTAACAATCCATGCAAAGGTAATTGAAAATAATGCCAGCAAAGCATATTCAAGTGGTGTCATACCATTTGAGTTTAAAATTTCAAACATAATAGAGATGCCATACGCAGATATACCAATTGCGGCAATGGCAAATAACCAAATACGAAGTGCCTTAAAGGGCATAGATATTTTGGTGGTTTGTTTACTTGATGTCATTTGGATACCAAACATAACTCCATACCTCGCTAATTTCTTTATCATGCAGCTTTAACGATAAGCGCATGTCTACAGGTTTACCGTTTTGTGGAGCTATTTTAAAAGCAACTCGCCAGCCTAATGAATCAGGTAATTTTTGCACAGTTACATCTCTAACCTCACCCGTTGTTAATTGGATGTCGGCATTTAAATTTAACTTTTCTGAAAGCTTATTTATATCAGGCCCAGCAAAATCAACCGTAAATTGGCGATGGCTTTTAGGTGGCGGATTATCTTCACCCGGTAATGCCGCGCTACCAATGCGAGTGCGAACTGCGCGTGCCTTATCATGCTGAGTTAAGTAAGCATTAAAGGTGGTCATTTTATAGCTTAGCTTTAACGAATCGCCTGCTTTAAATGGTTTTTCAGGTACCCAGTAGCTCACTATGTTGTCGTTTGTTTCTGTATCTGTCGGTATTTCTACCAGCTCTACTCGACCATTTCCCCAGTCACCTTCAGGCTCTATCCACAGGCTAGGGCGGTTGTGATAATGCGCTTCAATATCAAAGTAATTATTAAATTCACGATCACGTTGCGCTAAGCCAAATCCCTTAGGGTTCTCGTATGAAAAAGAGGTTACGCTAAGTTGCGACGGATTATTAAGCGGACGCCAAATCCAGTTGTTATCCTGAGATTGGGTTAACAGTCCGTCTGAGTCATGCACTTCTGGGCGGTAATCGTCAAAAAACTTAGTGCTGTTTTCGCCGTGATAAAACATGCTTGTTAGTGGTGCTACGCCTAATTTTTTCACGTCTTTACGGGCAAAAATTTGCATATCTACTTTAACGCTGGTGTTGGTGGTAGGGTCAATACTAAACTTATAAGCGCCGGCAACCGATGGGCTATCAAGCAGTGCAAAAATGATAATGTTAGTTTGTTCTGGCTGTGGTTTTACTAGCCAAAACTCTTTAAACACAGGAAACTCCTCACCAGACGCTTCAGCAGTATCAATTGCTAACCCTCGCGCCGATAGGCCATACACTTGATTAGGCCCAACAACTCTAAAATAAGAAGCACCTTGAAACACCATTACTTCATCTTTGTACTCAGTGGTATTAATTGGGTAATGCAGCCTAAATCCAGCATGGCCTAATTGTTTATTGGCAACACTCTTGGCTATTTCATCTTTTAAAGGTGCTGCAGTACCATCGTACTGATAAAAGTCAGTACTAAACGGCAAACGGCTAAGTTTAGAATCGCTATCAACTGTATTAATTGTTACTGGTGTTTTATATAAAAAGCCGGGGTGAAACAACTGTAGCTCGTAAAGACCTTCACCTTTCCACATTGACTTGTCTTGTTTAAAACGAATAGAGCGATAATCTTGATACTCAATATTATTTAGCGCATCTAGCTCGATGTTTTTAGGGGCAATATACTCCTCACTCGCTAATTTTTGAGCGCGGGCGCTGATCACATCAAATAAACTGTCTTGCGGGATGGCAACGTCAAGCGTGGCGGAAAATGCTTGCTGAGCTGAAAAAACAAGAAACAAGCTAAGTAATGGTACTGAGGCTTTTTTCCATGTTGATATTAGGTGAATTGGTGCTTTCATTTTCGTTCCTTTATAAAAACATGACTTATTTTTACAGTTAAGATTAATATCGATTTATTAATTTGTTTCATTGGTACTTTTAATAATAAACGTATAAAAAGGCTCAAGTATGCTTTGTTGTTTACAGGCTAAATACGAGAGTGAGTAGATTTAGTACGGATAGTACACAAAGTTTACTGAAGCTTGTCTGAATTACATTTGTGTAAAAAGAGAAAAGCCGCAACAGCGGCTTTTTAACAATTATAGTGTTGGCTTTTAGCTTTTAAACCTGCGAAATAAAGTAAGAGGTACCAAAAAAATAGTTAACCAAAATAATGAGCCAGAGTCATCGTCATCATTTTGAGCCTCATCACTATTAACATTTATAGTAACTGTTTGCTCTAATGATATATTGTCAGCACTATCCTGGGCTTGCACAACTAAAGTAATAAGACTTTGTTGTTCATAATCAAGTTCAGCAGTCACCACGATCTGACCCTGGTTGTTAATAGTTACGCTATTGCTACCCGACACAATAAATTTAACAACGGGAGAGTCATTAGCATTTGGATCGCTAAACGCTAACTGGCCAATCACAGTACCAACAGGGCTATTTTCATTAACAATAAATGTCTGGTTAGCTGCTATAACTGGGGTTTGCTCCTCAGGTGTTAAAATAACCTCAGATTTTATATCAACAATTATTGGATCGTGATCTGATGCACGATATGGGCCTGCTGCGTATAAGCTTGATTGTTGAGCATCACTTTTAAACTCGACATTGTAATCGAGTAAAGTGGGCTCATCGGCATTAATATGCCAATCATTCGTTGCAACTATTTTGCTTAATAATGATGGGCTTACTAAGGCATAATCTAAGCTACCCGCACGTCCAGAAAAACTATAAGAGTAGCCAAGGGTATTACCATCAAGCTCTGCAACTGCATTTTTATAGCCATTGTCGGCAAATGCACGAATAGGATCTTCCATGGCATAGGCATTTAAATCACCAATAAGAATAATATCCTCATCATCAATACCGGTTGGCTTGCTATTAAGCCAGCTTGCGTATGCATTAGCGCCGGCAACGCGTGTTTCATTCCAACATGCTTGGCCATCACTTTTATCTTGGTTTGCTCCTGTTGCGCTACTGCAACCACCTTTTGATTTAAGGTGCGCTACTGCAGCGGTAAATACCTCATCTGTTGCTAATACTTTAAAGCTTTGTGCAATTGGTGGGCGGTTTCCAAAGTCAAACGGAGGTTGTGTGGTGATTGCTGCACTACCTACTTCTACTACTCTATTTACACGATAGATTAAGGCTGTGGTAATTGCATCACTACCAATTTTATCAAGGCCAAAATTAACAAATGCATACTGGTTAGCTGTGTCAAAGTCGTTAAGCGCATTTACTAAGCTAGCAATTGCACTAAACTCACCAAAGCCATCGTTTTCTATTTCCATTAAGCCAATAACATCGGCTTGTATTGCACTAATAGCACTAACAATTTTAGCTTCTTGACGAATAAACTCAGCTTCACTATCGGCACCACGACTAGTGGGGAATCCGGCCCCCTGACCATCGCCATTAAAATAATTAAGAACGTTAAAGCTAGCTACCCTTAGATCCGCATCTACGTGAAGTTCGGGAGCATTTTTACGTGCATTGGTAGTGATAAACTGCGGTGTTATGGTAGGGTGAATGCGATAAGTATCAAAGCTATATGCAAGCACCCCAGTTACAGTGTTAACGGTATCGCCAGTGCGTAGCGTATTTTCGGCAGATAAACCCGGTATAGGGTAAATTGGCTCAATATTTTGTAAAGTTGAGCCATCGTCTAAAAGAATTCTTTTAGTTAAGTTATTCGCTTCAAGTGTGTTGGCGGCATCACCGGGCAGGGCAACTTGTGTACCTTGATACAAACGCTCGGTTGCCAGCTCTATTTCACCATAGCGTCCTAAACCAAAGTTATTAGTCACTATTAATGGCTGCTCTAGTGTAATAAGCATGCCTTCAAATGCTTCTAAATCTGTTGTATTTGTAACTGGGAGTGAGATTTTAGTTGCTGATACAGTTAAACCCGAATTGCAAACGGCCACTTGGGTAACGCTACCAATTTGAGTGGCATTGAAATACTCTTCAACACTGCCTTGTACACGCACATGGTCGCCTACACTCACATTTGCTGCTGCAAAATAAACAAAGATGCCTTCAGAGGTTAGTGGGTTAGTATCGTCATCAACAGGTAAAGAGCTAATAAAAAAGCCTTTTAACTGATTGTCACCTTGGAAGTTGGCCGTTACAACCCCTTCTAACTCTACTGTAGTATTAACCAATGGGCTGGCAGCACCAGTACCTTGAATGGCGTTAATGGTTGTTTTATCGTTGCCACATATCAGTGGTTCAAGTGGCTCTGGTTCAGGTTCAGGTGTTGTGCCGATACCAAAAAAACCTAGCCCTGAAAAGTCGTTTTTATCAAATTGTAGCCATTCGTCACTTGGGTTAAAAGTGGAGTCAGGGGTTGCCCGACCAATAAGAATATTTTCCTTACGGCGTAGCGTTTTATCTTTTGTAGTTACGCCCCCGGCAGACCAAATTTCTTTTACCCCACGCTGCCCAAAACTGTCAATAACATTAGAGCCTTGCATTAGTACTAATGCGTCGTCACCATTAAAGTTAACTGCACCACTAAATAGCTGAGCTTTTAATTTAAGCTCATCATTTGCTCTAGAGTCTGAAGTGACAATAACATAGGTACTGTTTGCAGCAAGCAACCCCGTAAGCTCTTCAGTTACACTGGCTGATCCAGAGCCATTTGAATACAAGCTAAGTGAGTAGCCATTTAAAGAAACCTCTGCGGATGATGTGTTATAAATCTCAATAGCTTTATTAAAGCCACTTCCCTCAACATATTCAGAAATTATCAGTTCGGCAGAGGCTGATGCACTAATGCTTGCAATAATAAGCGCTAATGGGGTTATTTTTGTTTTAAACATTGGTCATTATTCCCGTTTATAATTCCAGATAGGATATTAGTTTAGAGAATAAATATTACAAAAATAATATTCAGTGTGAATGATTGTAAATGCAAAGTAAGGCGGGCTTGTTGCCCGCCTTGTAAGGCTTACTTTTTAGCTAAGTATTGTGCAGCTTGCTTAGCAAAATAGGTAAGAATGCCGTCGGCGCCAGCACGTTTAAACGCCAGTAACGACTCCATGATAGTGGCCTCTTCAGCTAACCAGCCGTTATCAATAGCAGCTTTGTGCATAGCGTATTCCCCACTTACTTGATAAGCGAAGGTTGGCACGCCAAACTCATCTTTAACTCGGCGTACAACATCCAAATATGGCATGCCAGGTTTAACCATTACCATGTCGGCGCCTTCTTGCAAATCAAGCGCGACCTCGCGAATGGCTTCGTCAGAATTAGCTGGATCCATTTGATAGGTTTTTTTATCAGCACCCTTTAAGTTACCGGCAGAGCCTACCGCGTCTCTAAATGGGCCATAATAGCTTGAGGCGTATTTAGCTGAGTAAGCCATAATGCGAGTGTGAATGTAGCCATCGGCTTCAAGTGCCTCGCGAATAGCGGCAATTCTGCCATCCATCATGTCCGAAGGGGCAATAACGTCAGCACCTGCTCGGGCGTGCGACAGTGCTTGCTTAACTAGTATGTCAGTTGTGATGTCGTTAATTACATAGCCACTTTCATCAATAATGCCGTCTTGTCCGTGGGTGGTAAACGGGTCTAGCGCGGCATCAGTAATTACACCTAACTCAGGGAATGCTTCTTTTAATGCACGTACTGTACGTTGTGCTAAACCATCATCGCTATACGCTTCTTCAGCATGTAATGACTTTTTGTCGGCCGGTGTTACCGGGAAAATAGCAATGGCGGGCACACCGAGCTCAACCAGTTCTTTGGCTTCTATAAGCAGTAAGTCAATTGATAAGCGCTCGATACCGGGCATTGATTCAATTGCTTCACGACGGTTTTTACCTTCGAGTACAAATACCGGATAAATAAGATCATTAACGCTAAGCTGGTTTTCAGCCATAAGACGGCGTGAAAAATCATCGCGGCGCATTCTGCGCATGCGAGTATATGGGAAAAGATCTAGACCAGATTGGGCCATATTTATACGCTCCTACTTTTGGATTGTGGGATTGGAAAATTAATCACTTGGTTACGACCATGCTGCTTGGCAAAATACAGTGCTTTGTCGGCACGTTCGGTAAAAATTTCAGGATTATTTATATCTTCAGCAACGCTAGTATACACTCCCGCGCTGATTGTAAATGAAATAGTAGTGCCAGCCACATGCACATTATTAGTAGCAATAGCGTGGCGAATTTTTTCAGCAATGGCTATCGCGCCATCATTTTGGGTATTGGGTAATAACACCACAAATTCTTCGCCGCCGTAACGTGCTACTTCATCAAGCGGGCGCTGTAATTGCTTTTTAATAGTATCAGCAGCAGTACGAATAACCTGATCGCCAGTTAGGTGGCCATAGGTATCGTTTATTACCTTAAATTTGTCTATATCAAGCATAATAACACTTAATGGTGTTTGTTCGCGACGCGAGCGGCGCAACTCCATCACTAATTTTTTATCAAAAAAGCGCCGGTTTTTAATACCAGTTAAGGGATCTTCCATGTTTAGCTGTTCAAGCTCACGGTTTTTTTCTTCTAGTTCTCTTAGTGTTACTTGTAACTCAAAAGTACGCTCATCTACTTGTGTTTCGAGCTCTTGACGCACGCTTTCTTGTAAAGATAGCCGCTCATGTAATAAGGCATCTTGGGCAGCACTTTTGGCTATTAAGGTTTGTTGAGTAGTTACTTGTTCATCGCGCTGTAAAATAAAGAGTTTCATCACCGCATATCCAAGGGAGAAAGCGCAGCTAAGAGAGCAAATAAACACAAAAGCCACTCTACTGTTTGTAAATATATAAAGCCCTGAAACAGTAATAATAAAATAAACAATTGCGGCTAAAAAGCTGCATAAAGCTAGCAAAAGTGCTTTTTGGGGTTCTGATGGGTTTTGGCGAATACAAAGTAAGGTTGTTACAACATAGTAGCCTAAAACAATGGGAGTGGTAATAAAGCAAAATAAGGTGACAACAAGTGTGGGAAAAAGCCAAACAAACGCAATAAGCAGTGCATATATAGCTATTATAATTTTTTGCACTTTAAACCATGTAACGGTTTTAGGCTGACATACCTGTTGCTGTAGAGGTAAGAAAAGTACCGTTATCAGCATCACCAACATGGGGATCATAAGTTGTACTGTGCCCGCAGAACGTGTGTGGATGAAACTAAAGCCACAAATAAAATATAATAAGATGCTGAGCATTAATGTTATAGCGCCCGTGTAAGCAAAGTATTGCTTACGCGAAAAAGCATACAAAATAAGACAGCTAATCGCTAAAGAAAAAACAAAGCCAATTAATAATCCGTAAAGCAAATTAAGCTTACTTTTATATGTAAAGAGCGCATCTGCCTGCCATAAGGTTAAAGGCACGCGTAACCCTGAGCTATTGCTCACTTTAACAATAACAGTGGTATTACTGTGGGCAGGAAGCGTTAATTTTACCAGCAAAGGTTCGTTTTTTATTTGTTGTTGTGGCAGTAAAGGAGGGGCATTAATATTTATTGAGGAGGATCGTCGCTTATCGAGTAAGTGATATACCTGTACTTCATTTAATAGCGGATTATCGATAGAGAGTATTGGCGTTACACGCGTATTGAGCGTATTTTTAATTGTAAATTGGATCCAAACAGGGCGTTGTTCAATCCCTAAATTAAGTGGTTTGTTGGTTAACGTTTGCCACTGTTTAAGATCGCTCTGCTGGGCGGTTGCTATGGATGTAGGCGCAAAAGAATAATAAACAGAGTTAATTTTTTCAGATGTAAACTGCTCATCGATCTCTATCGTATTAGCGGCTGCTAAACCAGCAAAAAGGATAGTTAATAAGCTTAATAACACCCCAATAACTTTCATTACTTAGCTTTTAAACCAAAAACATTATAAAAGTTTAGAGTAGTTTGCTGCGCTATTGCCTCAGGAGTAAGGTTGTATAATTGGGCAATTGTTTCGCACACATAAGTTAATAATGCAGGTTCATTACGGCGAGATTTAGGCTTTGGGCTAACGGTGCGCGGAATCAAAAAAGGCGCATCAGTTTCTATTAACAGTTTATTAAGAGGGATACTGGGGATTAATTGTTGTAGTTCTTTTCCACGGCGTTCATCGCAAACCCAGCCGGTAATGCCGATATAAAGCCCTAACGCTAAGTAGCTTTTTAATGCCTGAGCGTTACCTGTAAAGCAATGTAATACGCCGCGTACATTAAATTCTTTTAAAATACTGAGCATGTCTTCGCTGGCATCACGTTCATGCAAATATACAGGTAAGTTTAGCTGTTCAGCTAGGGCAAGCTGGCGTCTAAGTACACTTCGTTGTACATCGCGAGGCGAAAAATCACGGTTATAATCAAGGCCGCACTCCCCAATGGCTATAACTTGTTTATGGCTTGCAAGTTGAGTGAGTTGCGTCTCAAGCTCATCAGTAGCCGATTTAGCATCGTGAGGATGTACGCCTGCTGTAGAAAATTGCTGATGCTCTATAGCCAGCTCAAGCGACTGCTCACTGGCTGCTACATCGCAGCCTATAATCAGCATATGCTTTACTCCCGCAGCATTAGCGCGGGCAATAATATCTTGATGCTGTTTATCAAACTGATGGTTAGTTAAATTAACCCCAGCATCAATTAAGCTGTATGGCATTATTGAGTACGTTTAACGCGTATAGAGCGGTTTTGACCTTCTTTTTTTAATAAAAAAGAATTAAATACACCACGACTAATAACCACGTTGTCATCTTCTTTTAGCGTTATGCCGTCAGATCCAATTTGGCGCCATTGTTGGCCGTTTTCTAGAGTAATAATTAACTCACCATAAGCTGCTTCTTTAATGGCTGATACAGTTGAGCTAATAGAGCTGTCATTTTCTTTCGCAATATTTTTATGCTCTAAACCAAACTCTTCTGCTTGTGTTACCGCTACAGCAACAGGTGCGGTGGCTTCTGTATTTGTTGGTGAGAGTGTTTTATTTACAGTAGGCTTGCTCAGCGGTTTACCGGCAACCGTATTATCGTAACAAAGCAGGCGGTTAAAGTCGTTTTCAATAAAGCTACATGCTTGCAGTGCTTGCTCGTTAATAGCTGTGGCTGCAAAAGTCGGTGCGCTTAACAAAACTAATAGTGAGAGTAGTTTTTTGTTCATGTTATTCCTCAGATTCTTGTTGTGGTTTAGCGGTATAAAATTTAGCTAAAATTAGGCCTAGCTCAAACAAAATAAGCATAGGTAGCGCTAATAAAGTTTGTGACAATACATCGGGCGGTGTTAAAAACATCGCTACTACAAAAACACCCACTACAATATAGGGACGTTTTTCTTTTAAGCTTTGCGTTGTTGTAGCGCCGCTCCAGCACAGCAGCATAATGGCTACTGGAATTTCGAAAGCGACACCAAAGGCAAAAAATAGTTTTAGTACAAACCCTAAGTAGCTACTAATATCCGGTGCTAAGGTGAGCATTGCAGGACCCGCACTGGTAAAAAAGCCTAAAATAATTGGCAGTACTACAAAGTAGCAAAAGGCAATACCACCATAAAACAAAAAGATGCTTGAGGCGAGTATTGGCATTAACATGCGTTTTTCGTGCTTATACAATCCCGGAGCTATAAAACCCCAAACCTGGTGTAATATCCACGGAATAGAGGCAAATAATGCGACAAATAACGTTAGTTTAAAAGGGGCAAAAAATGGCGCTGTGACATCAGTTGCTATCATGGTTGCAGTGCTTGGCAAATGTGAAATTAATGGCGCTGCAACAAATGTATAAATGTCGTTTGCAAAATACACTATTGCAATAAAAATAACTAAAATGCTTAATAGTGATTTAATCAGCCGATCGCGTAATTCAATTAAATGCGCGACAAACCCCGATTTTACTTCCTCAGCCATTATTTTTTATACCATTTAGTAAGTTGACCACAAAGTGAGAAATTAATTTCACTTTGTATCATCAATATTTTGCTTATTAGAGGGATCGATTTGATTTTTTTTATAACTGTGGGTCACAGACTGAGCGGCCTGTTGAAGTTCAGTTAGTGAACTTTGTAGTTCAGGACTTAAATCGGTTAAGTTTTGTTGCTCCGCTTTTTTAAGGTTTTCGTGTAATTCGTGCACACGCAACTCTTCGCTCACTTCAGCTTTCACTGAGTTAGCAAGCGACTTTGCAGTTTTTATCCATCGGCTTACCGTTCTAATTGCTACAGGTAAACGCTCTGGACCAAGCACCACTAAACCAACAATTAAAACAACAATTAGCTCCCACATCCCCATGCTAATTAAACCTTGTTATTGTCTTTATTTTTTTCAGTATGGGCAGAATCAAGCGGTGCACTTTCTTCTGATTTTTGAATCTGCTCTGGCTTTTCTTTATCTGTATTTTTTTCGTCAGACATTGCTTTTTTAAAGCCTTTAACTGCTCCACCTAAATCACCACCAATACCGCGTAATTTTTTAGTGCCAAACAAAAGTACAATAATTGCTAATACAATCAATAACTGCCAAAGACTAATACCGCCAAATCCCATGTTTATCTCCCGTTTTCATAATTATAAAGTGTATATTTTAAATACTAATTATACGCCTAAAAACGTAAATAGCACTTAGTTTATGTGCTACGCCATGCTGCTATAAAACCAATAATAGCGCTACTTATAGCGATACTTGCAGCAATTAAATCGTGCTGTAAATAAAATAATGCAGCAATAACCATAGCCGCACTGCTAAACAAACCTAAAACCAAAGGTTTATGAGATCCCTTCGGAGCCTGTACTTGAATTTGTGGTGGGCGTTTTAAGCTTTGATAAATTAGATCGGGCAGCTCTGGCATTTTTTCGGCCCAAAAGGGTAATTGTGCATACATTTGCTTTATAACCGATAACGGACCAACTTGTTGCTTAACCCAGTCTTCTAAAAAGGGCTTAGCGGTTTTCCATAAATCTAATTGTGGATAAAGCTGGCGGCCTAAACCTTCAACATACAGTAAGGTTTTTTGCAGTAATACCAATTGTGGTTGTACCTGCATATTAAAGCGCCTTGCAGTATTAAATAAATTAACCAATACATGACCAAACGAAATTTCAGCTAAAGGCTTATTAAATATAGGCTCGCAGACAGTGCGAATAGCAAATTCAAACTCTTCAATACTGGTGTCGGGCGGTACCCAACCCGAGTCCACATGCAACTGCGCAACTTGGCGATAATCACGATTAAAAAAGGCTATAAAGTTTTCCGCTAAATAGCGTTTATCTTCTTTGTTTAAGGTGCCCACAATACCGCAATCTATACCAATATATTTAGGGTTTTCGGGGTGCTCACGAGAAACAAAAATATTACCTGGGTGCATGTCAGCATGAAAAAAGCTGTCTCTGAACACTTGGGTAAAAAACACTTCAACGCCACGCTCAGCCAGTAGTTTCATATTGGTGTTTTGCGCTAATAAAGCATCAGTATCTGATACCGCAATACCATAAATACGCTCCATTACTAATATATTATGGCGGCTGTAATCGCTATAAACGGTAGGGATGTAAAGCGAATCTGAGTCTTCAAAGTTACGTTTAAGTTGAATGCCGTTTGCACCTTCGCGCATTAAATCAAGTTCATCAAGTAGAGTCTTTTTGTACTCTTTTACTACTTCCACAGGACGCAGACGTTTTGACTCGTGGTGTACTTTTGCTAACACCTTAGCGAGCTTTTCCATTAAGGCTAAGTCGGCGTTAATTTGTTGATTAATGTTAGGGCGGATTACTTTAATAACTACATCTTGCTCTATACCATTTGTGTCAACTAACGTTGCGGTATGTACTTGTGCTATTGATGCCGACGCCAGTGGTGTTTGTGAAAACTCACTAAAACGCTCGCTTATGTCATTAATTTCGAGAGCTTTTTCTATTATTTTTTGTGCAAGTTCGCCGGGAAAAGGTTCAACCTGATCTTGCAAAAATGCCAGCTCTAATGCAATTTCGTGCGGCAGTAAGTCACGACGCGTAGAAAGCATTTGGCCAAACTTAACCCATACTGGGCCAAGCTGTTGTAGGGCTAAACGTAATCGCAGCCCTGCTGGCTTATCTTTATGCTGATTACGCAGCCAAAATAAACTACCTCGGGCTATTTTCGCAAACCAAGGGATTTTATGTTTTGGTACTAACTCATCTAATCCGTAGCTAAGCAGTGTTTTAGTGATGTAATACAGTCGTGCAGTTGACACAAAAAATCCTTAGCGGGTAGTCAAAGTGGTTAGTAAGGCATTAATGCGTTGTTCTATAGCAGCAACTTGGCCTTTAAGCTCACGGTTTTGTTGTTTAAATTGTTTAAGCTCTAACGGATGAATGGTAATTGCCAATTCATCTTGGCATAAGCTTGTTAGGGTGCGGCTTAACTGCGTTTTTGCTTTATTGCCGTGTTGCTGGAGCGTTTTGAAGTGTAAATATAATTGCTGTGCGGGAGCATCACCAAGGTGCGATGAAAGCTGCTCAGGCCAATCTATATCTAGTGTTGAAAATGCATTGCTATAGGTTTGAGCTATGTTTAAATCGCCTTGTAAATCAAGTTTGTCTTGGCGAATTAGCTGGGTAAGCATGGCTGGGTTTTTTAGCGCAAGCAGGGTGTTAAGGTCGGCGCTAATCATGCAATCTGCGTCTGTATCACTGGTTGCGCTATATAAATGAAGTTGCTTGTCGCTAAACACTAGCAGCAGCTTTAGCTGAGAGCCCCTAACATCAACGACTAAGCGCTGATGCTTAACTGCTGCCAACTTTCCCGATAGGCTTGTATCGAGTTTAAGTGCTTGATTAAGTATTCGCTCCACGAGCGAAAGTACTAAGTTGGGTAACATAAAAAAATCAGTTGAGGGAGCCTCAGTAGAATTTTTTTCGGTTGCTTGCTCAAGCGCCATAATTATTTACCTTAGTATTTAAAGCCGCGATGCAGCGCAACAATACCACCGGTTAAGTTTTGATAAGTGGTTTGCTCAAAGCCTGCATCAGACATCATGCTTTTAAGCGTGTCTTGATCTGGATGCATACGAATCGACTCAGCTAAATACTTGTACGATTCGCTGTCGTTTGCCACTAACTTACCCATAGTTGGTAATAAGTTAAATGAATAAAAGTCGTATGCCTTACTGAGTATTTCATGCTCTGGCTTTGAAAACTCTAATACCAGTAAGCGCCCGCCTGGTTTTAAAATGCGGTACATTGAACGTAATGCTTTGTCTTTGTCGGTTACATTACGTAAACCAAATGCAATAGTGATCAGATCAAAGCTATTATCTGGGAATGGTAAGGCTTCAGCGTTCATTTGCACGTAGTCAATATTGCCAACTAAGCCTAAATTATGGAGTTTTTCACGGCCCACTTTTAACATAGACGAGTTAATATCACCGAGTATAACCTGACCGGTTTCTCCGACTAGTTGGCTAAATTTTGCAGTTAAATCGCCCGTACCACCGGCTAAATCTAAAACATGGTGGCCTTTACGAACGCCAGAGCTGGCTATTGTTTGACGTTTCCATAAACGATGTACCCCAAAAGACATTAAGTCATTCATTACGTCATATTTTGCCGCAACTGAATGAAATACGTCTGCAACCATTGAGGCTTTATCGTTTTCGGCTACCGTTTTATAGCCAAAATGCGTGGTCTTTTGTGGTGTTTCGCTCATCATTAATCTCTATCGTGGTAATAAAGACTAGTGTACTTGATTGTGCCCTGAAGGTGCAATTTGAATATGATTTATCAGCTAATTAATGCTCCGCAGTAAAGCTATTTTGCCCTAAAGAGCGTGCTTTAAATGCCGCATTAGAAGCACTTTTAGTTAATTGCTCAAAGTCAGCTTGTTGTTGCTGTGCAATCCCCAAAGAGAGCTTAATTGCAGGTAATGCCAGCGCGTTTTTTGAGCTGATAAAGCGCAGCTTTGCAACACCAGCGCGTACTTTTTCTGCAATTAAATTGGTTGTTTCACAATCTACGTCGGTAAGTAGTACAGTAAATTGATCTTTTGCAGTACGCCCCGCTAGGCCGCTTTGAAACACATATTTTTGTACTTGTTTAGCCACTTTGCTTAAAATTGCTTCTGCGATTACATCGCCAAAGTTATCAATAAAGTGATCTAAATTGTCTATTTGAATAGCAATAGCACAAACCGGTTTATGTTGATTTGCCCATATTTGCACTTGCTTGGTTAAATAATGACGTTTATACAAGCCAGTTTGACTATCAATAATATGTTGTTTACGCAGGGTGTTAAGCTGCTTTTTAGTTTTTTCGTGGAGTTGTTTAGCATTACTTAATTGTTGTTTAAACTGTTTGTGTTGCGTTAACAGTGTTGCTGTTTGCTGATCTAGCCTTGTAAGTGCGATCCGGCTATTTTTAATGTTATTTTCATCAAGCGAATGCATACACTCGCTAATATGGCCGGCAAAATTAATAAATTGTTTTTCAGTGTGTTGTGCGCTTTTAGACAGCGAGTTAATTACCCCATTAACATTCTCTATCATCGACACTTCAGTGGCATGGCCTTGATTTAAATGCTCAAAATAGAGTTGCTCGGTAAATAAACTGTCAATAAGAGTGTTACTTGCAATAGCGCGCTCAATGGCGCTATTAAGGTCGTTGTTTACTTGGCTAATATAAGTATAAACAACCTGATAATTAAGTGGTGTAGGTGGCAAAACATGGCGCTCTAAAAATACACACACTTTTGTCATTTTATCTTGTGCTACAGCCATAGAGTCATGGAACATCATTTGCAAATACCAACTAAATACATATGCGTATTAATTTATAAACTCATCCAATGAAGCGTTTCGCATCCAAGCACTTGTACCATAATCATTATATCGGTTATTTAAAAGTAAAAACGACAGTTAGTTATCTAAATTGTAACTTTAGCAACATAATGGCTGCTTTTATCATCAATTACTTTTTGTTTTATTCAAAAGCATGTTTTATTACTGGTTATTAAATACCAACCTGCTTATATCAGTCGTATTAGTTTTTGCGTGCTTGGTCGTATTTATCTTGCTATTTATTTAGCCTGCGATAGGTTTACAAAATCTATTTAATTGTGAAGCTATATAATAATGAATCAACTTTTATCTCGACCATTACGCCACTCGCTACTGGGAATTACTTTTTTATGCACCTTAAGTGCATGCCAAACAACCTCACTTAATGCTGATAAGCAATTTACTCAAGTTGCCGAAAACATTGTGCAAAATAGACAAGATGCTAGCCCCTACAGTAATAATCCTCAGGGGGTAGATGGCTACTTACTACCTAACTTAACTGCCGAGTATTTAGCGCAAGAATATAAAAAAAATACCCAACTACTTGCCGATTTAGATACGGTAAACATTGATAAGTTAAGTGATGAAAATCGGATTAACTTTAGTATTTTGCGTGCTCAAGTGCAAAATAGCGTGGATGAGTATGTATTTAATGCCCACTATATGCCGCTTACATCTGAATATGGGTTTCATTCAAGCTTGTCGTTTATGGTTAAAAGTTCACAATATAAAACGTTACAAGATTATAAAAATTATTTAGCGCGATTAGCTCAGGTACCACGCTTTTTTGAGCAAAATATTTATTGGATGAAACAAGGTTTAGCAATAGGGTTAACGCAGCCTAAAGCTGTACTTAAAGGTTATGAAGATTCAATTAGTGTTTATATTGTTGATGATGTAACACAATCTGAATTTTATCAGCCATTTTTAACGAATACTGCAGGCTTAAGTAGCAGCGAATTTTATGAGCTGCAACTCCAAGCTAAAACAATAATTAAAGAACAAGTAATAGCAGCATATAAAGATTATCTCACCTTTTTTACTGAAGAGTATCAAGCAGGTGCTCGAGACAGTATTGGTATTTCGGCAACGCCTAATGGGGCTGCTTTTTATGCTAATCGCGCCAAGCATTACACCACTACAGATATGACCCCAAAAGAAATTCATGAGTTGGGCCTAAAAGAAGTGGCACGTATTCGTAGCGAAATGGAAGAGGTAATAAAAGAAGTTGGTTTTAAAGGCACGTTCGCCGAATTTATCCACTTTTTACGTACTGATCCGCAGTTCTACGCAACTACTCCAGAGCAGTTACTAAAAGAAGCTGCTTATATTGCTAAAAAAATGGATGCGCAACTGCCTAGATTATTTCATACCTTGCCGCGCAAACCTTATGGCGTAGTGGCTGTTCCCGCCAATATTGCTCCTAAATATACTACAGGGCGTTACTCGGGTTCGAACCGCGACGATCAAGCTGGTTATTACTGGGTAAACACTTATGCGCTAGATAAGCGACCTCTTTACGCGCTAGAGGCGTTAACGCTGCATGAAGCTGTACCAGGGCACCATTTACAAATATCACTTAATGCTGAGCTAGAAAATTTGCCGAGTTATCGTCGTGATGCTTATTTATCAGCATTTGGCGAGGGGTGGGGGCTTTATTCTGAGTACTTAGGAATAGAAGCTGGGTTTTATCAAGATCCATATAGCCGTTTCGGACGTTTAACCTATGAAATGTGGCGCGCTGCACGTTTAGTTGTTGATACGGGAATGCATATGTATGGCTGGAGCCGTGAACGCGCGATGAACTTTATGGGCGATAACACTGCTTTGTCGTTGCACAACGTTAAAACTGAAACAGATCGTTATATTTCATGGCCTGCGCAGGCGTTATCGTATAAAATTGGAGAATTAACTATTAAGCGCTTACGTAAAGAAGCGGAGCAGGCCCTTGGCCAAAAATTTGATGTGCGAGAGTTCCATCATCAAGTGCTACGCCATGGTTCAGTACCGTTATCTGTACTTGAGCAGCAAATTCGTTTGTATATTAAAAACGAACTAGCTAAACAGGATATTTAATTAATCCGCATCAATCGTAATGGCTTATATTAGGGTCTGTTTATCTTTCAAGGTTAAATTTGCAGCAGTGTGTTTGGTATTTAGGCAAGGCAGAGCCTATGTGGTGTGGTTACTCCCCATAAATAGGCGATAACGTAGCATCAATGCCAAACATGCGCTGCCCGAAGGGTTCTGCCTAGGGGCGATTGACTCTTTGTTGCCTACATGGATGTAGGTAAGGGGCGTGAGCAGGACGCGGAAGCTTTGCTCGGTTTTTACTTAGCCCACGAGGTTACAAACCTCGCGCCGTGATTAAATCGCCCCTAGTTTGAACAAATTTCAATCCGCAAAGGTCAACAGACCCTAGGGTTATAAATTAATAAAATGCGCATATCATCTATAATAAGTGATATGCGCATTTGTCTATTGAAGCCATTTTCATTTATTGGCGAAAAAGTACTGCAGAGGGGTTTTGAGTGAACAATTTTATAGTTCTAAGTATTAATGTATTTGCGAGCCTTTTTATTGTTGTATTAGGGTTTATAGTTTTATCGGTTATTATTTTTTATTTTAGAGATATAACCCAAACAAAGCATGCAATTAGGCGCAACTATCCGGTAATTGGTCGGTTTCGATATTTTTTTGAGCGCCAAGGCGAATTTTTCCGCCAGTACTTTTTCGCACTTGATAGAGAAGAAATGCCGTTTAATCGTGCTGAACGTAGTTGGGTATATCGCGCTGCAAAAGATGTTGATCATACTGCTGCGTTTGGCTCGACTCAAAGCCTTGAAGTAACCGGTACAGTGATGTTTATGAACTGTGCATTTCCTACTTTAGATGAAGAAGCGCTCGATCCTAGTAATGTGACTTTAGGCCCTTACTGTAAAACACCTTACACCACTAATTCAATATTTAATATTTCAGGTATGAGTTTTGGTGCTTTGTCAAAACCTGCAGTACGTGCTTTATCTAAAGGAGCTAAGCTTGCTGGCTGTTGGTATAATACCGGTGAAGGCGGTTTAAGCCCGTATCATTTAGAAGGCGGGGGAGATATTGTATTTCAAATTGGTACTGCTAAATACGGTGTGCGCGACGATAATGGCAATTTAAGCACTGCTAAATTAAAAGAAATAGCAGCTCACGAACAAGTAAAAATGTTTGAAATAAAGCTAAGCCAAGGCGCTAAACCAGGTAAAGGCGGTATGTTACCAGGGCGAAAAGTTAACGCTGAAATTGCAAAAATACGCGGTATTCCCGAAGGGCAAGATTCAATTAGCCCTAATGGCCACCTTGAAATTAAAAAGCCGTCAGATATTCTTGATATGTTGGCAACCGTACGTAACGCAACCGGTAAACCAACCGGCTTTAAAGCGGTAATTGGTGAGTATACTTGGTTAGAAACTCTTTTCGCTGAAATAAATCATCGCGGTATTGAGTCAGCGCCCGACTTTATTACTATTGATAGTGCAGACGGTGGCACAGGCGCCGCACCACAGTCATTATTAGATTCAGTGGGCTTACCACTGCGAGAAAGCTTGCCATTAGTAATTAACTTGTTAGAAAAACATGGGCTCAGAGAGCGAGTAAAGGTTATTGCCTCAGGTAAGTTAATCGTACCCTCTAAAGTTGCATGGGCATTAGCACTGGGGGCTGATTTTGTTGTATCTGCTCGCGGCCATATGTTTGCACTAGGGTGTATTCAAGCAATGCAATGTAATAAAGACACTTGCCCTACAGGGATCACCACGCACGACAAGCGCCTGCAACGTGGCTTAAATGTGGCAGACAAAGCACAGCGTGTGGCAAACTATAATAAGTATGTGCACTATGGAGCGGGCTTAATCGCGCACTCGTGCGGCGTATCTAGTGCGCGAGAGTTAAAACGTGAACATGTGCGTATAGTTCAAGAAAGTGGTCTTTCAGAGCCATTAGATAAAATTTACGAAAATTATAAATAACACAGTGAGCATTAAATATATGAGTGCTTAAGCGCACTAAACTAAGCTGCTTTTTTATGCACTCAATATTTATTAGGTCATTAATTAAGGCCCATTGTTACGTAATATAACAATGGGCCTTAATTTTATTTATTTATTATTTGCTTGAATGCCGGTAATTTTTAAACGCTCTAATTCACAGCTAAATAAAAATTCCAGCACTTCTAAATGACGACGAACTTCATCAATATTTCGCCCTACAGCATATAAACCATGGCCACGTATAAGCACTCCGTGTTCAATAGGTGTGTGTAAATGATGGTCGCTTACCAATAAACTTAAATGGTCTATGTCTTGGTCGTTATTAAAAATAGGAATGCTTAGGGTTTCTAAATGCGAGGTAAAACCGGTTAAAGCTTTTTGCATTTCGTAGCCAGTTAAATCGAGTTTATGACTTTTTGTTATTTGCGAAAGCACGGTAGCCGCAACAGAATGCGTGTGCAGTACACATTGCGCTTCGGGAATTAGCTGATACAAGCTCAAGTGCAGTTGTGTTTCGGCTGAGCGTTTTTTTGTTCCTGCCAAAGGCTTGCCTTGTAGATCTAGCTGTAAAAAGTGCTCATTGGTCAACTTGCCTTTATCTTGGCCACTAGCTGTTATTACAAAGCCCGACTCAGTTCTTGCTGAAAAATTCCCACCGGTTGCGGGTATCCACTCTTTTTGGCTAACCCACTTCCCAGCTTCAATAAGTTGCGAAATAGCGGTATTGTTGTTTTGCATATATTCCTCACAAACGAGCATCAGTTAATTGTATTTAGACGGCTAAACTTCTATCTTAAGTGATGGTAGCACCGCTTTGCGTGCAAAACCACAATTAAGGATATAGAGTGTTAATAACTAAGCTACCAGCATAAGGTATGTTTTATCAAACTCTAATAACAATTAAGTTGGTTTAGCTAAAAACACTAAAAACTTAAAAGAGGGCGGCACAAAGCTATGTCAACTTTAACACTTACATTATTGCAAAGCTCACTACACTGGCTCGATAAAGACGCTAATTTAGCTATGTTTAATAAGCAGTTAGATGCAGTGACTCAGCAGTCAGACTTGATTTTACTGCCCGAAACCTTTGCCACAGGCTTTGCAATAAACTTAGATTGCGCTGAGCCTGAAAACGGCAAAGTACTTACCTGGTTAAAGGCGCAAGCGCATAAACATAATGCAGTAATTGCAGGCTCAGTATTTGTTACGCAAGGCAGTAAAAAGGCCAACCGGTTTTATTGGGTGCAGCCCAATGGAGAAGTAGACTTTTACGATAAGCGTCATTTGTTTTGTTTAGGCAACGAAGGCGACTTTGTAGTAGCAGGACAAGCGCGCAAAGTGTTTACTATTAATGGCTTTAAGCTATTACCACAAGTGTGCTACGACCTACGCTTTCCGGTATTTCAGCGCAATAACAACGATTACGATGTAATGATTAATATTGCTAATTGGCCCGCAGTGCGACGCCATGTTTGGGATACATTATTAATGGCGCGAGCGATGGAAAATGTATGTTATGTGGTTGGGGTAAATCGCATTGGTGATGATGCCAATGGTGTTGCTCACAATGGTGGCACAGCGGTATATGACTTTAAAGGTGATGCTTTAGTAAAAGCTGCAGATAATAGCCAAGCGCTAATAACCATTACTTTATACAAAGCACCATTAAATGACTTTAAGGCTAAATTTCCGGCGCATTTAGATGCGGATGCTTTTAACTTAGTATAAAGCAGCTTAAATTAGCCAGCGGCTAATTAAGTGTTAAAATAGCCGCTGATATTTATTGGCGGCAGCACTATGAACAACTCTTTAATCACTCCAGTTATTTTAGCGGGCGGCATTGGCTCTCGTTTATGGCCGTTGTCGCGCCAAGCAATGCCAAAACAGTTTTTACCCTTACTCGATGCTGAACCTACTGGGCAGTCGTTATTACAAAATACCCTAACACGGGTAACCGGTAGGGTATTCAATCGAGCTATTTTAGTGTGTAACGAACAGCACCGATTTATTGCCGCTGAGCAAGCTGCTAGTGCAAATCCGCGCGCATTACTTTTAGAGCCCACAGGTAAAAATACTGCCCCAGCAATTGCTTTAGCTGCGCATTATGCGCTACAAAATGGCATAACAGGGCCACTGTTAGTTATGCCAGCGGATCATCATATAAATAATTTTAACTTACTCACCGAGCAGTTACACGGCGCGACAATATTAGCTGAGCAAGGTAAATTAGTTACCTTTTCTATTACGCCTACCGAGCCACACACAGGTTACGGGTATATAAAACAAGGAAGCGCCATTACCGGTACTGACTGCTTTGAAGTAGCTGAATTTAAAGAAAAACCCAGCTTAACCACCGCAACAAGCTACCTGTTAGATGGAAGTTATAGTTGGAATAGCGGTATGTTTTTGTTTACTGCTGCAGCGTATTTACAAGAGTTGGCTCGCTTTGCACCTAAAATTGCCAATTGTGTGGCTAACGCCGCCAATTTTAGTCAGGACTTAGGCTTTACACGCCCCAGTGCAAAAACGCTCGAAGCTTGCCCGAGTGACTCCATAGATTATGCTATTTTAGAGCGCAGTGATAACGTAGTTGTCATGCCTGTTGCCTTAAACTGGAGTGACGTAGGTGGTTTTTCATCACTTGCTAAGTTGCTAAAAAAAGATCCGCAAGGCAACAATGTAAATGCTAATTATGTAGCGCAAAACAGTAAAAACAATCTAATAATAAGCGAAACCGATCATACTATTGCCACCTTAGGGGTAAGTAATTTAGCTGTTATTCATACCCACGATGCCACACTTATTGCGAATCAAAATGAGCTTGATGCACTGCCGTTATTACTCAAAAAAGTAGCGCTTACGCAAACTGACAAGTTAACCCACCACCAAGTTGTTTATCGGCCGTGGGGAAATTATCGTACCTTGGTAGAAAGCAGTGGATTTAAGGTTAAAAAAATAACCGTAAACAGCGGCGCTAAGCTCTCTACGCAGCGCCATCAATATCGTGCCGAGCATTGGGTAGTTGTATCTGGGGTTGCCGATGTATGCATTGATAAGCAAGCACTAACACTCAGTGCAGATCAGTCTTGTTATATTGCCGCTAAGCAAATTCATAGTTTGGCTAATAATAAAAATACACCGTTAATAGTAATTGAGGTACAAACAGGCACTATTTTAGATGAAAGCGACATTGAACGGTTTGATGATAAATATGGCAGAAACTAACAACGCTTTACTGCAGCCCTTTGCGTACACACCTTAAATACTCTTCTAAACTTTGCTGCCAAAGGTCGAGCGCTTCATTGATGGCGTTTTTTAGCGGCTTTTTATCAAGCATACGACGCTCTATTTTTTTCAGCGCTAAACCATAACGGTTAAAGCCCAGCTGTAGTGCGGTATTGGCTTGGCGATGTAATAATTTAATGCATTGCTCGGGCTGTTGTTCTACGAGCGCTTGGCAGTGATTTAGTTTACTGCGGGTAGAGAGCACAAACTCGTTATAAATAGACGACACTTCATCAATACTAAAAGAGCTGGTAAGCGTTTCGCTAGCGCTTGCGTCATATAAAGTATCAACCAAATCTACAGCTACAGTAGCCGTTTTAGTTGACTGTGAATCGCTTAGTGCTTGGCGCAATTTTTGGTGTTTAATAGGTTTACCTACAATGTCTTTTATACCCAGCGCTAAGTACTCTTTTACCTCACTAGGGCTTAAGCTTGCAGTAAAGGCTAGTACGGGAGTGCGCTGGTTTTTATGCTCAATTTTAGCCAATGTTTTAAGTACTTGTTGGCCGGTCAAATCAGGTAGGTTCATATCGAGCAGCACTACATCAAAATGATGCGCTTGCATTAACTCTATTGCAGTTTTACCGTCTTTTGCTAACTTAATTTTATGTTCGTCGTCGGCCATAAATTCTACGGCTATTTTTTGATTTAAATCTAAATCCTCTACTAACAACACCTTTAAACCGGTTAAATAATCTTTACTTTGATGACGTTGCGCTACTAGGCTGAGTTCGCCCAGCGCACACGTAATATCAAAGCTAAACACGCTGCCACTCCCTAGGCTACTGGCTATTTCTAACTTGCTATGCAGTTTTTCGAGTAAGCGGCTGGTTATTGCTAAACCAAGGCCTGTACCGCCTTTTTCTTTTCCGGCGCTACTTTGCACATAGGGTTCGGTTAGGTAGGCTATTTCGTCATTCTCGATGCCGGGGCCTGAGTCTTTTACGCTTATTTTAATAGTGTGTTCAAGTTGTTTTTCAGTGATTAGATCAATTTGAATTTTAACGCTACCTTGGTCGGTAAATTTAATTGCGTTACCCACAAGGTTAATAATAATTTGTCTGAGTTTTTGCTGATCGCAGTAGTAACAGGCTTGATCGGGTATATTGCAAAGTAGCTCAAACTTAAGTTGCTTTTGCTCTGCCAGAGGGCTTAGTAATAAGCATAAATTTTGTATCCAAGTTTTAAACTCAATATCTTCTTCGTAAAGAGCTTCGTCGCTTTGATCAAGGCTGGCGTAGTCGAGTACTTTATCAACCAGTAAATTAAGGGATTCGGCAGAGTTAATAATTGCCTCGCAATAGGCTTTATTGCGAGCATCACTTGTTTGGTTCATAACTAACTGAGCACTGCCTAAAATGCCGTTTAAAGGGGTGCGAATTTCGTGGCTGATAGTTGATAAAAACAACCCACGTATTTCTAGGTCTTTACGGGCTTTTTTAGTGAGCTTATTAAGATGCTGCTCTCTGCGCTCATTACACAACAGTGCCATGCCAGCGGCATAAAACATAGGTGCTATAACCCCGTTTAAAAAAAGTAACGAGCTAAACCAAGGGCTTAATAGGGTGTCATGTTGCTCAATTTTTTGCATAAATATCGAGCGGGCAATAAAGCTTACGGCAACTAAAGTTAAAATTATAATATAAACAATGCTGCCGTTGGGATAGGGCTTACGTGCATACTTTATAAATATAAACAGTAAAAATGCAGCTTCAGCTATATGCTGTATATCAGATATAAACAGCCTATCTTGAATAGATGGCGACAAAAAGCTGTAATAACCCAGCATTACGCTGCTAAAAGCAGTAAATGCACAAACAAGTTTAAAGCCAATACCGCGATAATCTAAAAACTGGCTAATAGCAAGGCAATGCACAATTGAGGCCGCAAACATCAATATATTGGCAATGCTAATGGCGACAAGTTCAGGGACTCGCCCGATCAGAGTAAAGCCAATAATAACGCCGAGCAATAAAACAGGATAAAAAATATAAAGCAGAGTGCCTGGAGTGTGTTTATTGGTGCGCCAGGTTAAAAAATTTAGCAGGGTCATTACAACCATAACGGCGATACTGGCAAAATATAGGGTAAAAGAGTCGAGCATTGAGGCACCAATAGCGTGTTATTAGATTAAAAGTATAACAATAATTACTTAACCGAAAATAGCTCAATATATTATTTAACACCTTGAGCTGTATTGAAATTAAAACGTATACTTTATTCGCTGGGGAGCGACTTATTATTTAAAATTTGAGCTTGCTGATTAAGCTTGCCCAGATACAAAAACAGACACGTATGTGCCTGTTTTGTGTTTAAACTAAAGTTTAAATTAACGTATTTCGTCTGGAATATGCTGCTGTGCCCACGATAGTAGCTCAATACGGTTACGACATTTTGTTTTTCTAAATGCGCTGTATAAATGAGTTTTAACTGTGTGTGGGCTAATGCTTAGCTCTTCAGCAATTTCTTTATTTTTTGAGCCATTACTCATTAATGAAATTATGGCTTTTTCGCGCTTGGTAAGTTTAACTGGCTCAATATCGCCTTCGGTAAGCTTATGCAGTGCATCTTTATTAAACTGCAACATACGATTTAATGCATTACACATTATATCTCTGCGATACCAAAGTTGATCTTCAAGTAGTAAGCGAATACCTTTCATCAATACATCGGCGTTATCTGTGGTGTAAAATACACCACGAATTCCGCTAAGTAAGGCACGATTAGCAAGCTCTGGGTTTTCATCCAAATTAAATAATACGATATCGCATTTAATCCGTAAATTAACCAGTTGCTCTTTTAATTTTCCCCACGCATCTTTGCTCGATGTTTCGATAAACAAAAGTCGTGTTCCTACAGGCACATCTAAAATATTGGTGCCTGTGGTTACGCTAATACCTTGCGTTTTTAACAAAGGTTCTAAAACGTTAATACCAATAGTGTTAATGGGCTCTTCATCTAATAACAAAAAGGCTGAACTGCTCATATTATTTTTACTCTTTTATAAAGCTTATGATTAAGTTTACCACGACCTCCACACCTTTTGTATTAGAAAGTCGCGTTGTAACGCAAAAAGCAAGTACGATATTATGATTATTTAAACATAAAATGTTGCAAATAAGTAATTATTTATTGATTGCGATTACAAAATAAAACAACCTAAAAAGCTTATAACTAATTGTATAAAATAAATAGCTGTTTATAGCGCCACTTTTTTGGTGTTTTGATAAGGAGGCCAGCCCATCTCTTTACCTGCAAGCATATGTAAATGAATATGATATACGGTTTGGCCACCATGTTCATTGCAATTCATGACCACTCGGTAGCCATCGTCGGCAAAGTTTAGTTGCTTGGCTAATTTAGCCGCTACTACATATAAATTACCTACTAAATGCGAGTTTTCAGGCGTTACATCGTTAATAGTAGCAATTGCCTTTTTGGGGATAATAAGTGCGTGAAATGGCGCCTGAGGGTTTATATCTTTAAAGGCGAGAGTATGCTCATCTTCATAAATAATATCAGCTGGGATCTCACGATTAATTATTTTAGTAAAAATAGTCTCTTGGCTCATTATATGGCCCCTAATTAAGTATGATTAAAGTAAGCTCCACTAATGACAAACTTTACAAGCAGTGTCAAACTGAAATCAAATAAAGGAGAAAATATGCGTAAATCAATATTATTAGGTAGTGCCGCAGCGCTATTGTTTAGTGTGTCGAGCATGGCAGAAAATATTCACTTTCCAGAAGAGTTTGTACCTCTGCAAGTTGGTGAGCGTGTTATTGAAAGCTCGATATTTAGCCGTGTTGATGACATAGAGCTAGCACCGGGTAGTTATAAATTAAAGCTTAAATATACTGACTTGTATGACCTAGGTTACGACGATCACGAAGTGGTAGAGTCTGAACCATTTTGGGTAAATGTAACTATTGAAGCAGGTAAAGATTATACTTTAGAGTTTAATCGTGCCAAAAATGCGGTTGCGGCTAAAGTATTTGCACAGTCGCCACAAGTAAGCTTAAAAGCAAAAGGAAGTGCACTGGCTGCGCCATTAAGTGTAATTTCTAATGCCCAGCTTACAAACACTGTGCCAGTACAGCAAGTTAGTAATACAACGGCAATGGCAACAAGCGCCAGCGAAGTAAGTAAACTCGTTGCACCTATTAATGGTAAGGGCATGCCTAGCGCAGCAGCAATGCTCGACTTTTGGTGGCAACAAGCAACTCCAGCTCAGCAACAAGCCTTTTTAGAAAAAGTAACCAAGTAGCTTTTTTATGCAATTAAAAAGGGCCGAATGTCGGCCCTTTTTGTATTTTAAACACTCGCTTATTAAGCTCGTTTTTATTTAAATAATTTATTCAAATAATGCGTCTATAGTGCCATGTGCTAGTGGGTGATAACCCGGGCGTGCTTTTAAGTACACGCTTTGTGCCCAGTCTTTTTTGCCGTTATCAATAAGTGACTTATAAAGCGGGACAATTAGCTTGCGACGACCAATACTGGTTAAGTGCTTATCAAGCGCCGGATAAATTGGCTGGTAGCCATTACCTACCGCTAGCATAAACCAAGCAAATGCACGCTCAGCGTTAGTTGATTGCGTTAAGTTATACGCAGTATCAAGCTCGCTCATATGTGTTTGGCTTAAATCGCGCGGTAAGTTATTTAAAAAGTGCAACCATTCATGCACCGACCAATTAGCTGTAGGCAATTGCGCTGCTGTGATATCGCCATTTAACCAAGTAGCTGTTGCTGTATCTACTTTATCAAAAGCATCTGATGTTGGATTAGGTGTATCGCTTGGTAAACCTGGCGCAAAAATCCATTCATTTACTTTATCCATGCTCACAATACCAGGGTACTTATCAATTAAGTTAGCTTTTAGGTAAGTAACAAATTGTGCAGTGGTTAAAGATTTAAAGGCAAATTCGTTAAAGTAAGTTTTTACAAAGGCGTCAAACTTATCGCGGCCATATTTTTCTTCTAGGTAAATTAAGAATAACTGCCCTTTGGTATAAGGTACAGAGCTAAACGCATCATCAGGATCGCGGCCATTAAGCTTTAAGTTAAGGCGCGTGTCTGGTGCATCAAGCGTTTTAATTTGGGCGCGAATACCTGCTGCATCAAGGGCTTGTTCCATTACTGCGCGGTCGCGACCAAATACTTCTTCCATAATGCGGTTTTCAACGTACGAGGTAAAACCTTCGTTTAACCATAAATCTTCCCAGGTTGCATTGGTAACTAAGTTACCAGACCAAGAATGAGCAAGCTCATGTGCAATTAGATTTACTAAGCTTTTGTCGCCTGCAACCACGGTTGGGGTAATAAACGAAAGGCGTGGGTTTTCCATGCCACCAAACGGAAAACTTGGCGGTAGCATAAGCAAATCGTAACGACCCCATGCATAATCGCCGTAAAGTGCGTTAGTTTTATCGATCATCGCTTGGGTGTCGTTAAATTCGGCAACTGAAGCATCTAAAATAGTTGGCTCAGCAAAAATACCGGTTTGATGCGACATTGCTTTAAATTCTAAATTACCTGCGCCAATAGCAATTAAGTAAGGCGAAATAGCTTGTGGCATATCAAAAATATAGTCGCCATCTTTATAAAGTGCGTCTTTATTGTCGGCACTCATTACCGCACGTATATCTTTAGGGGTATGAATGCGCGCTGAGTACGTTACTCGCATTGCTGGCGTGTCTTGTACTGGGATCCAGCTACGTGCATGAATTGCTTGCGATTGGCTGTACATAAACGGGTGTGTTTTGCTGGCTGTTTGCTCTGGTGTTAACCATTGTAGGCCAGACGCTTCAGGGCGGCTATTATAGTAAATACGTACTTTTGGCGCTTGGCTTTTAAAAGTAATAGTTAATTTTGAGCCTTTAACATCATCGCGTGTTGCTAAACTAAATTTAGCTTTATGCCATGTGCCGTTTTGCGTTTGATACATTACTTTATCAATATCTAAATCGCGAGTATCGAGCACTAGAGTTTTACTGTTGTTATTTTGCCATTCTAGGGTGTGCTCAACAAAACCTTCTAATTGCTTGTCGGCAAAGTCGACATCTAAATCAAGGTTTAAATGCGTAGTAATAACGTCATTAAGATTAGCATACGAGTTTTGATCAATAGCATTGGCCATTGCTTGTGAGCACATACCAGCCATAGCTAGGCTTAAAAAAAGAGGTGTGATTTTCATAATTACCCTGAACACAAATAAATAAGTGTTGGTTTTATATCATGATTGGCGAGGCGGGTTGAGCAATTTTTACATTCAGATGCGCTATTTGCGACAATGCGTTAAACTAACGCGATTAGTTACCGGTATATTTAGAGAGCTTTGTGGCGCACTCATTACAAACGTTACATACATTTGCATTAACCAGCCAATGCCAACAATTTGTTAAAATTAATAACCTAGAGCAGCTTAAAACGCAAAGCTTTAAGCCTCCATTTTGCCTATTAGGCGAGGGCAGTAATACAGTATTTTTAAATGATTACACCGGTACTGTTATTAAAATGGCAACTCAAGGTGTACAAATAAAAGAGCGCGCAAACGATTACTTAATTAGCGTGGCCGCTGGCGAAAACTGGCATCAACTAGTCAGCGAGCTGTTGGCTAAAAACATTCCCGGGCTTGAAAACCTAGCGCTTATTCCCGGTACTGTGGGTGCTGCGCCGGTGCAAAATATTGGTGCCTACGGAGTTGAATTGGCTAAATTTGTAGAGTCGGTTGAGTATTTTGATATAGCAAACAAAACCTTTAATACCTTAAATAATGCGCAATGTGAATTTGGCTATCGCGATTCTATTTTTAAACACGCGTTAAAAAATAAAGCGGTGATCACTACTGTGCATTTAGCCTTGCCTAAAGGGTGGCAGCCGGTATTGAGTTATGGACCGCTGCAGCAACTTGCAGCCGTTACGCCACAAGCGGTATTTGAGCAAGTAATAGCAACACGTAACAGCAAATTGCCCAATCCTTATACCTTACCTAATGCAGGTAGTTTTTTTAAAAACCCCATTATTACTAATCAATGTTTAGCTGCTTTATTAACTACCTTTGCAGATTTACCGCATTATAAACACGGTGCAAAGCACCATAAAGTGGCTGCGGGTTGGCTAATAGAGCAAGCGGGTTTAAAAGGCTACCGCATTGCAGGTATTGAGGTACATAAACAACAAGCCCTAGTGCTAGTAAATTACGGCCAAAGCCAAGGAAGCGATTTAATTGCGATGATTAAACATATTCAACACAGCGTATTTTCTCGTTACAACATTATGTTAGAGCACGAAGTACGCTTAATTAATAACAGTAGTGAATGCCATATTACAGCGGATCCAACGCCATGAAAGCACCCGATGGGAATAAACTCGCCATTTTAAATGCCCTCAATCAAGGTGGTTTTATTTCAGGGCAGGTATTAGGCGAGCAACTGGGTATTAGCCGCGCAGCTATTAGTAAGCATATTAAAAGCTTACAAGAAATGGGCTTAGATATTTTTAAGGTAACTGGTAAAGGTTACAGCTTAAATAGCCAAGTCGGACTGTTAAACCAAGCGCAAATACAACAACACTATCAAGCGTTAGGTGCAACTACCGCCAAAGTAGAAGTACACCCCATAATAGACTCCACTAATAGTGAGCTAATGCGCCGCATACAAGCAAAAACTGAGCTTGAATCGGGTACTGTTATTGTGGCCGAAATGCAGCAGTTGGGGCGTGGGCGTCGGGGCCGGGTTTGGCAGTCGCCATTTGGAGCCAACTTATATTATAGTTACTTTTGGCGCTTAGATGATGGCATACAAGCCGCTATGGGCGTATCTATAGTGGTTGGCTTAGCTGTATATGATGCTATTAAAGCGCTATACAACATAGAAGTAGAGCTAAAATGGCCTAACGATATTTACCTCAATAAACAAAAGCTCGCTGGCGTATTAGTTGAGCTCGACGCGCAACCGCAAGGTCCTTGTCAGTTAGTTATAGGCATAGGTATTAACTTACAAATGCCAGAGAGCTTTAGTCAGCACATTGATCAAGCATGGACTGATTTAAGTCAACATACGCAGCAGCTTAATAAAAATCAGTTGGTTGCCTCGCTTACTTATCATTTAGAGCAGCGTTTAGAGCAGTATAGTGAAAGCGGTTTACAGAGCATGCATCAGCAATGGAATGCTTTAAATGCATTTGCTGGTGAATGTGTAGAGCTAAATACCGGACATCGTAGTTGGCGCGGAATATGTGAGGGAATAGACTCACAAGGCGGAATTCGTATTCGCCAAGATGGTGAAGTAAAAAGCTATTACGGCGGCGAAATTTCGCTCAGAAAGGCGCAACTATGAAATTACTCATAGATGTAGGCAATACTTCACTTAAAGCTAAGCTGTGGCAAAACGAGCAAGTTCAGGCATGTGATTTAAATAATTTACCTTGGCATGCAATTACACACGTTATTTATGCTTGCGTAGGGCGCAGTGAGCTACTTAATGCTATTTTAGCGCAAGCCGCCTTTAATAGTATTAGCTGCTTTGAAGCTAAAGTAACTAAAACGCTAGGTGGGCTCACCTGTGCTTACGAGCACTTTAATAATTTAGGCATAGATAGATGGCTGGCACTTATTGCAAGTTTTACCTTGTATCCAAATAAGGCCTGCATAGTTGTTGATGCCGGTACGGCTACCACAATTGATGTACTCAATAGTGACGGGCAGCACTTAGGTGGCTGGATTTTACCTGGCCTTGATTTAATGACCCGCTCGTTAACGCAAAATACCCAGCGCGTTTTTGATGATGAAAATACGCCATTTACTAATCAACTGGGAATAAACACCCCAAATGGTTTAAAAAATGGTGCCTTGGTTGCCACCATAGGAGCAATTAACCAAGCTAAACCTTATTTAAATGATAAAAATACGCAAATTATTTTTGCCGGTGGTTATGGTTCGTTATTACAACAGCAATTCAAAGAGAGTATTTTTGATCCTATGCTGGTTATTAAAGGCTTAAATTATTGGTATGAATTAGATGAAAACAGCAATAAATTATAAAAAAGCCGGTTTTTGCCTGAATTGTGAGCATTTAAACAATAAATTCTCATTTATTTTAATTTTATAGTTGCATCCCAATAAAGCTTACTCTAATATCTCGCCCCGTACTAAAGCAGTGCCGACTTAGCTCAGCTGGTAGAGCAACTGACTTGTAATCAGTAGGTCAACCGTTCGACTCGGTTAGTCGGCACCACTTTCCTTTTTACCGAAAGTGCATTAGTAAAGAATTATCGTGGAGGGGTTCCCGAGCGGCCAAAGGGATCAGACTGTAAATCTGACGGCTCAGCCTTCGCTGGTTCGAATCCAGCTCCCTCCACCACTTTATTCTTGACGGTTAGAGGTATTTTAAGAACAGGTTCCTAACGCGGGCATCGTATAATGGCTATTACCTCAGCCTTCCAAGCTGATGATGCGGGTTCGATTCCCGCTGCCCGCTCCAGTTTATGGTGATGCTGATATAGCTCAGTTGGTAGAGCGCACCCTTGGTAAGGGTGAGGTCGGCAGTTCGACTCTGCCTATCAGCACCAGTTTTAAGAACCTCCTTAAGCGCTTCCTTTATCTGTCAGAAAAAACTATTTGAAATTTGAAAAAATCAACTTAATCTACCTATGGTGGATTATTTTCATATGTAATATAGATACACAAAACTGATAGGTTCCGTCATGGCAAAAGCAAAGTTTGAACGCGTAAAACCGCATGTTAACGTAGGTACAATTGGCCACGTTGACCACGGTAAAACTACATTAACTGCAGCAATCACTAACGTACTTGCAAAAGTATACGGCGGTGTTGCTAAAGATTTCGCATCAATCGACAACGCTCCAGAAGAGCGCGAGCGCGGTATCACAATTTCAACGTCTCACGTTGAATACGATACGCCTACTCGTCACTACGCACACGTAGATTGTCCTGGTCACGCCGATTATGTTAAAAACATGATCACTGGTGCTGCTCAAATGGACGGTGCTATTTTAGTAGTAGCTGCGACTGATGGTCCTATGCCACAAACACGTGAGCACATCCTACTTTCTCGCCAAGTTGGCGTTCCTTACATCATCGTGTTCATGAACAAATGTGACATGGTTGATGACGAAGAGCTACTTGAGCTAGTAGAAATGGAAGTTCGTGAACTTCTTTCAGAATACGATTTCCCAGGTGATGACTTACCACTAATTCAAGGTTCAGCACTTAAAGCGCTTGAAGGCGAGAAAGAGTGGGAAGATAAGATTGTTGAGCTTGCAAACGCACTTGACTCTTACATTCCAGAGCCAGAACGTGACATCGATAAAGCATTCATCATGCCTATCGAAGACGTTTTCTCAATCCAAGGCCGTGGTACTGTTGTAACTGGTCGTGTTGAAGCTGGTATTATCCGCATCAACGACGAGATTGAAATTGTTGGTATCCGTGATACAACTAAGTCAATCTGTACTGGTGTTGAAATGTTCCGTAAACTGCTTGACGAAGGTCGTGCTGGTGAGAACATTGGTGCACTTTTACGTGGTACTAAGCGTGAAGACGTTGAACGTGGTCAAGTACTAGCTAAGCCTGGTTCAATCAAGCCACACACTACTTTTGAATCAGAAGTATACGTACTTTCAAAAGATGAAGGTGGTCGTCATACTCCATTCTTCAAAGGTTACCGTCCACAGTTCTACTTCCGTACAACTGACGTAACTGGTGACGTACAGTTACCAGAAGGCGTAGAAATGGTAATGCCTGGTGATAACGTTAAGATGACAGTAACTCTAATCGCGCCAATCGCGATGGACGAAGGTCTTCGTTTCGCTATCCGTGAAGGTGGTCGTACTGTAGGCGCTGGCGTTGTTGCAAACATCGTAGCGTAATAATTAACGTTTAAGTTAATTGTTAGAAAAAGGTCACTTAGGTGGCCTTTTTTAATGCCTGTAATAAAGTGCAGGTTGCAGGTATTAGGTTTTAGATATTAGGTACGAGGCTTCAGGTTTAAGGTAGAGCAGAGCGGTGTTAACTTTATCGTCGTAGCGTGGGTTTGAGGCTTACGAACCTCGAGGATAAAGCATGAGGGTGGCGTTGTTGGCTTAGATTTATGCAAGTTGAGGATAGAAACACGCGGCCATTGGCCGCGTTATATATTGAAGTTAGTGTTAGTTATGTTTTTCTAACCTGATACCTGATACCTGATACCTGATACCTGATACCTGATACCTGATACCTGATACCTGATACCTAGAGCCTAATGCTTTTTCGCATACGCTTCGGCTTGTTTCCAAACGCGTAGTGTATTGCCGCTTAAAATCTTTTTAATGTCGGTATCACTGTAGCCCCTGTCCATTAAACCTTGTACTAGGTTAGGATAGCTAGATACGTCTTTTAAGCCAATTGGCAGCGAATCGCCAACACCATCATAATCAGAACCAATACCTACATAATCAATACCAATTAGCGCAACTACGTGATCAATATGATCAAGCACCTGCTCGAGACTGGCAAATGGGTAGGGGTTTTTAGCGCGATATGCAGCATCAAAATCATTACTTAATTTGGTGCCTTCTTTTTTTGCAGACTCTTTTGTACTTTTTAGCTGCTTGCCCCAACTACCTGCTTTAGCGGTAACAAAGCTTGAGCCAAAGTTAATTTGAATAACCCCGCCATTTTTTTTCAGCGCCAGTAGCATGTCGTCATTCATATTACGCTCAAAACCGGGTGTGTATTTGCGTAGCGATGAATGCGAGGCTATAACGGGTGTTTTAGAGAGTTCTATTACCTGATAAAACGCATCATCAGAAATGTGCGAAACGTCGATTAACATGCCAATGTTGTTCATTTCAGTAACTAGCTTTTTACCAAAAGGGCTTAAGCCTTTCCATTTACGGCGAATGTCGTATGACGAGTCAGAAATATGGTTGCTTTGCGAATGAGCAAGGGTAATATAACGCACACCACGGTCGAAAAAGTGTTGTAGATTTTTCATATCACCTTCAATAGGTGAGCCATTTTCCATGCCCATAGCAATCGAAAGCTTACCTTGCTTAAACTGCTCTTCTATATCGACAGTTGAGCTGGCAATTGCAAATTTGTCGGGTGCACGTTGTGCGATTGCTTCCATACTATCAATAAGTAAATTAGCAAGTTGATAGCTTTTACCTTTGCCTTCAAATTCTAAGTGAGCAGGAATGTAAATCGACATAAATGGGGCATTTAAACCGCCTTGTATAGCGCGAGGGTAGTCAAAGTCACCATCGTCGGTGGCTTTGGTAACGTCGGCCCATTTGTCGTGTAGACGGTAAGGTACATCAATATGGGTATCAATTAAAATTGTGTCTTTTGCCAGCTTAATTGCTTTATCTGATGCGGTTATTGTTGTTGCATTAGCTTGGCTACTTAATGCTAGTGATATGGCTACCACTAGAGTGCTGAGTTTTATCATTTTATGGCTCTTTGGGTAAAAAGCCATTGTGTACTTTCAATACAAAAGTTACAAGTGCTACAAAGTTAACTGTATCTAATCAAACGATTGTGCCTGATGCTCTTCACTTTGCAGCGCTTTAAATTCGCCTTTGGAAATGATAGTTACCGACTCATGTAGTTCTGAAAAAAACACCATAGCTTCACCACTTTTAAGCTGCAGCTTTACTTGGTTTACTTTCGATTCAATACTGGCTTCTACTTCGCCATAATCAGTGCCTTCGCGCAGTACATAGCTTTCTATTAGGTTGTATAAGGTGTCTTTATCAAGTTGCTCGTAAGGAATGATCATACTGACTCTTTGTTGGTTTTATTTAATACATATTGGCCAAAATAACTTGGCACCGCTTGCTCTAACCAAAATACCGGCTTAAATGGATTTTTACCGCTAATAAAGCCCACATGCCCGCCTTTTTCAGAGATGCGCAGCGTAACATGCTCACTCACATCTTGCCTACTTGGTACGGCCTTTATAGAGAGCATAGGATCGTCTTTGGCATGAATAATTAATGTTGGCACCGCTATATGTTTTAAATACGGCATAGCACTGGCTTGGCGGTAATAATCATGTGCATTTTCAAAGCCGTGTAAAGGCGCGGTAAGTTGATTATCAAACTCTAACAAGTCGTCAATTTCCATTAATTGATCGGTAGTTATCGATATTTGCTGCTTAATTTGTGGCAATTTACGCTGCATTGATTTTTTCATGCGATCGAGTAAATACTTTTGATAAATTTTACCTAAACTTTTTCGAATAACATCCGATGATGCCGATAAATCATAAGGTGCAGATACCAGTGCTGCTGCACTTAGCGGGCATTGTTGCTGTTGCTCGCCTAAATACTTAGCTAATACATTACCACCTAGCGAAAAGCCTACCGCAACTAAAGGTCGGTTTGGATATAGCTGCTTTAAGTGGTTTATAAAAAAGCTTAAGTCGGCGGTATCACCACTGTGATAAGCACGTGGTAAGCGATTTACTTCGGTGGAGCAGTTTCTAAAATGCATAAGCACCACTGCAAAACCTTGCTTTTTTAAGGCTTTCATCATGCCTTTGGCATAAAAGCTATTTATATTGCCTTCAAGTCCATGTAGTACCACAGCAAGAGGAGCCGTTTCGTTATGCGGTAGCGACCAAGCAAGCTCGATAAAGTCACCATCGGGAGTATCAAGTTGCTCCAATTGGTAGCGAGTATGATGAAATGGGCGGAAAAAACGCGGCATTATGGTCTGAACGTGACGATTGGTCATCCACCATGCGGGTTTGAACTTATGGATCATGTTTGTACTACACACTTTGCAATAAACGAGGCGCTAGTGTAGCAAATTTTTCGGCTAGGAAAATAAAAAGCGCCTAATCAGTAAACTGATAGGCGCTTTGTGCGTCGTGCTTAATTTTGGTCAGGAATTTCTGCTTCTTGTACTTTCTTAATAAAGTAGTATACAAAGAAAAGGCACAAGCTAATAACGATCCCCAGAAAACCAAACGATAAGAACAGTACTGGGTCGGTAAAAAAATCTCTGAAGAATACGTCCATAACTTGCCTCCTAATGTCTATGGGTTAATCATAAGCTGGGTTTAGGGATACAGTTATGATCAAGATCAAGTTATTTACCTAAGTGAAATAATGAGCGATATGAAGTTGATTTGGATCATGTTTTGAGAAGAAGGTATTAGGTTTAACAGATGGGTAAAGGGAGCAGGTGAAAACAGCTTTGACCACTGAGAATATAAGGATTAAAGAGGTTTTAATTTTTCCCTATAAAAGCGCAGCGCCTTTTAACCTGTTTGTGTATAAGTCACTTAAAGATCTTTTGCACAAAGAGAAAAGAATGAGCAGTAAAAGAGGGTAGGACTCATAAGTATTGAAATATGCGCGAGCTGTTTTTTCTGGCGCTTTGTACCTAAAAGCTGGCCTTTAAATATAATTCAATATTATTTGGCTCGGTACACTCTACCAATTCACATTCATTTACTGCATTTATTAGCATTTGCTGTTGCTGCTTTTCAAGCTTGAGCTCAGCGCTAAGCAGCTCTTTGCGTATGTTTGCATAGTCAGTAATAGCTTGTTGGTGTACTTTTAAATAACTGCGTGCTGCGCGTAGTTGCTGCATCACGTTATTATCGAGCTCATTAACAACTTGTGTTAATACTCCAAGCTGCTGACTATTTACAACTAAGTTTAGTGAATCTAAATACAAGAGTAATAAACACAAATTAACGTTTTTACCTTGCTGGTTTTGTAACTCCAGCAAGGTTTGTTGTTGCACTGGCTTTGCGTACAAAGTGCAGGAAAATTGCCAAAAATGGTCGCTATTGAGCAAGTTCATCGGCGAACGCCTGCTCTTTTTGTTCCATTTCGTCTAGCGCCATAAGGAGCGCTTCTTCAATGTCGTTAAGCTTAGGTGTAAGTGTGGCTTGTTTGGCTAGTAACTCTTTTAGCTTGGCTTTATTGTCATCAGAATATAGCTCGTTATCACCTAATGCTACTTCAACCTCATTGAGCTCTGCAGCGTATTTGTCGAGTTGCTTTTCGAGCTTTTCAATTTGTTTTTTAAGCGGTTGCGTGGCTTTTCTAAATTCGGC
This sequence comes from Pseudoalteromonas nigrifaciens, assembly GCF_002221505.1. Classification (NCBI taxonomy): domain Bacteria; kingdom Pseudomonadati; phylum Pseudomonadota; class Gammaproteobacteria; order Alteromonadales; family Pseudoalteromonadaceae; genus Pseudoalteromonas; species Pseudoalteromonas nigrifaciens. The sequence goes on along the minus strand of NZ_CP011036.1, from coordinate 3,380,955 downwards.
CTCAAGGCGTTTTTGCTCTTTACGGTTAATACCTGAATTAGCTTTTACTTCGTCACTTTGCTCTGTTTTAGTCGCTTCTTTATTGGCGTTAAGCAGCCATTGGTAATACGCATCTAAGTCGTAACCAAATTGAGTTACTTTGCCGTCATCTACTAAGTAAAATTCATCGGCGGTGTTTTTAAGCATATGGCGGTCGTGCGATACAGTAACCATAGCGCCCTCAAAGCCTTGCAGTGCCATAACAAGTGCATGGCGCATTTCTAAATCAAGGTGGTTGGTTGGCTCATCGAGTAGTAATAAATTTGGCTTTTGATATACCAGCATGGCAAGTACTAAACGTGCTTTCTCGCCCCCCGAAAAGGGTGCTACTGGCTCAAGCGCTTTATCACCAATAAAGGCAAATCCGCCTAAAAAATCACGCAGTGATTGCTCAGTAGCCTTTGGGTTTAGTCGTTGTATATGTGTTATTGCATTGGCTTTTAAATCAAGAGATTCAAGTTGATGCTGCGCAAAATAACCAATATTTAGCCCATGGTGCTGAATAACTTCGCCAGCTTGAGGCTCTAAATCACCCGAAAGCAGTTTAATTAGCGTTGATTTACCCGCGCCATTTCGGCCAAGTAAAGCAATGCGGCTGCCTGGTACTAAGTTTAATTCTATATTATTTAAAATGGTGACATCACCATATCCCGCTTTGGCTTTATCTATTGTCATTAGTGGGTTTGGTAATGCTTTTGGCTCGGCAAACTCAAAGTTAAATGGTGAGTCGGCATGTGCTGGAGCTAATTTTTCCATACGCTCAAGTGCTTTCACGCGGCTTTGTGCTTGCTTAGCTTTACTGGCTTTTGCTTTAAAGCGAGTTATAAACTGTTCTAGATGAGCAATTTGCTCTTGTTGCTTATCAAACATGGCTTGCTGCTGTAGCATGCGCTCGGCTTTTTGACGCTCAAACTGCGAGTAGTTGCCTTTGTACACGTTGATAAGTTGTTTATCTATATGCCAAATTTGATCAACTACGGCATCTAAAAACTCACGGTCATGCGATATCAGCACTAAAGTTCCAGTATAAGCACGTAAAAAACGTTCAAGCCAATATACTGCGTCTAAATCAAGGTGGTTAGTGGGCTCATCAAGTAATAACAGGTCGGCATCGCGAATAAGCGCTTGGGCTAAATTTAAGCGCATACGCCAGCCACCCGAAAATGAACTTACCGGGTTTTCTATTAAGTTATTAGCAAAGCCTAAACCATGTAATAGCTCACCAGCGGTTGATTCAATGCTGTAGCCTTTAATGTTTTCAAGCTGAATATGTATTTTAGCTTGTGCGTCGCCATCGTTAGCTTGCTCGGCTTCACGCAGTGCAATACGCATGGCGTAATACTGCGGATGACCTTGTAGTACATAGTCTATTGCGCTTATTTCCAGTGCGGGAGTTTCTTGTTTTACTGACGCTATAGACCAGTCTTTAGGTATAGTAAAGTTACCGCCATCGAGCTGTAGCTCTGCTTTGAGGAGGCTAAATAGGGTTGATTTACCACAACCATTAGCGCCTACTAGGCCTACTTTATGCTCTGGAAATAACGTAGCAGATGCATTTTTTAATAAAGCTTTACCGCCACGAAGAAGTTCTATTTCTGAGATTTGGATCATAAATGCGTTACTTTACTGTGCCCTAATTGAATTGCCAATATGATAACACGGATCGTATTGGGCATATCAACCGTATCAACGCATCACGTAATACGATAAAATAACATTAGGTCAAACTGTGGGAAAAATCTCGTGAAACAAAAGAAGCGATTTATAGCTGGGGCAACATGTCCTGAATGTAAAGCCATGGATAGGTTAATGCTTTACAAAGAGCATGATGTAGAAAAAGTAGAATGTGTAGAGTGCGGCCATAAAATGGCACAGCCAGAACAGGCTGTGCAGGCGTCAACACGCCAGTTTGAACAAGTTATAGGCGTGTTTAAACCAGGAGATTAAATCCTTTGCTGCATAGCGGCATATTAATAATGCGGCGGCGGTGGCTCAGGTTCGTTTGACATCATCGATGATGATGACTGCGATTCTTTAATTTTTTCAGCCAGTAGCTCTGTTTGGCGTTTCATTTTTGCCAACAGCTGCTGGTGAACTTTTATTTCGTCATTTAAAATATCAATTGTTTCGTCTTGAAAAGCCACTTTGGCCTCAAGTTCCATTAAGCGATGTTCAATTGTGTTCATTATTCTCTCGTATAATAAATCGCTCTGCGATACCGCTGGAGCTTTCGGTTAATAACGACCTGCCGTTATCTGTAAATGTTACATCGAGCACCACGGCCGATTTAGGCTTACTGCCTTCGCGTGGTGTCACTTGCCAAGTTTGAATTTTTTCACCGCTCGATATTTGCCATAAATCAATGCGTTTATTAGGCGACCCAGTTGCTAGCAAATCACCTTGATCGTTAAAGCGTACCGCCGTAAAAATTTTCTGACGCGCAATATACTTCAGTTTACTTACAAGGTCACCTGTAGTCAGCTTCCATACATTTGCTTGTGCCATACTGTCGGCCGTAAATGCATAGCGACCTTGTGGGTCAAGCGTAACTTGAGTAACACGAGTAGGGTGGTTAAAGCGATGAATCACTTGCCCTGTACGCGTATCCCAAAAGTAAGCAACGTAATCGTTTGAACCACTTAAAGCATAGCGCCCGTTAGGGGCAAGATCGACCGTGTTTACTTTTTCTTGGTGGCCTAAAAACTCAATACGGCGGCCAGTTTCAAGGTTAATAAACACTACTACGCCATCGCTGCGCCCGTATAGTACGCTACGGCCTTGATTGCTTATAGCAATATCGCGAATACTGGATTTTTGTATTTTGTAGTAACCTTTATTTTCGCCGGTGGCAATATCCCATACCGCAAAGGTGGTTTTTTCGGCGGTAACAGCCACACTGTTGTCAAAAGCGATCGCAACGGCATAAACCAGGCTATCTTGGGCTTGTTGCTGAAACCATTGGTATTTAAGTGCTTGCTGTTGATTATCCCACAGCGCGACCCCATGGTTAATGGAGGAGACTAAGCTGTATTTACCATCATGCGATAGCGCCGATGAAAACGCGCCTTGTGCAGCATGTTCATAACTGGCAACAGCTTGTTGTTTTTCATCACTACAGGCGATGGCCGATAAACAGCAAAACACGATAAAAAAAGTACGAAATAACGGCATATTACAAGCATTTCCTCTTAACTCTTAGTGATTGAGAGGTTAGACTAGGTCTCGTTGAAGGCCTAGGTTGTTTGTCTAATCACTGGATATGTTTTTAGTTTAGCTAACAACGTAAATTTTAGTTATTAAACAAGCAGCCTATCATGTAGGTCGTTAATCTTTAACTAGTAATAATACAATAAATGGCAACTGCAAAGTGTGTCGGAGATTTAAAATGAAAAAGACGATTAAATTGTCATTGATTGCAGCGTCAGTTTTAGCGCTTACAGCATGTAATCAAGAAGCAAAAAAAGAGCAAGCTGAAGTTAAACTAGACACTGTAGCGCAGCAACAAGCATACGGTATTGGCGCATCGGTAGGTAACTTTTTAAATAAAGACTTAGCCGATAAAAAAGAAATTGGTATTGAACTAGACCAAGCGCTGTTAATTCGTGGTTTTGAAGATGCACTTGCTGGTAATGCAAAAATTGACGAAGAAAAAATTCGCGAAGTATTAACTGAGTTAGATACATCAGTGCGTACTAAGCAAGAAGCACAAGCAAAAGTAGAGTCTGAAAAAAGCAAAGAAGCGGGTGTAAAATACCTAGCTGATAACGCTAAAAAAGAAGGCGTTACTGTTACTGAGTCTGGCTTACAGTACGAAGTGATTACTCAAGGTGATGGCGAAAAACCAGCTGCAACTGATGTAGTTAAAGTACATTATAAAGGCACACTTTTAGATGGCACTGAATTTGATAGCTCATATTCACGTAACGAGCCAACAACTTTCCCTCTTAACCGTGTAATTACTGGTTGGACTGAAGGTTTACAACTTATGCCTGTTGGTTCTAAATATAAATTTACAATTCCTTCTGAGCTAGCTTATGGCGACCGTGATTTAGGTAAAATTCCTGCTAATTCAACACTTGTATTTGAAGTGGAATTATTAGAAATTCAAAGCGATGCAGATGCTGCAGCAGCAGAGTAAATAAGAGATAAGCTAAAAATAATTTAGCCTACATATACAAAAAGGGACTTTAAGTCCCTTTTTTAATGCGTATAAATAACGGTGCGCTTGTTAATCCGTATGATTAGCAAATAAGTTATCAATAAGCTCATCTTCTAGCGCAAAGCGCGCTTCAAGTGCTTCACCAAGAACAGATAAGTCATTGTCAAAGCCTACTAGTAAATCTTCTTTATCAACTTCAGCGTATTTATCGTTAAAATCTAGCGCAATGTCGGTGGTATCTGTTATTTTTGGGTAAATAGCATTTGCTAGCAATTGGCTTTCTGGGCCTTTACTTTCACAAGCCTTAGCAATGTCATCGTATATTTCAAAGTGACCGGCAGATAAGTAATCCATTAAAATTTGGCAAAACGTTTCAATTTGTTGTGGTTCAGGCAGGGCATGATCTTTTTTATCAGAAGGTGAAAACCCAGCTAGCTTACAATAAAGCACAATGAGGCGTTGTCGCTCGTTTAGCCATTTATCAATTACAGTATGGCTACCCCCCCACTTTTGTTGAGCATTTTCTACACGCGTCAGCATAATCGTTCTCCTAAGCTGGGTTGGTTTTTTTAGTTAAAAGTAAAAATTGTTTATACCTCAAGATATAGTTAATTGATGTGTATATCAACTAGTAAAATAGATGATCTAGAAGCAGTTTATTTTATTTGTAGGGAATTGATAATTTATTGCAGGCAAGAAAAAACCACCTGTTACGGTGGCTTAATTTTTTTCTATGGCTTGTTATAACAAGCTTTCTTATTTTTATTAGAAGATTTTTGTTATTGTTATTTTAAAACTTTTATTTTTATTGTTTTAAGATTTTTATTATTGTTTTTGTTAACGCGGGATAAACAATACCAAGGATTTAAGTATGTTGCAAACATATTAATGAAAAGTTTTAATTGTTGCTACTGTTTGCTTGTTTAATAGTCAAAAACAGTTAAAAACTCAAAACATCTTGATCTACCTCCTGTTGCTGTCAATTTAATCGCTTAGCGATAGAGAGGTAATGAATATGGTGGTACAATCTTGCTCAATTTCTATAAGCATTAGGATTATTTTACGCTATGAGCGAATTAAAAAACGACCGTTATTTACGTGCACTTGCAAAACAACCTGTTGATGTAACTCCAGTATGGATGATGCGCCAAGCAGGACGCTATTTACCAGAATACCGTGCTACACGTGCACAAGCGGGCGATTTTATGAGCCTGTGTAGAAATGCTGAGCTTGCTTGCGAAGTAACACTACAACCATTACGCCGCTACCCGTTAGATGCCGCTATTTTATTTAGTGATATTTTAACCATTCCAGATGCTATGGGCTTAGGTCTGTACTTTGAAACGGGTGAAGGTCCAAAGTTCGAGCGTCCAATTTCATCGCTTGCCGATGTTAAAAAAATTCCTAAGCTAGATCCAAACGACGATCTTGGTTATGTAATGAATGCGGTTAGTACTATTCGTCGTGAACTAAAAGGCGAAGTACCATTAATTGGTTTTTCGGGTTCACCGTGGACGTTAGCGACTTATATGGTTGAAGGCGGCAGCAGCAAAGTATTTGGCAAAATTAAAAAAATGGCATTTGCAGAGCCGCAAACGCTACATTTATTACTCGATAAACTAGCTGATTCGGTTATCGATTACTTAAATGCGCAAATTAAAGCTGGTGCACAATCGTTAATGGTGTTTGACTCATGGGGCGGTGTATTAAGCCCGCGCGACTACAATGAGTTTTCATTGCAGTACATGCACAAAATTGTTGATGGTTTAATTCGTGAATACGATGGCCGTAGAGTACCAGTTACTTTGTTTACTAAAAATGGTGGCCAATGGATTGAAGCAATTGCAGCAACTGGTTGTGATGCTATCGGCCTTGATTGGACCATTAATATTAGCGATGCTAAGCGCCGTGTAGGCGACAAAGTAGCATTACAAGGTAATATGGACCCATCAATGCTGCACGGTACGCCAGAGCGTATTCGTCAAGAAGTAGCGACTATTTTAGAAGACTTTGGCACAGGTAATGGCCATGTATTTAACCTTGGCCATGGTATTACACCAGATGTAGACCCTGAAAATGCGGGTGTGTTTATTAATGCCGTGCATGAGTTCAGTGCTAAATACCATAAGTAATAAATACCAAATAAAGTACTGAGTGTTTAGTGTGTTATTTTTCATAAATAAGTCTTAAATGTGTAAACACATTTAAGGACAAAACAGCTAAACAACAAAAAGCCCGCTTACTATTTTTAGTAAGCGGGCTTTTTAATAGGGCGTGTTTGGCACTTATGTGTCGTTATTGCCTATTTATCAAATAACCGCATTACATAGGTTATTCTTAGCTTAAAAGCTTTATTTAAATAAGCGATTTAATCCATTTAACGCTGCAACTCGGTAGGCTTCAGCCATAGTTGGGTAGTTAAAAGTGGTATTTACAAAGTATTCAATATTATTGCCGCCATTTTTTTGCTCCATTATGGCTTGGCCAATGTGGACAATTTCTGAGGCGCGCTCACCAAAGCAATGTACACCCAGTACTTCTTTGGTTTCTGTATGAAATAATATTTTTAAAGTACCCACTTCAGTACCCGCAATTTGCGCACGCGCAAGGTGTTTAAATTGCGCACGACCTACTTCATACGGAACTTTAGCAGCAGTAAGTTGCTGCTCGGTTTTACCTACTGAGCTCATTTCAGGAATAGTATAAATACCCGCTGGAATATCAATAATCAGCTTTTCATCACAGTTGCCACAGGAAATTGCATCTGCTGCAATACGGCCTTGGTCAAATGCGGCACTCGCTAGGCTTGGGTAACCAATCACATCGCCTACAGCGTATACGTTGTCAATTTCGGTTTGATAGGTTTCGTTTACTTTTAACTGACCACGGCTATCAGGTTTTAAGCCAATTGCTTCAAGGTTAAGCTTGTCGGTATTACCGGTGCGGCCATTAGCAAACAAAATACAGTCAGCTTTTACGCGTTTACCCGATTTTAAATGCATAATTACACAGTCATCACGGGTTTCAATATGATCAAACTCTTCGTTATGACGAATTACAATACCGCTATTCCAAAAGTGATAACTCAGCGCGTCAGATATTTCTGTGTCCATAAAGGCAAGTAGGCGGTCGCGAGTGTTAACTAAATCAACTTTGGCACCTAAGCCTTTAAAAATAGAGGCATACTCACAACCAATTACACCCGCACCATAAATAAGTACGCGATGTGGATCGTGGGTTAACCCTAAAATAGTATCGCTGTCGTAAATACGAGAATGGGTAAAGTCTACTTCTGGCGGACGGTATGGGCGCGAACCTGTAGCAATAACAATAGTCTTGGCCGTTAAACGCTCAGTTGAACCATCTTGGCGAGTTACTTCAACTGTATGTTTATCAATAAAACGCGCGTCGCCTTGAAACATTTGAATACGGTTACGGTCGTAAAAACTGCTACGTAAATTAGACTGCTTAGAAATAACTGAGCTGGCATGGCGTAAAATGTCAGGAAAAGTGAGTCGAGCAAGTCGATCACCGGTATTAAATAAAGGGTTTGTTTTATATTCTATATAACGGCTAACCGAGTGACGTAGGGCTTTAGAGGGAATGGTTCCCCAATGTACACAGCCCCCACCTACGGCTTCGTGGCGTTCAATAACAGCCACTTTTTTGTTATTTTTTGAAAGGTTCATAGCGGTACCTTCACCGCCAGGACCCGTGCCAATAATTACTGCATCATATTGATATGTCACGGGTGTTTTTTTCTTTTCTGGTTGTTTGGCCACAGCCACTCCTATATTAACTAAAAGAGGCTTTTAATAACCTCGCATTAAGTGCTAGCCATGCCTGCTTTTGGTTTTCCCAGGCGGCTTCCAGCTCATGGTATTGTGCCATTAATGCTGAACGTTCACACTGCTTTGCCATGTTATTTTTTTTAACTTCTAACACTTGTTTTTGTAGTGAACAATAATTTTGCAGTTTTTTCAGCAGTAAATCATATTCTTGTTGTAATAATGTAAGCTTATCTTGTGCTAAAGGCAATTTTGCAAGACGAACTTGTGTTTTGCTCATTAAAGTTTCGGCCTTGGCTTTTTCAATGCGTTCAACCGGTGTGCGCTTTAGTTTACTGGCTAAACCAAGGGCAGCTAACGAGCGAATAACCCATTTAGTGGGGTCATAATGAAACCACCTAATGCCGTTACGGTAATCACTGGCAAAAATATGGTGAAAGTTATGATACCCCTCGCCATATGTAAATAGGGCTAAAAAGCCGTTGTCGCGGGCGGTATTTTTTTCGGTGTACGGACGAGAGCCCCAAATATGGGCTACCGAATTAATAAAAAAGGTAAAGTGCTGACTAAGTACTAAGCGCAGTAAACCGGCAAGTAATAACATGCCCCATACATCGCCAACTAGTAATCCTAGCGTAAGAGGTAGGCCTACATTCATTAAAAGAGCTAACTTTAAATAATGTTTGTGTTGCCACATTACAATTTTATTGCGTTGTAAATCGCGACAGTTACTGTAATCGCCGTAGCTATCAGCTTGATAGTCACGTAACATCCAGCCAATATGGCTATACCAAAAACCATTGGTTGCGGCATAAGGGTCTTTTATTGGGTCGTCAACTTGGCCGTGATGCACACGGTGGTCGCTGCTCCAATGTAGTGCACTGTTTTGCAGTGCAAATGCACCGCCTAAGGCAAACACAAACTCAACCGCCGGATGGGCGTTATAGGTTTTATGTGCCCACAATCTGTGGTAACCGGCAGTAATTGATAAGCCTGCATAAAACATACAGCCGACAAAGGCAATCCAGTGGGCACTAGAAAATCCGTAGTTAATACCATACCAAGGCACAAGCGTTATCGCGGCCAAAAAAGTAAGGCTAAAAAATAGGACGTTGGTCCAAATAAGTGGTGGTTTGTTCATAATTCTCTATCTCAGCGTACAACTGTAAGCTAAAATAATATTTCAAACTCTTGTCGTCAAGTATTAGACTGAGTAATTAAACTATTTTAATCAAAATTTGCTATAAATTCATTCAGGGAGCTGTTGATGTCGGGTGTTAGAGCGCAACAGAAACAAAAAACACGACAAGCGTTAATTGAGGCGGCATTTAATCAGTTGAGTGCCGATCATAGCTTTTCAAACTTAAGTTTACGCGAAGTTGCGCGTGAAGCCGGTATTGCACCAACTTCTTTCTATCGACATTTTAAAGATATGAACGAACTGGGTTTAACCATGGTTGATGAAGCGGGTTTAACCCTGCGTCAACTTATGCGCCAAGCGCGCCGACGCATTGCCAGCGGTGGTAGCGTAATAAATACCTCGGTGGTGACCTTTATGGAGTTTATTGACAACTCGAGTAATCAATTTAGGTTATTACTGCGCGAACGATCTGGTACTTCAAAAGCGTTTAGAGCGGCGGTAGCACGCGAAGTTAAGCACTTTATTTTAGAGTTGGCGCACTACCTAGAAAGCGAAACAAAATGCGATGCCACCCATGCGTATATTCAATCTGAAGCCATGGTAACACTGGTATTTAATGCTGGAGCAGAAGCGCTTGATTTAGAGGGCTTACAACGCGATGAGTTAGTAGAGCGTGTTATTTGGCAATTGCGCTACATTACTCGTGGTGCAACGCATTATGTGCGAGAAACAAATAAAGAGATTTAAACAGAGTAAAAAGTTAATCTAAGCACTGTGCTTTACAGTGCTTAGTAATTTAAGCACTTTGCGGTGCTTTATTGTTAAAAAACCTCACCAAGCCTTGCTTTAGTGCATAATTATTTCTGTTTAAAGCGATGTTAAATACAAAAATTAGAATTTTTATGCTTGCACCTTGTGCATGGTAATGTTAAAAATAAGCCTCACTCGACACAAATAAGAAAGCAAGATGCATATTATTCGTTTAATTACACTAAAACTGAACCTCTTACTGCTATGGCAAGTGAGCGGGGATTAGTGTGTTTGCATTGAGCTAAACATAAAAAACCCCGCACTTGCGGGGTTTTTTTTATCTCGCGGTAGGATAAGTTAACAATAAATAGCATTGGAATGAGAGGCTGTTATGCAAGACCAAGATAAAGTATGGATTTTTGATACCACATTACGTGATGGTGAGCAGGCGCTTAAAGCAAGCCTTACCGAAGATGATAAAATTCAGCTAGCGCACACCATTAGTCGCTTAAATGTAGATGTAATGGAAGTGGGTTTTCCGGTATCGAGCCCAGCAGATTTTCGCTCCGTGCAGCGTATTGCTACCGAGGTTAAAGGGCCAATTATTTGTGGCCTAGCGCGCTCAGTTGCTAAAGACATTGAAGCATGTGGCGAAGCACTTCGTAACGCGCAGCAAAGTCGAATTCATACTTTTATTGCTACCAGTCCTTTGCACCTTGAGCACAAGTTACGCATGAGCTTAGACGATGCCACTGCTATGGCAGTTAAATCAATTAAATTAGCACGTAACTATACCGATGATGTGGAGTTTTCGTGTGAGGACGCCGGACGTACACCGCATTGGGATTTATGCCGCATTGTAGAGCAGGCCATTAAAGCCGGTGCTTCTACTATTAATTTACCCGATACAGTTGGCTTTGTAACGCCGGACGAATACGCAGGCATGATCCGCCATTTAATGAACAATGTGCCAAATATTGATAAAGCACGCTTAAGTGTGCATTGCCATAACGATTTAGGCTTAGCTGTTGCCAACTCTATTGCTGCTGTGCAAGCGGGTGCTCGCCAAATTGAGTGTACTATTAACGGCATTGGTGAACGTGCGGGTAACTGCTCACTTGAAGAAGTGGCAATGATCATGAAAATGCGCAAAGACCACTTAAACGTGTATACCGATATTAAAAGTGAAGAAATTTATCGCGCATCTCGCCAAGTGGCTAAAATTTGTAATATGCCAGTACAGCCTAATAAAGCCATTGTGGGCGAGAACGCCTTTGCACACAGCTCAGGTATACATCAAGACGGCGTATTAAAAGCGCAAAACACCTACGAAATCATGTCGCCAGAAAGTGTGGGTGTACCGAGCAACCAATTAAATATGACTTCACGCTCTGGACGCCATGTTATTGAACATCGCTTAGAAGAATTAGGCTATCAAAAGTCTGATTACGATATGGATAGTCTATACGAAAGTTTTATAGCCTTGGCTGATCAAAAAGGTACTGTATACGATTACGACCTTGAAGCGATGATTTACTTTAATCAAATTAACGACAAAGACGAAAAGTACCAATTAGAGTTTGTTAACTCGGTATCTAACTCACAATCGGTAGCCAGCTCTACTATTGGCATGTTGATAGATGGCGAAGCTAAACAAGAAGCAGCAACGGGGAATGGCCCAGTTGAAGCCTCTTTTGCTGCTATTGAGCGCTTAACCGGAATGAGCGTAGAAATGATTGAGTATAACTTAGAAGCCACAGGCCAAGGTGCAAGTTCACTTGGGCAGGTAAACATTATTGCTAAATTTAACGGCCGCCCTTATCACGGTGCCGGCATAGCAGCAGATGTGGTGGAAGCGTCGGTACGCGCTATGGTTCGTGTTTATAATTTAATTTATCGCGCACAAAAAGTGTCTGATTTAAAACAACAAAGGAAAGCAGGATGAGTAAAACAAACTACAGTGTAGCCGTATTAGCGGGTGATGGTATTGGCCCAGAAATAATGGCAGCAGCAGAGCAAGTACTGGATGCAGTGAGCAATAAGTTTGGTTTTACTCTAAACCGCGAACACCATGCAATTGGTGGGGCAGCCATCGATAAGCATGGAAAAGCCTTACCACAAAGTACAGTTACAGCCTGTGAAAATGCCGATGCTATTTTATTTGGTGCTGTTGGTGGTCCAAAGTGGGAACATTTACCGCCCGATGAGCAACCTGAGCGTGGATCACTGTTACCACTGCGCAAACACTTTGGTTTGTTTTGTAATTTACGCCCAGCACAATTATTACCAGCACTAAGCACCGCATCGCCACTACGCGCTGATATTAGCGAGCAAGGCTTTGACATTTTGTGTGTACGTGAGCTAACCGGTGGCATTTATTTTGGTGAAAAAGGGCGCAGCGGCGAAGGCGAAAATGAATCAGCATTCGATACGCAAAGATACTCACGTAAAGAAATAGAACGTATTGCACGTTTTGCCTTTGAAGCCGCAAAACTGCGTAGTAGCCATGTTACTTCGGTTGATAAAGCCAACGTTTTAGCATCAAGCGTACTATGGCGCGAAGTTGTTACCGAAGTAAGTAAAGACTACCCAGAAGTAAAACTTGATTATATTTACGTAGATAACGCAGCAATGCAGCTTGTAAAACAACCAAGCCAGTTTGATGTATTACTGTGCGATAACTTATTTGGCGATATTTTGTCTGATGAGTGCGCGATGATCACCGGCTCTATGGGGTTATTACCATCGGCTAGTTTGAACCAGTCGGGCTTTGGTTTATACGAGCCTGCCGGTGGCTCAGCCCCCGATATTGCAGGTAAAGGCGTGGCAAATCCGATTGCACAAATTTTAAGTGCCGCACTAATGCTGCGTTACTCATTGGGCCAAGACGAAGCTGCACGCACCATTGAAAAAGCAGTAGCTGAAGCCGTTGCAGCGGGCGTAGGTACGCCAGATATATTTCCAAACGCTGGCTATACCACCAATGATGTTGCTGCAGCGATTGTTGCGCGCATTTAACTAAAAACACATTTTAATGCCGCAGCTCCGTTAGGCTGCGGCTCAAAACAGATTAGGGGATTAGCAAGTGGCCCAAACGTTATACGACAAAATTTGGCAAGCACATACAATTGCCAGCATCAACGAGCAAACCGATTTACTTTATATTGACCGTCATTTAGTACACGAAGTTACATCACCACAAGCCTTTGCTGGTTTGCGTGAAAAAAACCGCACTGTACGCTGCCCAGAAAAAACCTTCGCTACTATGGATCATAATGTATCGACCAAAAGTCGCTCATTGGATGCTGCTAGCGAAGTGTCGAAAAATCAATTAATGGCGCTAGATGCAAACTGTAAAGAGTTTGGCATTGTGCTTTACGATTTAAACTCAATTAACCAAGGCATAGTGCATGTTATGGGGCCAGAGCAGGGCATAACTTTGCCTGGCACTACCATAGTATGTGGTGACAGCCATACGTCGACTCATGGTGCCTTTGGTGCGCTTGCTCACGGTATTGGCACCTCAGAGGTTGAACACGTATTAGCAACGCAAACACTGCAACAAAAAAAGGCTAAGTCGTTAAAAATTCAAATAAATGGCCGTTTGCGTCCCACCGTTACTGCAAAAGACTTAATTATGGCGGTTATTGGTAAGTTAGGTACAGCGGGTGGCACGGGCTACGTTGCAGAATTTTGCGGTGAAGGAATTGAAGCGTTGTCGATGGAAGCACGTATGACGTTGTGTAATATGAGTATAGAAATGGGTGCCAAAGCAGGTTTAATTGCTTCTGACCAAATCACTTATGATTACCTAAAAGGTCGCCCATTTGCTCCTAAAGGCGCTGATTTTGACGCAGCTGTTAAGTATTGGGAAACATTAAAAACAGATGATGGTGCGCAGTTTGATCATGTTGTTGAGCTAGAGGCCAGCTGCATTCAGCCACAAATTACTTGGGGCACTAGCCCAGAGCAAGTGATTGGCGTAGACGAGTGTATTCCTGATCCTGATAAAGAACCTGATCTAATTAAAGCTGATGCGATCCGCAGTGCATTAAAGTACATGGGCCTAAAAGCGGGCGAAAAGTTATCAAGTGCAAAAGTAGATACCGTGTTTATTGGCTCGTGCACCAATAGTCGTATTGAAGATTTACGTGCAGCAGCAAAAATAGTCGAAGGTAAAAAAGTAGTTGCCGGTATTGAAGCGTTAATTGTACCGGGTTCTGGTTTAGTTAAAAAACAAGCCGAAGACGAAGGCTTAGCAGATATTTTTAAAGCAGCTGGCTTTGAGTGGCGTGAACCGGGTTGTTCAATGTGTTTAGCAATGAACGACGACCGCTTAGGTGCAGGTAAACGCTGTGCATCCACCTCAAATCGTAACTTTGAAGGACGTCAAGGCCGTGGCGGGCGCACCCATTTGGTTAGCCCTGCAATGGCCGCTGCGGCAGCTATACATGGTCACTTTGTTGATATTAGAGGAGAAGCCTAATGAGCATTTATTTTAGTGGCTTAATGGCCCCATTGGATAAAAACAACGTGGATACGGATCAAATTATTCCAAAGCAGTTTTTAACCTCAACCAGCCGCGAAGGCTTTGATGCCGCATTATTTTATGATTGGCGCTATTTAGAAAATGACGAGCCAAACCCTGATTTTATTTTAAATCGCCCTTGCTACCAAGGCGCGCAAATATTACTAACGCGCGACAACTTTGGTTGTGGGTCATCACGCGAACACGCGCCATGGGCACTAAAGCAATATGGTTTTGAAGTGATTTTGGCTGAAAGCTTTGCCGATATTTTCTTCAATAACTGTGGCAATAATCAAATGTTAGCCATTGCACTGCCTGGCGATACGCTAGAGCAATTATTTGTGTTAAGTGAGCAACATGACGATATTCATATCGATATCGATCTTGAAAATCAAACACTGACTAGCACTAAATTTGCCCCCATTAGTTTTGATATTCGAAAAGATGTAAAAGAGCGCCTATTAAGCGGCCTAGACTTTATTGGCGTAACCGAAACGCTTAACCCACAAATAGACGCGTTTGAGCAGCAACTTGCTGCAGAGCGTCCTTGGCAGTAAGTTGTTAAAATAAATAAAAAGACGTATTTAGCGCAGCATAAGCTGCGCTTTTTTATTTTAGCGGCAACACATTAATTGTTTTATCAATTTGTTCAAAATAAAAATGCAGTAGCTAAACTAGCGGCGGAAATGGCTGCTATTATTAATAAGTTTATCCTTTTAAAGGTTTGAAAACGGGTTACTTTCGAGTCATCTATGGTCGCAAAAAAGCCATTTTTAAATGATTCAGCAAGGTTGGCATGTGCTGTTCCATCTAAAGAGTTTTGGGTAAGCTTTTGCCATTAATTTGGGTGTTGCTGAACAAGGTATTTACATAGGGAAAGGTAATAACGATTTTGTAAAATCAATAATAATATGACTATTATTAAGCCTATATAATTTGTCATTTGGTTCTGCGCTCCATGCTAGTTATTAATTTTACAGTTGACAGTATTTAATTATTATATTTTATTGCAACAATTTATATTTTAAAATTATCAGCGAGTTGCAAGTATCATTTGTTGGTTACTCCTGCACTTTGGTGGTTCATCGTGATTACTTCCTTTAAGTGAGTTAAAGGGCTATGGTACTAAAAACTATTATAAGGAATATGTGATGAAATTATTAACTGCAGCCACTTTATTATTGGCTTCATCAACTGTTGTAGCAAGCCCTGCGCCTTTGGTGTCTATTGCTAGCCACGATGCGTTTTTTAGTAATATTGCTGCACATTGCGGTAAAGCTTATGAAGGCAAGGTAAGTGTTGATAACGCCGCGGGACCAAGCTCGTTTGCGGGCAAAAAATTAGTAATGCATGTACGTAAATGTACCGACAGTGAGCTGCAAGTGCCATTTCATGTGGGTGATGATGCATCGCGCACTTGGATTATTACTAAAACGGGCAGTGGCTTAAGCTTAAAGCACGACCATCGCCATAAAAATGGTTCTAACGACATCTCAACTATGTATGGCGGGCATACAAATGATGCTGGCTTTGCACAAATGCAGTCGTTTCCTGCCGATCAATATTCAAAAGAATTATTTGTTGCACAAGGAATAGCACAGTCGGTAGGTAATACTTGGCAAATGTATATTTATCCTGAGGTATTTACTTATCGTTTAATTCGTCAAGGCCGCGAATTTAAAGTGGATTTTGATTTAACTAAACCCATCACTCCGCCAGCAGCCCCTTGGGGATACACAGACTAAAATTATTCATCTTCGCACTGTAGTAAAACACTTAATGCTGGTTGGTAAGCTCTAGGGTTAGTAGGCATACTTTCGTACTCTTGCACGCCATCCAGCACTTTAAGCATAAATGTTTTATTAAGGCATAAGCGATTAGCATGGCGTAGTAAAAATACACTCTGATTTGCAAAGTGTTTGTAATCGTCTGACTGGATCTCTATTTTATAGTTATCATCGTCGAGTTTTGTTTGGTAATAATGTACTTTATTATCAAAGTCGTAGAGTTTTTCTGTTTTTGCTTGTTCGGCAAAAGCTGTGCCTACGCTTGAACAAGCTAGCAAAGCACTGCCAATAACTAAGCTAATGTTTAATCCTTGCATAAATAATTCCTTTAATTTTCGAACTTTATACCCATTAATACTATCAGTATTAAGCGCTATTTATTTATATTAAGTTTAACACCCAATAAGGGAAAGTGTGATGTTCAAACAAATAAAACAACTTTTTTCTGTATTCGATGAGCAACAGCCAAGTATGCAAGAGCATGATTTAAAAACAGCGGTTGCTGCATTATTAATTGAGGTAATGCGCGCCGATGCTAAGTTAGATGATGATGAACAACATACTTTAACGACTACCTTAAAACGCTATTTTGCATTAAACGATGCAGACGTAAACGAGCTGCTAAATAATGCAAACAGTAGCGTGGATAGCGCGACAGATTATTTTCAGTTTTCAAAACAAATTAACCAACATTGTAGTGCTGTGCAGCGCATTGAAATAATAGAGTTATTATGGCGCTTAGCCTATGCCGATGGTGAGATTGATCCGCAAGAAGAGTACGTAATACGTAAAGTGGCAGGCTTGTTATATGTAACTCATGTAGATTTTATCGCCGCTAAAATTGCGGCGACAAAATAGAGCTTTAGCAGGTTAGCTAAGCTTGCTGGCAACAGTTACTAATTGTTGTGCTAATGCAGACACTTTTTCTGCTGTATTTGGGTTATTAATTTGGCCATTTTCATCGAGTATAGTATGCACAGCCGGTACTGCTAGCTGATCGGCAAGTACTAATGAGCCAACACCACTTAAAATATCACGCACGTGGTTTAAGCCACGTAGACCACCTAATCCACCGGGCGATGCTGCAAATAACGCCACTACTTTATTGCGAAAAGCAGGTACTGCACCTTGCTCTGTGCGAGAAGCCCAGTCGATTGCATTTTTAAGCGCTGCAGTAATAGAGCCATTGTATTCAGGGCTGGCTAATAAAATACCATCTGCAGCACGTAACTTCTCTTTTAACAGCTGCACATCGGCAGGAGTACCTTGCGCTTCAATATCTTGATTAAAAAGTGGGATATTTAAATCGGCAAGTTTAATTATTTCTACTTCTGCACCACTTTCTAATGCAAAGCGTGCTGCTTCATTGATCAGTTGTTGATTAAAGCTGTCTTTACGTAAACTACCTGCTAAAGCAATAATTTTTGGTGCTGTCATGGTTTATCCTGCTAATGTGTTAGTAAATCACTTAATCAAAGTTCGGGCTAATGTAACCTGATCTCCGAATAATAAACTTATCTCAAGCAGCTGTCTTCAGCGCTAACTGCGTTGAATTTACTTGCAATAGGCCAGCTATTGACGCGTAAATTCGCCTTGTTATCACTGAAAACCTCTGGCTAGAGAAAATAAAATTAAATATAACGATGATTCAATATGTTAGTAAATCTCTTAACCAGAGTTCAGGTTAATGTAGATAATATGGGGCTACTTTAACAAAAAATGACTTGAAGAAAACCCGAATAAACGCAACACTTATGTGCGTATATGCACATAAGTTTAAGGTGGCACAGTATGGCGGTTAAGTTTGAAGATTGGCAAGATGTTAAAGTGGCTTTTGAGGTTGCACGTTTAGGTACCTTAACTGCGGCGGCAGAGGCGCTTAATGTGCACCATAGTACAGTGCTTAGGCGAATTAATAATCTTGAAAAAAACTTAAACACACGTTTGTTTCATCGCCATGCTCGTGGCTATAAAGCAACAGAAACAGGCGCTAAGCTGTTTAGTACCGCACAAGTGATCGACAGCTCTCTTGAGCAGTTACATAATGATATTGCTGCGGCTGATAGCACACTGCGCGGCAGTTTACTGTTAACCACGGTTAGTGGCTTTATGGATGTGCTTGGCGATGTGTGCGAGCAATTTCAGGCGCTACATCCACAAGTGCAGCTTGAGATGATTTTAGAGCAAAAGCGTTTACGGCTCGATCACGGTCAGGCGCACATTGCCGTACGGGCAGGGCCAAGGCCCGATGAAGGCGACTATATTGCACAGCATTTGGCTCAGCTTAACTCGGGTTTATATGCTAATCGGCGATATATTAATAAATATGGTATGCCTAAATCGCTGAGTGATTTACAGCAACATAACTTTATTTCTGGCGTGGCGGGCTTTAATGCGCGGGTGCCGTATTTTGAATGGGTAGATCAGCATATTGCAGCGCCGCAAATAAAACTGCGTGTGTCAGAAACCTCAGAAGCTACGCGTGCTGTAATTAAAGGCTTAGGAATTGGTGGGTTACAGCACAATGTTGCGGCTCAATACGCTAATTTAGTACCCATTTTATCTAATGAATTAATCTGGTGTACTGATATATGGCTAGTAACGCATCATTTGGTGCATCGTACCGCAAAGGTACAGGCGTTTAGCCAATTGTTAAAAACCTATTTTCAAACCAATAAAGCAAGCTAATGTGGCATTATAAAAACTTAGGTGATGCTATGTTTGCAGATGCAGAGCTGGCTAAAATAAAACAGCTAGCAAAGGCTACCAACGCACCACTTTACGTTAAATATTACGCAAAAAGTGGACTGCATTGTGAAGTGTTACTGTATTTTTCGCCACACTATCAATCGCTTGCTGCTCTGCTGGGGGCTACTTGCTGTAAAGCCCCTAACTTAGATGAACTGACGGTTTTATAGCTATTTTATAGCGACTTTTTGACTGAAATACCTAAGCGTTTAGCCAAGCGAACTAAGTTTGCACGGTCTACTTTTAAGGTGCGTGCTGCACTTGCCCAGTTATAATTATGTTGCTCAAGCTGCTGACTAATTAAATGATGGGTAAAGGTATCGGTTGCTTGCTTAAGTGATAAATTTTGCTCTGCTATGTTAGTGCTACTGCCAGTGGTGGTGTTTGTGGTACTAGCAGGTAATGATAACTGTGTTGTATTACTCGCACTAAGGTTTAGCTCACAGTGCTCGGGCTTTATGGTAATAATGGCTTGTTGCCATTGGCTTTGTTTGGCCTTTAGTGCTGCGCGGCTAATTACATGTTCTAGCTCCCGTACGTTACCCGGCCACTGATATTGGGTTAACAATAATTGTGCATCGACACTTAACTTAAGTTGTTTTATTGCTAATTTTCGTGCGGTTTGCTCAACAAAAAAACCAGCTAATAAAACCACATCGTTTTCACGCTGGCGTAACGGCGCTACCGTTAGCGGGTAGACACTTAATCTATGGTATAAATCGGCTCTAAAGCGTCCTTCGGCTACTTCTTTTTTTAAATTACGATTAGTAGCAGCAATAACCCGCACATCAACATATTTCACTTCGTCTTCGCCTACTGTTTGTATTTCGCCACTTTGTAATACCCGTAGCAATTTACTTTGTAGTACCAGTGGTAGCTCGCCTATTTCGTCTAAAAATAAAGTACCACCGTGCGCTAGCTGAAACTTACCTTGGCGCGCATGATCCGCCCCAGTAAAAGCGCCTTTAGCATGGCCAAAAAACTCACTTTCGGCGAGATTTTCAGCAAGCGAAGCACAGTTTAAATGAATAAGTGGCTGCTCACTGCGTTTCGAGTGTAAATGAATATTACGTGCAACCAGCTCTTTGCCTACGCCGGTTTCGCCTAAAATTAACACACTAAAATTAGAGGCGGCGACAAGTTTTATATCATTTTTAAGTGCTTGTATTGCTGAGCTTTGACCAATAATTTCGCCGCCATCACGGGTGAGTGCTTCGCGGTTAAGCTCTTGCACTAAGGCGCTAGAATGCTGTGCATGTAATTTGTAATGAGCCAGCTGTAATGCCGTTTTAAAATGTGCGCTGCATAGCGTTTGTAAGGTGCTAAGCGTTTGCGCACTAATAGCGTTAAAGGCATTGGCATTTAGGCTGTCAAACGTAATCACACCTAATAACTGTTGTTGATAAAATAGGGGTAAACCTAAGCAAGCATGTACCGGAATGTCGCCAGTTTTTGCTAGTAGTAAGCCGTCGTACGGATCGGGCAATGGACAGTCATGGGCAAATTGCAGTGGTTGCTGAGTATTACAAATAGCTTCTAAGCGCGGATGCTCACTAAGCTTAAAACGCCGCCCCAGGCTATCTGGCATTAAGCCTTTAATTGCAAGTGGCTTGAGCTGCTCACCTTGTAGCTCAAGCAGTGCGCTGGCATCACTGGCAATCACTGTTTCAAGGACAGTAAGTAATTGCTCAAAACAGTTTTTATCTAATGTGCTTTGAGCCAGCTTTACCGCTACGGCAGTGAAGTTAATTGCGCTGCTCATGTCAAAATGACTCTTATGTGTTTTTTAGTTTGATTTATGGTAGGTCATAAAGACATAAAAAGCAAAGGTGGATAAGTTAGTTCATTGAAATATATATGTTTATTTTATTGGCACGATAAGTGTAATAGGTAGTTAAGTGCATTAGTTGTTGAGGCCGTTATGAACACCTTGGTTATACATAATCCAAGCTACAAAATTGAGACAGCTTGTTTACTGAAAAAACTACTGCTAGTGGCAAACTCATTATTAGCAGCTAGTTGTGCATTACTAATAACCAGTATTTTAATTAGCTACCCTTTTGCCGGTTACTTTTCTATACCGGTGCAAATTTCGGCACATATTAGCACTATTGTTATTGCTGCTATTTTAAAAATTAGCTATGTGCTGCGTTGTATCGCACTGCATGGCATGGGGAAGGAAGTTCGTTAATGCGACCTATTAATTTATCTCAGCCGGTACCGGCTAATATTCGCTTTTACCAAATAACGCAGTGGCCAGTATGGATGCTGCCATTTAGACCCTATTTTTTAGCCGCAGGCTTGTTGGCTTTTAGTTCAATAGGCTACTGGTTATTAATTTTAACGGGTAGTGCAACTTGGCAGTTAACAATCCCCGCTACATTATGGCATGCCCATGAAATGTTATTTGGTTTTGCAGGTGTTGTTGCAGTGGGTTTTTTACTTACCGCCGCGCAAACTTGGACTGGAGTACCTAGCATTAGTGGCAAAAAGTTAATGCTATTAACGCTGCTATGGCTTGGGGCGCGAGGCGCATTTTTTGTGTCTTTGCCTGCTTTTGCACAATTTAATTTATATGCGGTGTTAGTGTTACAGCTTGCATGGTGGCTAGGTGTTATTGCAGCATTAGCTAATATGTTATTAACCGCTAAAAGCAAAAATAACTATCAATTTTTAGTGCTATTAGCGGCGCTGTGTACGTTAAATATTGTTTACTTGGCCATGCTGATTGAACAAAACATGCAGTTTGCGCTCGCCATTGTTGATACAGCAGTATTACTGATGACCTTATTAATTGGCATAGTAGCAGGGCGTGTATTGCCATTTTTTACCAGTAAAGGCCTTGGTTTAACAGCGCAGGTACGTACAGCTAACGTTGACTCAGTATTACTGTATATGAGCGTTTTTAGTATTGCGGTGTTTTTTCTTAGTCAGTTATTTTTTAATCAGCTAAACCCAGGCTGGGCACTTGCTGTTGTTGCTGTGCTGCATTTAATCCGTAGTTTTTATTGGTGGGATAAAAACGTACTTAAAGTTCCTTTGTTATGGTCTTTGCATTTTTCGTACTTGGCACTAGGTGTAGGTTTAATGCTGGTAGCCATGAGTTTTTACAGCAGTGTTATTTTATTTAAAGATGCATTACACCTCATTACCATAAGTACCATAGGGATGATGATTTTAGCCATGATGACACGCGTATCTCATGGGCATACCGGGCGCTCTTTGACTATTCCACATTATATGGCGGTTGCTTTTGCTTTAGTGTTAGTGGCTGGGATTACTCGTTCTTTACTGCCTTTTGTTATTGGGCCACACCTAGCTTGGCAGCTAAGTGCTGGGCTGTGGCTAATTGCCTTTTTATTATTTTTAATTCACTGCACACCTATTTTAACACAGCGTCGTGTTGATGGGCGTCGTGGTTAACCTATACCTATTTTATTAATTGGGTATTATTCACACGTAGGAAAACCTAGATGTTATCGGATAAAACTATTGAAATTGTTAAAAGTACTGTTCCTTTATTAGCAGAGGCAGGTACGGTTGTTACTGATCATTTTTACAAGCGTTTATTTAGTCATAATCCTGAGCTTAAAAATATTTTTAATATGAGCAACCAAGATACCGGCCGTCAACAATTTGCATTATTTAACGCATTGGCTGCTTATGCACAAAACATT
Source organism: Pseudoalteromonas nigrifaciens (assembly GCF_002221505.1). Lineage (NCBI taxonomy): Bacteria > Pseudomonadati > Pseudomonadota > Gammaproteobacteria > Alteromonadales > Pseudoalteromonadaceae > Pseudoalteromonas > Pseudoalteromonas nigrifaciens. Next base: position 3,358,338 of record NZ_CP011036.1, on the reverse strand, counting down.
GATAATTTAGAGGTGTTAAAAGCGGCACTTGGGCGTATTAACCATAAACATACTAGTTTAAATATTTTGCCGGAGCACTACCCAATTGTTGGTGCACATTTAATTGGCACGCTGAAAGAGCTTATTCCTGAGCAGTTCACGCCAGATGTTGAATATGCTTGGCGTGAAGCGTATGGCGTACTTGCTGATATTTGTATAACTGAGGAAGCTGCTTTATACGAGCACAGCAAAAATAACTTAGGCGGTTGGGCAGGCACACGTCAGTTTGCAATAACTAATAAGCAGGCTGAGTCAGAGCTGGTAACTAGCTTTACGCTTACGCCAGTTGATGGCGAGGCAGTAATTGCCCATAAACCGGGTCAATATTTAGGTATTAAAGTTAAGCCAGAGGCTAGTGAATATGAAGAGATCCGCCAGTATTCTATTTCGCAAAAAAGTAATGGTAAAAACTACCGTATTAGCGTTAAAAAAGAGTTATTACCAAACCCTGGCATGGTGTCTAACCATTTACACTCACTAGAGCAAGGCGCAATAGTAGAGCTATATCCGCCAGCAGGGGATTTCTTTTTACGAAATAACACCAGCCCTGCTGTGCTTATTTCAGCGGGTGTTGGGCAAACGCCAATGGTAGCAATGTTAGAGACGCTATTAAGCGATACTGCTAATCAAAATATTATGTATTTGCATGCTTGCGAAAATGCTCAGCAGCACTCATTTGCTAATTATTTAAATGAACTAAGCACTGTTTACCCGCGCTTACAAACCATGACTTGGTTTAATCAAGGCGATGCAGGAGCTGATTTTACCGGTTTTATGGATTTACACGCAGTACAAGCGCAATTGCCACTGAGCAACGGCGACTTTTACTTGTGTGGACCCGCTAATTTTATGGCCTTTGTGAAAAAACAACTGCTAGAATTAGGCGTTAATAACGGACACATTCATTACGAAATTTTTGGCCCGCATCAAGATCTATAATATTTATAGAATAAAACTCAATTAAAAAAGCGCGCTATTGGGCATTACTTCAATAGCGCGCTTTTTTGTGCCGTTAAATAACCTGAACTCCGGATAATAAACCTATCTCAAGCAGCTATTTTCAGCGCTAACTGCGTTGAATTCACTTGCAATAGGCCAGCTATTGACGCGTAAATTCGCCTTGTTTTCACTGGAAATCTCTGGCTAGAGAAAATAAAGCTAAATATAACTATGATTCAATACGTTAGTAAATCTCTTAACCAGAGTTCAGGTTAAATATTAAACTGGCTCCTAATACCTTTAAATTAAAGCTTTTTGGTATTGGTTTGCGCGGCATACGCTTGTTGTTGCCAAGCATTAAATAACTGCTGTTGTTTATTTGATATTTTTAAGCCGTAAGTTTTTTGCATATAGGCATAGGCGTCGGCTATTTGTTTACGGGCATAAAAAGGAGGCTCTATTACTCGTTGTTTAAAGTTAACTTTAACTTCACAGCGACCGTATTGGGTGGCGCTTTCACTAAGCATTCCAAATCGATAATTAGAACGATCTGCGTTAATTTCACCAATAGCAGGAGCTAAGTTGTTTATATCGGCTTCCATCTTTCTAAACTTAGCACTTACTTTACGGCAGTTTTTACGCCCGCCATCTTGCCAGCATTGTAATTGGTGGCCAAACTCCCAGGCAGGCACAATATGCTCCCATTCTATGCGTAAAGCGCGTGCATTTACGTTACCTGAGCGGGTATGTGTATTGCGTGGCACATAGCCACAGTTAGTGGGGTCGGGAACTAGTTTTTTACCCTGTTTTTTTATATCGCAGCCACAGTAAATACTTTTAGCATTACTAGGGAGGGTTTTAATTAGGTGTCTTTTAGCGGTTGAAAACCGAGTGAATTCTTCAGCCGATAGCGAAAAGCATACAAAAAAAGCCAACAAGGCTAAAATAAATCGAGTCATATCCATCACATACGTGAACTACAGGAGCGGCTAGTTTAATGACTTGAAGCTAAAAGATAAAGTTTACTTAAGCCATATTTACCGTTCTTTAGTATTTAACCTTAGCTCTGGTTAAGAGATTTACTAACGTATTGAATCATAGTTATATTTAGTTTTATTATCCGGAGCTCAGGTTATCTACTTTAAATTGTTGTTTAAATAAACAAAAGTTGTTACTTAAAGAGTATGATGAAAGCTCATAAGTTTGTGATTTGGATTGCGAATGAAATTTATAGATTATTATGCCGTGCTTGGAGTATCGCCCGATGCAGACGATAAAGCGGTTAAAGTAGCTTATAAAAAGCTAGCTAGAAAATATCATCCAGATGTAAGTAAAGAACCTCAAGCCGAGGAAAAGTTTAAAGAGATAGGTGAAGCTTACGAAGTTATTCACAACAAAGAAGAGCGCGCTAAATACGATGTGTTACGTCGTAATCAACAAAACCGTGCTCAGCAGCAAGCAAATTATGGCGGTAGCTATGGCTCGTCACAAAACCATTATCAGCAAGGTGATCCCCAAGCCGATCAGGAGTTTTCTGATTTTGTAAATTCAATGTTTGGCGGCGCAGGTGGGTTTAACCATGGCGGGCAGGGCAGAACTGGTGGCGCTCGTGCGCAAAAAGGACAAGATGTGGAAATTGAATTCCCGGTATTTCTTGAAGAAACGTTAGTCGATACCGTTAAACCAATTGAGTTTATGCTGCCGCAGCGAGACAGTAGTGGCCGTGTATCTGAAGTTAAAAAATCGCTTAAAGTTAAAATTCCTGCCGGCTCGGTTAATGGCGAACGCATTCGCTTAAAAGGCCAAGGTGGATTAGGTTCGGCAAATGGCCCTAATGGCGATTTGTATTTGCAAATTCGCTTAGTGCCTCATCCATTATTTGACGTTGAGGGGCATGACCTAAATATAGTGGTACCTCTTGCACCATGGGAAGCTGCTTTGGGCACTAAAATAAATTTACCTACATTAGCCGGAAAAATCCAACTAACTATTCCAGCTAATAGTCAATCGGGTCAACGTTTACGCATTAAAGGTAAAGGGTTAATTAGTAAAAAAGCCAAAGGTGACTTATTTGCTGTGATTAAAATTGTTAATCCAGCATTGAGTGATGATGTTAGCAAAAAGCTTTGGCAAGAGCTGGCCGAAAAAGCCCATTTTGACCCCCGTAGCAATTGGAGCAAGTCATAATGAAAATTATCGAGGCACCACAAGGCAATTTACTCACTAGCCAAGAATTGTGTGTGAGTAGTGATATTAGCGAAGCCATATTATATGAATTGGTTGAGCACAGCATTGCTATTCCTATTGAGGGCGAGCGCGTTACAGAATGGCAATTTACGGTATCAACAGTGATCTTAGTTAAAAAGGCTGCGCGTATTCAGCATGACTTATCGTTAGATTGGTCTGCTATTGCTTTGGTTTTACAATTATTGGATGAACGGGATGAGTTGATTGCTGAAAACCAAACCTAGATTCAAATTGTAAGTGCATAACTTGTTTTGGCTAGATTAAGTGGTCAGTTGCTCATAAACTAACTGCTTTTTCTCCGGCAAGAGATTTTACAATGAGACATTACAAACAACTGACCTATGCGCAAAGATGCCAGATCGCCGTTCTAAAGAAAAGCGGTTTTACGCAACAAAGTATTGCTGAGCTAACTAATTTATCGCAATCTACGATTTCAAGAGAGCTTTCTAGAAATACAGGTAAGCGAGGTTACAGACACAAACAAGCTCATGAGCGGGCTTTGTTTCGCCGAAGAAGTGTAAGAAAACCGCTTAAGATGACACCTGAAATGATAGCTTTAATTACCCAGAAGCTTAATGAGAAGTGGAGTCCTGAACAAATAACGGGATGGTTACGCAAAGAAAGTGAACTGTCTGTCAGCCATGAATGCATTTATCTGTATATCTGGGAAGATAAAAAAGCAGGTGGTGAGTTATACCTACATCTGCGCCGACACGGTAAGAAATATCACAAGCGCAGTCATGGTAAAACAAACCGAGGGCAAATAAAAAATCGCGTTAGCATTGAAGAGCGCCCACAAATAGTTGATGAGAAAGGTCGTATCGGAGATTGGGAAATAGATACCGTCATAGGTAAAGGTCATCGAGGCGCCCTTGTTACCATTGTAGAGCGGGTTACCCAATTCACTGTATCAACTCAGGTGGCAGGCAAAACAGCACAAGCCGTCACTACGGCGACGATAGAGCTATTAAGGCCATATAGGTCAGCGCTTCATAGCATCACGGCTGACAATGGAAAAGAGTTCGCTTATCACGAGCAAATCACAGAGGCTTTAAGTGTTCCTGTTTATTTTGCTCACCCTTATCACTCATGGGAGCGCGGATTGAATGAAAACACGAATGGATTACTACGTCAGTATTGGCCGAAGAGCACCGATTTTAAGGCGGTAACACCAGCGCAAGTTATACCAGTACTTGAGCAACTTAATAATCGTCCGAGGAAGACACTTGGATTTGAAACGCCTGCAAAATTGATGCAGGATCACTTGGCGGCTAAAGCCGCCTAAACGTTATGCACTTCAGATTTGAATCCGCGAAATGTTAAAGCAGCACTTAAGTCGATTTAAACATTTAGAATAAAAAATAGTGGTTAAATTTTAAATGCGAGTAGCTAGCTATTTTTATGGAGCTAGCTCAGCACTTTTATAATAGTGAGCTTTTGGTGCTTAAATATTTTTTATTCGTGAAATAAGAGTAAGTAAAGCGTCAATAAATGCGTAAAAATAGCCGACTATTCAGATAAAAAAGGTGAATATTGCAGAGTTGATTTGGTATAAGCGTAAAACTGCGTTAAAGTTTACAGCGAACTAATTAGAGGATAAACAGCAGACAATGTCGGAAATTCAATTTTTAAATGTAGACCTAGAGCTTGAGTCAAAGCAAGATATTAGCGTGCTTGTAGCTGACCTAAAAAAAATCGCCACTATTTTACATTATGATAAAGACGAATACCGTCAGTTAGCGCGTATAGAAGTAACAGGCGAAATATCTTCACCGGATAAAGCAATTAACCACTTATGTGAGTTAGTAGAGTCATGCTCGCGGGCTGCACTTAAGCAATGGTTGAGTTGTTCGCGCCGTACCTTTGATATTGGTTTTGAATCGGGCACTTCGCCAAAGTGTTTTAACCAAGCGCTGCACGCCGATACATTATTACGTATATCGGCAATTGGTGCAGGCATGGAAATTACTATTTACCCGCTAGAAAAATAGCGTTAGCCTTTGCGCTCTACAACAGCTGCGGTCATTTTTGATACGCAGCAAAGCTCGCCGCGACTATTCGTTATTTTTATTTCCCATACTGAGCTACGTTTGCCAATATGAAACGCTTTTGCGGTGGCGGTTAAGGTGCCATTACGCGAGGCTTTTAAATGGCTGGCACTGATCTCTTGCCCTACACAATAAAATTTAGTGAAGTCGACCACAAAATTAGCCGCGTAGCTGGCAACACTTTCGGCTAAAACCACGTTTGCTCCGCCATGCACCATGCCTATAGGGTTATGGTGCGCAGGAATTGCTGGCATAGTGGCAACTAAGTAATCATCACCAATTTCAGTTATTTCAATCCCCATGGTTTTCATCAGTGTACCTTGGCCATTTATGCCTTGGTCTAACTGCTTACAAAACGCTAAAGTAATAGGTTGATGCCAAATACTCATTGTTACTCCTTTAAAGGTTGAAAACGATAACCGATAATACGATTTTTCATGGCGATATGATAGCCAAATTAGTGCAGCTACTGCATGGTAATACAGTGCTACTTTTTGCTTTCTACATAGTGCTTAATTTCATCGAGATCTTTTTTTAGCATTTTACGCATCGAACTTTTAAGAAAAAACCCTATCACTGCAGAGATCATTTTTACCCAAATAGACTCAGAGCTATCAGAAAAAGTCATGGTTAAACAGGTGCTAGGTTCGGCGGCGGTAAGTGACAGCTTAGTGGTATAAACTGCCCCGCCATTTTCTGCGCGAGTGCAATAGTATTCATTAGTAACAGCTTCGGTGATCCACATGGTTTCTGAGGCTGCTTTGCCAAAAATTTTTCGTGTTTCTAACCATTTTAGGCCCACTAGCCCTTGTGGTGGCTTCTCGATTATTTTTACATCAATAATGCCAGACAGCATATTGGCACTGTTTTCGATGTCAGTTATTGCCGCCCATACTTTACGTTTAGGACCGTTAATTATTACCGCTACAGTGATATTCATAACACTCTCCGTTAATTCACATTGATGAAGTTAAGGCCCATTACAAAAACGATAGTTAACTAATTTTTAATAACAGCAACAACTTAGTAGTTATGTAATTAATGTAACGTAAAACTAACACTATCGTGATCTGCGTAATTTTATCTGTAATTTACTTGGTAATTTTAAGCTTAGACCAATGCCACCTTTGGCAGCAAAGGCGAGGAGTAATTTAAATTTGCGATTTTCAGATAACTGTATATACTCACAGTTAAATGTACTGTATGGAAAACCAGTTGTATGCGACCATTAACTAACCGCCAAGCGCAAATACTCGAACTTATTAAAGTGTTTATTAAAGACACTGGTATGCCTCCTACACGCGCAGAAATTGCACAAACATTAGGCTTTAAAAGTGCTAATGCAGCAGAAGAGCATTTAAAAGCGCTGGCTAAAAAAGGCGCTATTAAAATGAAACCAGGCGCTAGCCGTGGTATTCAACTTATTGAAGAAGATGAACCAGAACAACTTGGTTTACCGTTAATAGGCCGTGTAGCTGCCGGCGAACCTATTTTGGCGCAACAACATGTTGAGAGCCATTGTAAAATTGACCCGTTAATGTTTAAACCCGCTGCCGATTTTTTATTGCGTGTAAATGGTATGAGCATGCGAGATATTGGTATTATGGATGGTGATTTACTGGCTGTTCATCGCACTCAAGTTGCCGAAAATGGCCAAGTTATTGTTGCCCGCGTTGATGACGATGTAACGGTAAAACGCTTAGAAAAAGCAGGCAAAAAAGTATTATTGCATGCTGAAAATAAAGAATTTTCGTCGATAGAAGTGGATCTTGAAAACGAATCTTTTAATATTGAAGGCTTAGCTGTTGGGGTTATTCGTAATGCTGACTGGATGTGACAATTAAGCTGTTATAGCTATGTAAAATATCGGCATAATTTAATAGCTCAGATAATTAATGCGCACTTTTTAGTGCGCTTTTTTTTGCCTTTTTTTTGTGAAAATTCCGCTGCAATGAAAAAATTATATTAAGTTTATGTTTTTTATCATTTAAGTATTTAATACTCGTTATCGCTGTCTTTTTATTTGTAACCCTTGCTGTTGCTCACTTCCTGCTTAGAACAAAATTAAATAAATCCCATATTTACGCTAATCCCCTAATATTATTTGATTATTTTTCAAACTAAAACTTGCTAGTTGTTCAATTATTAACTAATTGTTAATGGGCTGGACTAACAATAACTCACAGCTTTAGTTTTGAGAAAATATATTTATATATCCGGCAGCAATACAAAAATAACAAATTGGCATTTAAAGCTTATGTCTTTTTGTTTTGCACTCGCAACAGTATTAAAGGAGCTGTCACATGGGTAAATTGAGCTCTACCTTGTGGCTTATATTGTTTGTTTTTCCGCAGTTAGCATTGGCAAATAGCCAATATAATATGCGCAAAGGCGTAACCGATATAAGTAATAATGTTTATCAACTACACATGACCATATTTTTAATATGCTGTGTAATAGGCGTGATTGTATTTGCCGTTATGTTTTGGGCACTTATTCATCATCGTAAATCTAAAGGAGCAGTTGCTGCTCAATTTCACGAAAGTACCAAAGTAGAAATACTCTGGACAGCAATTCCATTTGTTATTTTAATAGCAATGGCAGTCCCCGCAACTAAAACATTAATAGCGATGGAAGATGCCAGTAAAGCGGATATCACTATTAAAGTAACTGGTTCACAATGGAAATGGCATTACGAATATATGGGGGAAGATGTTGAGTTTTACTCAATACTTGCCACACCGCAAAATGAAATTGCTAACCTAGCCGATAAAAACCCCAACTATTTACTTGAGGTAGATAAGCCTCTGGTATTACCGATCAATAAAAAAGTACGCTTTTTAATGACCTCCGACGATGTTATTCATTCTTGGTGGGTGCCCGATTTTGCTATTAAAAAAGATGCAAACCCGGGGTTTATTAACGAAACGTGGACCAACATAAACGAAGTCGGTATTTATCGCGGTCAGTGTGCTGAGCTATGCGGTAAAGATCATGGCTTTATGCCAGTGGTAGTAGAGGCTAAGTCAGAGGCCGATTTTAAAGTTTGGCTAGCAGATGCTAAACAAGCAAAGCAAAAAGCAGCAGCAGCAGATGCTGCATTACTTGACCAAACACTCCCTAAAGAAGAATTAATGACTTTGGGTGAGCAAGTGTATATGGCCAATTGTGCTGCATGTCATCAGCCCACAGGGTTAGGTTTGCCAGGCGTTTTTCCTGCACTTAAAGGCAGCCCGATAGTGCTTGGCGATATAAAAGACCACATTGATATTGTTATTCACGGAAGCCCCGGCACAGCCATGCAAGCCTTTGCTAAACAGCTCTCTATAAAGCAATTAGCAGCGGTAATTACTTATAAGCGTAATGCATGGGGTAATGATACCGGTGATGTAATTCAACCAAGTGAAATACAGGCAGCACTTGATGCCGATGGGGAGGCGAACTAATGAGTAGCATAGTAGAACAACCTGACATTAATGAAGCTCACCACGCTCATCATCCTGCTAAAGGCTTTAAGCGCTGGTTATATACCACAAATCATAAAGATATAGGTAGCTTGTACTTAATTTTTTCGCTAACTATGTTTTTTATTGGTGGTGCTATGGCTATGGTGATCCGCGCTGAGTTATTTCAGCCAGGATTGCAATTAGTCGATCCTCACTTTTTTAATCAAATGACCACGGTTCATGGGTTGATTATGGTATTTGGTGCCGTTATGCCGGCCTTTACTGGCTTAGCTAACTGGATGGTGCCATTAATGATTGGCGCGCCTGATATGGCCTTACCCCGAATGAATAACTGGAGTTTTTGGATTTTACCATTCGCGTTTTTAATTTTATTATCATCGCTATTAATGCCCGGTGGCGGTCCTGCGTTTGGTTGGACTTTTTATGCGCCGCTGTCCACAACCTACAGTAATGACAATACCGCCATGTTTGTATTTGCTGTGCATATTATGGGTATTAGCTCCATTATGGGGGCAATTAATGTAATTGTAACCATAGTTAACTTGCGTGCCCCAGGCATGACTTGGATGAAGGTCCCTATGTTTGTATGGACTTGGCTGATAACGGCATTTTTATTAATTGCGGTTATGCCGGTACTCGCAGGTGCAGTGACCATGGTGCTCACCGATAAATACTTTGCAACCAGCTTTTTTGATGCAGCTGGTGGCGGTGATCCGGTGATGTTTCAGCACATATTTTGGTTTTTTGGCCACCCCGAAGTATACATAATGATTTTGCCGGCTTTTGGCATTATTTCTACTATAGTTCCTACCTTTTCGCGTAAAAAACTTTTTGGTTATTCCTCCATGGTATATGCCACGGCGTCAATTGCGTTGTTGAGTTTTACAGTGTGGGCGCATCATATGTTTACTACCGGTATGCCGGTGGCTGGCGAGCTATTTTTTATGTACGCGACTATGCTGATATCGGTGCCCACTGGAGTAAAAATATTTAATTGGGTAGCCACTATGTGGCGCGGTTCAATTACGTTTGAAGTCCCCATGCTGTTTAGTATTGCTTTTATTGTGTTGTTTACCTTAGGTGGTTTTTCGGGATTGATGCTGGCCATTACACCGGCTGATTTTCAGTACCATGATACCTACTTTGTAGTGGCACATTTTCATTATGTACTGGTAACGGGAGCGGTGTTTTCTATTATGGCAGGCGCGTATTATTGGCTGCCTAAATGGACTGGCAATATGTATAACATAGCGCTGGCTAAATGGCATTTTTGGTTATCGCTGGTAAGCGTAAATGTATTGTTTTTTCCTATGCACTTTGTAGGGCTTGCAGGCATGCCACGCCGTATACCCGACTATGCGCTACAGTTTGCTGACTTTAACGCCATTATTAGTATTGGCGGCTTTGCCTTTGGATTATCGCAGTTGTTGTTTGTAGCTGTAGTGATTAAATGCGCACGCGGCGGCGACAAGGTTCCTGCAAAAGTGTGGGAAGGCGCAGAAGGACTGGAGTGGGAGGTAGATTCACCTGCTCCGTACCATACATTTTCAACACCACCGGAAATTAAATAATGATACACGCACCGCTACTTAAGCGCTTAGTTGTTATTTGCTTAGCCATGTTCGCATTTGCATTTGCGTTAGTGCCTTTGTATGACGTGTTTTGTGATATTACCGGCATTAACGGTAAGCCATCATTAGAGCAAGCAAAGCAAAGCACGCAAGTAATACAAAATCGCGAAATAAGTGTGAGCTTTACCACGCATGCACAAAGCGGTGCACCCTTTGCTGTGAAGTCTAAAGAGTACAGTGTTGCGGTAAAGCCCGGTGCTATGCGTGAGGTAATGTTTAGCGCCAAAAATAATAGTGACCAAGATAAAGTAATGCAGGCAGTGCCTTCGGTATCACCCGGTAGAGCAGCAAAATACTTACATAAAATAGCGTGTTTTTGTTTTGATCAACAGCCATTAAAAGCAGGTGAAGAACTAGAGTTTACGTTGCTTTTTTATGTTGATACCGCACTACCAAGTGACATTGAAGAGTTAACTTTATCTTATACGGTATTTGATATTAGTGAGCGGCTAGCAGCCAATAACAACTAGCCTAACTAGTGACAACCAGGAGCAAATAAAATGAAGCAAGAATATGAGCATTATTATGTACCAGATCAAAGCCCATGGCCGATTGTTGGCGCAGTAGCATTATTTTTTATTGCAGTAGGTGCAGCTCTAACCGTAATGAGTGCCGGTAAAGAAGGTGACAGTGGCATTTATATTTTGTACGCAGGTATAGCAGTACTGCTGTATATGTTGTTTAGCTGGTTTAAAAACGTGATTGATGAGGCCGGGAAAGGCTTATATTCAGCGCAAATGGACCGCTCTTTTCGACAAGGAATGAGTTGGTTTATTTTTTCTGAAGTAATGTTTTTTATGGCATTTTTTGGCGCACTTTTTTACGCCCGTATGCTTTCTGTGCCTTGGCTTGGTGGTGCCGATAACAATGCCATGACTAACGAAGTGCTTTGGCCTACATTTGAAGCTGTGTGGCCATTAATTACCACGCCAGGGGGCGACACTACCCAAGCTATGGGATGGCAAGGTCTACCGCTGATTAACACCTTAATTTTATTGACCTCATCAGTTACTTTGCATTTTGCCCATGTGGCAATAGAAAGTGATAAACGCGGCCAGTTAAAAGTGTTTTTAGGACTGACTATTTTATTGGGTGCAGTTTTTTTAGGCCTACAAGTAGAAGAATATATTCATGCGTATAACGATTTAAACTTAACATTAGATGCCGGTATTTATGGCAGCACGTTCTTTTTACTTACGGGTTTTCATGGCATGCATGTGACCTTAGGAACTATTATTTTATTGGTAGTATTTTTACGAATTTTAAAAGGACACTTTACTAAAGATAAGCACTTTGCTTTTCAAGCGGCGGCTTGGTACTGGCATTTTGTTGATGTAGTTTGGTTATGCTTATTTATATTTGTGTATGTGCTGTAGTTATTAAAGGGGCGTTATTGCCGCTAATAAAGCCAAGTTTTAGTGCGGCAATAACAACTATTAATACCACCACAGAAAATAATACGCGACGACCTAAAAAGTGAGACATAGGTCGTCCTTGGGTTTTTCCAGAGACCATAATAAATAAAGCGCGAAACAAGTTAAAAAGTATAAATAATAACAACAATACAATAAAAATTTTAATCATCACTAGGTTGACCCTTTATGCAGTTAATTAGATGGCGTGAACAAAAGTTTAGCTCAATAATCACCATTTGTATGGTGGTGATTGTAGTTTTGGTGTGTGTGCGTTTAGGTTTTTGGCAGTTAGAACGTGCGACACACAAACAACAGCAGTTAGCTTCTATTGCAACGCTGCAAACGCGCGGTGTAATGAGCTGGCAGCAAATGCTTAAACTACCTAGTAACTGGAATAAAACAGGATTGTTAGTTGAGTTAACAGGGCATTTTATTAACGATGAATATTGGCTTTTAGACAACCAAGTTTATAACGGGCAGGTGGGTTATGACTTACTGGCACTGTTAAAGCCAAATAACGAAACACATGCCATTTTGGTTAATTTAGGCTGGATAAAAGCTCCCCTATCGCGCGATACATTACCTAAAGTAACCCTACCTAAACACGCTTTTACGCTTACTGCTCAAATAAAAGAAAATAACCTCACTGCTTTTAGCCTCGAGAGTAAAACCAATAACATTGATTTACCAAAGCGAGTGCAAACAATTGAATTAAATAAGTTGAGCGAACAAAGCCAGCAATTATTAGTTAATTTTATGGCGTATCGCCAAGGTAGCGGCGATGCAATAGGTATACCTCACTATACCGCGGTTGTTATGAGCCCACAAAAACACCACGCTTATGCGGTGCAATGGTTTTTAATTGCGCTGGCGTGCGTTTTAGTGGCTATTTTTGCAAGTAAAAAAAGGACACATAATGAAAAATAACCCCCTTTTACTGTTTGTCATTTGCTGCGCTATTCCGCTAATTTTAGCGTACAGCGCGCTTAAATTAGATTGGTTACCTACCGCCATTACTAACAATGGTGAGTTTTTACAGCAACAGGTTAAATATGAAAATTGGCCGCAAAACAATCATAAGCAATGGACTATTGCCCTAAATTACTCCAATGGATGTACTACGCCTTGTAGTGAGCAATTAGCCGCACTAAATAATTTATACATAGCGCTAGGCAAAAACCAGAATAAAGTAGATGTCGCCGTGATAGGCGAAGTAAAAGCTGCCAACTCCCCGTGGAAAAGTATAGATGCGCAACCAAACTTACAACCGGCTAGTTTGTATTTAATCGACCATATGGGGCTTGTAGTGCTTGAGTATCCATTTAAAACACAGCCACAGGAAAATAGATTAGTACAAAAAGGACTATTAAAAGATCTAAAAAAATTACTGAGTTATTCTCGTTCGAGCTAAGTAGGAAGATGCCATGTATAAAAATTATAAAAACTGGGTATTAATAACGGGCTTATTGGCTTTGATAGTAGTGGCGTTGGGTGCTTATACTCGCTTAAGTGATGCCGGGTTGGGTTGCCCAGATTGGCCAGGATGTTATGGTTTTTTAACTGTACCCAAACATGAAGCCGATATAGCGCAAGCAGCACAAAGTTATCCCGATATGATGTTTGAAACCGCTAAAGCATGGAAAGAAATGATTCATCGCTACTTTGCCGGTACGCTAGGCTTGCTCATATTAGCCTTATTTGTATATGCTTTTTTAAAACGTCAATCGCCAACAACGCCAGTTAAATTACCATTACTACTGTTATTGTTAGTGATATTTCAGGCTGCATTAGGTATGTGGACGGTTACGATGAATTTACAGCCGTTAATAGTGATGGGCCACTTACTTGGTGGCTTTAGTATTTTAGCGCTGCTCACTTTATTATATTTACGATTAAACGCCAAGCCAATAATGGGGGGAGATGCAGGTGCAAGACGCTACTTTGGTTTAAGCCTAGTGGCGCTTAGCGTACTAATTATACAAATAGCATTAGGAGGTTGGTTGGCTGCAAATTACGCTGCTCCGCATTGTAATGGCTTGCCTTTATGTAGTAATGCCCAGCCATTTTCGCTTAGTAGTGTGTTTCAGCTCCCGCTTGAGCATGGTAACTACGAGTTTGGCGTCCTGTCGCAGCAAGCACGTATGTCGATTCATTTATTACACCGTATTTGGGCATTAGTTACTTGCATAGTATTGGCATTAATTATGTGGCGAATATACAGCCGTGCCTACTCGCAAAAAATAAAAAGCTGCGCCGTTAGCGTGTTAGTTGTCTTATTTTGCCAAATTGCTTTAGGCCTCGCAGTGGTGCATTGGCATATTCCGTTAAGTATGGCACTGGCACATAACTTAATGGCTGCCATACTGTTATTAACTTTAATTAGATTATGCTATTACCTCAAAGCACGAACTTAAAAGCACGAACCTAAAATTACAAATAGAAAGGAGCGTTGTTATGGCACTTACAATAGATAAAAAAGCAATACAACCTATAAATACACTACCGCTAATTACACGTAGTTATAATTTACTACAGGATTATTTAGCCATTAGTAAATTTAAAGTAGTCGCTATGTTGGTACTGACCGCGTGGGTTGGTTTGGCGCTAGCACCCGATGTAGGCAGAGGCATGGGTGTACAGTTTATAAGCTTACTTGGCATAGGATTGCTTTCAGCAGCAGCAGCGGTAATTAACCATGTTGTTGATAGCGAAATAGACAGCAAAATGGCGCGTACTCGTCATCGCCCTGTAGCTAAAGGCCGCTTAAGTAAGGCACATGCACTGAGTTTTGCAGCAATAATAGGTGTGGCAGGTTTTATTATGCTAATGCTATGGGCAAATACCCTTACCGCCATATTAACCTTATTTGCGCTGGTGGGTTATGCCTTTGTATACACCTCTTTTTTAAAGCGCGCTACACCACAAAATATTGTTATTGGTGGCCTTGCTGGCGCTATGCCACCCTTATTGGGTTGGGTGTCTGAAACAGGGCAAATGGCAGCTGCACCTTGGCTACTAGTGATGATTATTTTTACGTGGACCCCTCCACACTTTTGGGCCTTAGCTATAGCTCGTAAGAGCGATTACGCACGGGCTAAAATTCCTATGTTACCGGTTACGCATGGTATCGATTTTTCTAAAACCTGTGTGGTTGCTTACTCTGTGTTACTGGCAATTGTGTGTATATTTCCTTATTTGATAGGAATGTCGGGGTTAATTTATTTAATCGGCGCATCTGGATTAAATGCAGTCTTTATTTATAAAGCGATTAAATTAAAACTAGCCGCTAACGACGACACTGCTATGGATTTATTTCGCTTTTCAATTATTCATTTAATGGTACTCTTTATCATATTATTTATAGATAAATGGCTACTATTATGAAGCAATTATGGCTAGGGTTAGTTATTGTTTTAACACTGTTTTTATCGGCGTGCTCAGATGATAATGCACCGCCAGACGTTAATGCTTTAGTGTACGAGAATGCTAAACCTTTAGCCGACTTTAGTTTAGATGATCAACATGGCGAATTGGTTACTAAGCAGCAATTTTTAGGGCAATGGAATTTAGTGTTTTTAGGCTACACCAGCTGCCCCGATATTTGCCCGTTAACACTGGCTAAACTAAATGCGGTGTATAAAAATTTACGTAGTGATTACCCAGTGCAAATTTGGTTTGTATCGGTAGATCCCAAACGAGATACCCCAGCAAAACGCAAAGACTATATTGATTACTTTAATCCCGATTTTTTAGCGGTTTCGGGGGAGCACAAACACCTTTTTCCTATGGTGAGAGGGTTAGGCTTAATTTACGCTATTAGTGATAGTAGCGAGTCAGAGTATGCAGTTGATCATAGTGCTTCAGTGGCTATGGTCGATGGCAATGGGGCGGTAAGAGCAATATTTAAACCTGAATTTAAACAAGGTAGCGTGCCGTTAATAAACTCCAAAGAGTTAACTCAAGAATTTAAAAAAATAGCTGATTATTATAAAAACTAGTTATTTAAACAGTAAATTAAAAAGGAGCCCTAGGCTCCTTTTTTACTACTGTAATTAAAACTATTCAATAACCCAAGGCTGCGAAAACCAAAAATAGCTACCAGCATTGTTAATTGCAGGGGCGGTACAATTAAAGCGCGAACGACCTTTATTGAGCGCTTTAGGTGAGGTGACTTCTACTGTGTTTTTATTTATCCAGGTTAAATTAGCCTGGCCAACACTCGATACATAACAAGCAAACTGACTTTTATGAAAATCCCCCATAGTAAACTCAATAGTGAGTTTGGGTGGGTTTTGCGCCGTTACACTGTCTTCATAAGTGAGCGCGGTTATATTAAATGCGCGAGAATTCAATTTAGTGATCAGCGTATCTAATTTACTATAAAAGCCCGAAGCCGGAAAACGCGGTAAGCGACTAAAGTTAGAATCTTTATTTACAGCGCCAGAATGCTGACCTATACCAATAAAACCAAGCTCGGTTACTAGGGCTTGTAACTTATTGTTAAACTCGCCATACGGATAAGCTAAATATTTATAATCATGGCCAATTTCTGTTTTTATACGCTGCTGTGAATGTAGGATGTCTTGTTTAATGCGGGCTTGCCATTGTGCATCGCTTTCGTTTGCAAGCATATGGTGTAAGTAATCGTGTTGGCCACTATGATTGGCAATAAGTGCGCCTTTTTTTGCTAGCTCTTGGAGTTTATCCCAGCCCATTACATAGCCTTTACCTTCGTCTATTAGCTTAGGATTGACAAAAATTGTGTACGGATAGCCAAACTTTTCTAAAATTGGCGCTGCTTGCTCGTAATTATTGTTGTAACCATCATCGAAAGTAATAGCGACGGTTTTATCTGGTAAAGTGTGTTTTTGCTGCAACGCAGTTATCAGCTCATCTAAAGGAATAACATTAAAGTTATGCTCTTTTAAATAACTTAAGTGCTCAGTAAAAGTGCTCGCGCTAACACTGGTTACCGCCGGAAGGGTTTCACTAACGTGATGATACTGTAAAATAACGGCTGCTTGAGCGCGCAGTGAAATACTAATAAGGATAAATAATACTAAATGAAACAATTTCTTATACATAATAAAGCACACCATAAAAGCTTGTTGTTGTTAGCGGGTCCGATGATATTATCAAATATTACCGTCCCACTGTTAGGAATTGTTGATACTGCAGTAATTGGCCACTTAGGGAGCGCTCATTATTTAGCCGGTATTGCGCTGGGATCTGCGGTTATATCAATATTATTTTGGCTCGCAGGCTTTTTAAGAATGAGCACCACAGGGTTAGTGGCACAAGCTTATGGGCAAAACGATTTAACCCAATTGGCGGCGTTATTAAAACGCAGCTTAGTGCTTTCTTGCTTTGTTGCCGTATTGCTTATCGCCTTATCGCCTTTAATAAAACACGCCATTGCATTTTTATCGGCGGCCAATAGCGACGTGCTTACGCAAGCGTATCAGTATTTTAGTATTCGTATTTTTAGTGCGCCTGCGGCCTTATGTAATTTAGTACTATTAGGTTGGATGCTAGGTATGCATTATGGCCGTGGGCCGTTTTATTTATTATTAGTGACTAATATTACCAATATAGTGCTCGACATATATTTTGTTGTATACCTAGATTGGGCAGTAGCAGGCGCTGCATGGGCGTCACTTATTGCCGATTACACCGCGTTAGTTTTTGCCGTGGTGTTAGTTATTAAATTAGCTAAAAAACGCGGCATAAAACTAAGCGTACCAGGTTGGTTTAGCATTACAAAAATGACAAACCTACTAAGCTTAAACCGTGATATTTTTATTCGCTCATTTATTTTACAGCTCTGCTTTAGCTTTATGACCTTTTACGGCGCACGAATTGGCGAAACCACGCTAGCAGCAAATGCAGTATTACTTAACTTTTTAATGTTGGTAAGCTTTGCACTCGACGGTATTGCTTATGCCAGTGAGGCAAAAGTAGGGCATGCTAAAGGTCAACAAAGTGTAAAAAATATTGAGCTTTGGGTAAGAATAAGTGTGTTTTGGGGCGCGCTATTTGCCTTAGCATACAGTTTGTTTTTTGCTATATTTGGCCGCTATATTATTACGCTATTAACTAATGTGCCGGAAGTGATCACCACGGCTACGCTGTACTTGCCTTGGATTATAGCCTTGCCATTATTGGCAATGAGTTGCTTTTTATTTGATGGTGTATTTGTTGGACTTACCCGGGCAAAGGCAATGCGAAATAGTATGTTGCTCTCAGCAAGTGTTGGTTTTTTTGGTGTATTTGCAGTGTTTCATCAGTGGGAGAATAATGGTTTATGGTTAGCAATGAGCTGCTTTATGCTAATGCGAGGAGTAACATTAATAGTGAAATACCAAAAGTTAAAGGCAAATAATCAGTTATTAGATTAAGGTAATTTGGTGGCTTATTTCCATAGGTCGGGGTCGTGGTTTTTAGGCTCAATATTTTTAAGTACTTGTGAAAAGCGATTAGCAAAAATACCGCTGTAGCCCCAAGCAGCAAAAAACAAAGCTGGCACTAAAATAACAACGCCAATAATTTGCAAGCTGTAGTGACTGTAATAGCCTAAAAAAATAAATATCACGGCTAGCACAAACAGTGCTACGCCGCGAAAAAAACGCTTTAAGCTAAGCTTAGGGTTGCTCCCTAAGCTATATATAAGCGACTTTAGCATTAAAAATGCTTATTAATAGTAAGAATGATCGCCCGCTTGGTGCTCAGTAATATCGGCAACACCAGTGATCTCTTCAAACTTTTCGATCATCTCTTTTTCAATGCCTTCTTTTAACGTGACATCGATCATAGAACAACCATTACAACCACCGCCAAACTGTAATACAGCAATACCTGCAGCGGTAATTTCCACTAAGCTTACTTGGCCACCGTGG
This sequence comes from Pseudoalteromonas nigrifaciens, assembly GCF_002221505.1. Taxonomy (NCBI): domain Bacteria; kingdom Pseudomonadati; phylum Pseudomonadota; class Gammaproteobacteria; order Alteromonadales; family Pseudoalteromonadaceae; genus Pseudoalteromonas; species Pseudoalteromonas nigrifaciens. The sequence goes on along the minus strand of NZ_CP011036.1, from coordinate 3,339,656 downwards.
TTAGCAAGTTGTGGATTTACTTCGGTTTCTAGCATGTGTTGTACGCGTTCGTTTAACGATGCATCACCGCTAATTTTACGCGCTTTAGCATTAGGTGCTTTTAGTGTTAACTGAGTACCCATTTTGTCGGTAACAAAATCAATTTCAGCGTCTTCTAAAAAGGGTGCACTTTCTGCATCTACAACGCCGTCAAAACCATTAAAGTTTAGGCGAATATCGCTGTCTTCTACAGCGTCTTCTGGACAATAAGAAACACCACATTCCGCTTGTGATGTACCAGGGTTTACAACAAAAACACGAATGTTGGTTTGTTGTGCTTGATCTGCTAATAGTTTAGCAAAATGCGCTTGTGCTGTTTCGGAAATTGAAATCATAAGACCGTCTATACTTGACTAAATTACTCGGATACTGCATATCATACCCCGCTCATCGTGTTGCGGCTAGTGTTGAGCGTAAAAAGTTGGCATCTATTTTAAGCAATGCTAGCGTGCAAACAACAAACATTTTATGAGTAAATTATATGCGTATAATAATAAAAATAACATTAATGATAATGGTGGCAATACTGAGTTTTTCAACTCAAGCTAAACCATTGTCTTACTACTTTGCAGAGGATGTTGAGTTTGATCCAAGTATACCCACTCCAGAGCAAGTGCTTGGTTATCAAGTAGGTGAGTGGCATGTAAGGCACGATCAGTTGGTGCGTTATATGGAAATACTAGCACAAAAAAGTGATCGAATTAATTTTGAAGTAATAGGGCGCACGCACGAACAGCGACCATTAGTGATGCTGACTATTACCGCCGCCAATAAATTAAAAAATATAGAGCAAATTCGCCAAGCCCATTTAGCGCGTTTAACGCCTAGCAACACGCAATCACCAGAGCAGCCTGGTGTTGTATGGATGGGTTACAGCGTACATGGTAATGAGTCGTCGGGCAGTAATTCTGCATTGCTGGTGGCGTATTACTTAGCCGCAGCGCAAGGTAATGAAATAAATGAGTTATTAAATAATACCGTTATTTTACTCGACCCTTCACTTAATCCCGATGGTTTAGCTCGTTTTGCTAATTGGGCTAATAGTAATCGTGGTATGAACTTATCGTCAGACCCCGTTACCCGAGAACACGTGGAAAGCTGGCCAAGTAGCCGTACTAATCATTACTGGTTTGACTTAAACCGCGACTGGTTATTACTACAACACCCAGAATCGCGTGCGCGTATTGCAAAGTTTCATCAGTGGAAACCAAATATTTTAACCGACTTTCATGAAATGGGGCCAAACAGCAGTTACTTTTTTCAGCCCGGTATTCCATCGCGTAAACACCCGATTACGCCTGATGAAAATGTCAGCTTAACTAAAGCAATTGCAAATTATCATGCTAAAACATTAGACGAAAATAATGCGCTATACTTCACCGAAGAAAGCTTTGATGACTTTTATTACGGTAAAGGCTCAACTTACCCAGACGTAAATGGTGGCGTAGGTATTTTATTTGAACAAGCCAGTTCGCGCGGGCATATTCAAGAAACCGTAAATGGGCCTCTCAGCTTTGCTTTTACTATTAAAAACCAGCTGCTTACTAGTTTATCAACATTTAAAGCCGCGATAGACAACCGCCAAGCCTTACTCGATTACCAAGCTAAGTTTTATAACCAGGCGATAGATTTAGCAGCCGATGAAAGCTTTCAAGGTTATGTAGTTGCAGGTGCAGCCGATAACACCCGAGTTAACGACTTTTTAAGCATACTGCAACAGCACCAAATTAACGCTTACCCTTTAACAAAAGAGCTAAAAGCAGGTGGTGAAACTTATTCTAGCAATAGCTATTTTGTGCCTTTAGCACAGCCACAATACCGTTTAGTTAAAGCTATTTTTAGCGAACAAAAAAACTTTGCCGATAACACTTTTTACGATGTATCTGGCTGGACACTAGCGCATGCATTTAATTTACCCTTTGCTAAAGTAACCAGTAGCTGGGGATTAAAAGTTGCTGATAACGCATGGCAACAAGCCGCTACACCGCGCTTTGCACAACTTAATGAAGGGTATGCATTTGGCTTTTCGTGGGATGATACCTTGGCGCCAAAAATGCTCAATAGTTTACTGCAGCAAGGGGTAAAAGCCCGTGTTGCATTAAATTCATTAACGGCTAAGTCAGTAAACAGCGAAGAAGTAAATTTTGCAGCGGGGAGTATTATTATTCCTGCAGGGTTACAAACAAATAGTGATTGGATAGCACAACTTAATCAGGCGCAAAATGAGTTTGGCATTGCTATTAAGCCAATAACGTCAGGATTAACCAGTAAAGGTGCCGATTTAGGGTCACGCTCAATGGCGGTGCTTAGCGCTCCCAAAGTGCTGCTGTTAGGCGGTAAAGGGGTAAGCCAATATGAAGCTGGAGAAGTGTGGTACTACCTAGACCGTTTTGTGGGTGTTGCTCCAACCATTGTTGAGCTAGAGCGTTTGGGCTCAATTGAGCTAAGTAATTACAGCCATATTGTGCTGGCTCATGGTAACTACAGTGGTTTATCTGACGCTGATAAAGTGGCCATAAAAGGTTGGGTTAGAAAAGGCGGTGTTATTTGGGGTCACAAAGGCGGTGCTAAATTTTTAGCGGATCAGCAACTATTAAAAGCCAGCTACTTGTCTCGCAAAGAAGTAGCCAGTGCGTTTAAAACCGACGGTTTAAACTATGCTGATAAAGAGCATTTAGCTGGGCGTCAGCGTATTGCAGGCGCTATTTTTAATGCCCATGTAGATTTAACTCACCCACTTACCTTTTCATTACCACGTAATACGCTACCTGTATTTAAAAATAGCACTTGGTTGCTGGAGACCTCAGAGGCACCGTTTGTTAATGTGCTTACCTATACTGAGCAGCCATTACTTGCGGGCTTTACCGATGCTGTAAATGTTACTCAAGTTGCCGGCGCAGCAGGCTTAATTGCGCACTCTTACGGGCGTGGAGCAGTAATTGGTATGACCGACGATCCGGTGTTTAGAGGTTATTGGTACGGTACGAGTAGGTTACTTAGTAACGCATTGTTTTTTGGCCACACGTTTCGGGTAAGTGGCGACTAACTATTAAAATTTTAAATAGGCGTTAAGCAAGTGGTAAAAGCCCACACTTGTTTAGCGCCTGCCTGTTTTAAAGCCTGGGTGGCTGCATTAAGTGTAGCGCCTGTGGTCATAATATCATCAACAATTGCCACCGTTTTACCACTCATATCTGCAGTACATATAAATGCGTCTTTTAAATTTTTAACCCGCTTAGCTTTAGTTAGCTTAGATTGTGCGTGCGTTTTTTTATTACGTAACAGCGAATCACTAAGTAAATTAAAAGATGATAAACACGGTTGCCATACTTGTGTTACTTGATTAAAACCGCGCTGAAAAAATCGACTTTTATGCAGTGGTAATATAATAAAGGTATCGGGCAGCGGGTAATCAGGAGTAAAAAAAGTACTCAATTGTTTAGTAATAACTTGTTGTAATGCATTTTTATAATGTATTTGATTATTAAACTTAAGTTGCTTCAGCCATTGCTCAAAAGGGGGCTGGTAAAACGCACAGGAAAATAACTTATCAAATTCGCAGTTAGGAAACATTTCAATAATATCAGGGCGATATAGCAAGTTTTTTTGCTCGCTTAAATCAAATAATGGTAAATCTTCTAAGCAATACTCACACAAGCCCAGCGCGGCTGGGACTGGGCCTTGGCAAAGTACGCAATGCGACTCAAACAGCCAATTTATAAATGCGTGCTTCATCGGATAAATATACTCATTACAATCGCCTAGTTAAACGCTATTATAAACTTCAGTTTGGTTAAGGTTTGGCAAATATGCAAAATGAATTAGTGTTACTACATGGTTGGGGTATGAACAAAGGTGTATGGCAATTAGTGCAGCCAGAGCTAGCATTTATTCATAATAACAACGTACGCAGTATTGATTTACCTGGCTACGGTAGTAGTAAAACATGCCCAAACCCTTATACCTTACACAGCGCTGCAGCACTTTTAAGTGAGCAGTTAAAACCACACTCTATTTTAATGGGTTGGTCTTTAGGTGGGTTATTTGCACTATATATTGCTAAACATTGGCCCGAAAAAGTAGCTAAAGTGATACTTGTTGCTGCTAGCCCCTTTTTTGCAGAGCAAGCGCCGTGGCCGGGTATAAAAGCACAGGTTTTAACGCAATTTAAAGAGCAGCTTGTTAATCATGGTGAAAAAACCATAGAGCGATTTTTAGCTATTCAGGCAATGGGCAGCGAATCGGCTCGTGATGACGTAAAACAACTTAAACAATTGCTAAATCAATATAAAGCCCCTGAAAATGAGGCTTTGACTGCGGGTTTAGATATTTTACAAAATGAAGATTTACGAGCGCTATTTACTCATTGCCCTGTGCCTATAAGCGCTATATTTGGTCGTTTAGATGCACTTGTTCCTTATAGAGCAATTGCCCAAATGGCAGCACTTAATACTGAGTTTGAGTATGAAGTATTAGATAAAGCGTCACATGCTCCTTTTATTTCTCATAAAAATGAATTTATATCTGCCGTTAAATCAATGCTTTAAAATAGAGCGACGAATAGCGCTGGTTAAAGCTTTATTTTGCGCATTAGTTGAGCGATAATTAAACAATATTTATTTTAATGGAGATTTAATATGCCAATAGGATCTGCATTTAATAGTGGCCTAGAAGGGTTTAACCGAGCTAGCCAAGGAATTGAAAGAGCCAGCGCAGAAATTAACCGTGCCAGTATTGAACAACAAGACGATGCGCAACTAGCACAGCAGCGCCAACTTACGGCTGCTCGCTCAGAAGAAGCGGTTACTGCGCCAGTAGCAAAACCTGCCCGTATTGATGAAGCTTTGGTAAACTTAAAAGTTGAAGAGTTTAACGCTAAAGCGAATACGCAATCGATTCAAACTGCCGATGATGTGCTCGGCACATTAATTGATATAAACGTTTAAATATTATGAATATTGTCACGCCATTCCCGTCTATTAATATAAACACCGCAAATGTTTATACCGAAACTGCACGGCGTGATAATCAGTTGCGAGAAGTTATTCCCCCGCCAGCATCAAGTACGGCTAGTAGCACCGAAAATAAAGCCCAAAGTGATGCCGAAAAAGCTAAATTACCGGGTAACAGTGACCCAGCTACTTACGACGCGAAAGGAAAACTGGCCGGTGAAAAGTCTGTTGAGGCACGTGACGAAAGTTCAGGCAATTCAGATAATGCTGAGCAAGAAAACGAGCAAGAAAAAAACCAAACAACAGAACAAGAAGCAGCAAAAGAAGAGCAGCAGTTAGCGCAACAAGAACTACAAATTAAAGAGCTTAAAGCGCGTGATACCGAAGTGCGTGTGCACGAACAAGCGCATGCAGCAGTGGGTGGGCAACATGCGGGCTCGCCTAGTTATGAGTATCAGCGTGGCCCAGATGGCACTAATTACGCTTACGCTGTGGGTGGCGAAGTGCAAATAGATGTGGGGGCTATAAGTGGCGATCCACAAGCAACCATAGAAAAAATGCAAACAGTACGTGCAGCAGCACTTGCCCCAGCTCAACCATCGGGTGCAGATAGAGCAATTGCTGCCGATGCCACGCAAAAAATAGCCACCGCACAGGCTGAACTTGCAAGCCCAAAAAGTAATGAAGACGAAAAAACAACAAGTAAAGCAGCCGCTTCACTTTCAAGTAATGATAGCAGTGAAGAAAAAACAGCAAAAAGTGCAGAGCAAACGCGCGATACACAAGTTGAAGCACGCGCTGGGCGCATTGCTAATTTTTATCAAATGGCGACATCGCCCGCAAGCAACAGCGGTTTTTCAGCGCAAATATAGTTAACCTGAACTCTGGTTAAGAGATTTACTAACGTATTGAATTTATAATTATATTTAACTTTATTTTCTCTAGCCAGAGATTTTCAGTGAAAATAAGGCGAGTTTACGCGTCAATAGCTGGCCTATTGCAAGTAAATTCAACGCAGTTAGCGCTGAAAATAACTGCTTGAGATAGGTTTATTATCCGGAGATCAGGTTAGTTATGTAGCTTAAGCAATACTGAGCTTAAAGCTTTTATCAAAATACCCAAATAAAAAAACCGCTAACGCGGTTTTTTATTTTTAGCTAGATTTATTCGGAGCTATATAAGTATTACTTTTTCAGTTTAGCGTTAGCAAATGCATCAGCAAACGCATTGCCCATTAGCGCATTACCATTATCACGCTTTGGCTTAGCAGCTCTTGGCTGTGAGTTGTTGTTAGTGCGTGGCTTTTGCGCAGCAGGAGCTGCTGGCTTATTACTGGTATCAATGTCGTCATCTAGGCGCATGGTAAAGCTAATGCGTTTACGTGCGGCATCAACTTCAACTACTTTAACTTTTACAATGTCACCGGCTTTAACAACTTCACGCGGATCAGAGATAAACTTATTAGTAATTGATGAAATATGTACTAAACCATCTTGATGTACACCTACATCAACAAAAGCACCAAAATTAGCAACGTTAGATACAACACCTTCTAAAATCATTCCTGGTTTTAGATCGCTTATTTTTTCTACGCCGGCTTTAAATTCAGCAGTTTTAAACTCAGGGCGAGGATCGCGCCCTGGCTTATCAAGCTCGCTAATAATATCGGTAACGGTAGGTAAACCAAATTTATCGTCAATGTAGTCGTTAGCGGCTAACTTATTTAAAAAGTCGCTGTTACCCATTAAGCTATTTACATCAATGCTATTGTGCTCACAAATACGCTTAACAACAGGGTAAGCCTCAGGGTGAACAGATGAGTTATCTAGCGGATCGCTGCCGTTGTTAATACGTAAAAACCCTGCGGCTTGTTCAAACGCTTTTGGCCCTAAACGCTCTACTTTTTTAAGCTCACTGCGTTTTGCAAACGAACCATTAGCATCGCGGTAGTTAACAATATTTTGCGCTAAGGTTTTGTTTAAACCAGAAACGCGGGTTAGTAATGGCACCGAGGCCATATTTAAATCTACGCCTACAGAGTTTACACAGTCTTCTACTACTGAGATCAGGCTTTGCCCTAATTGGCTTTGCGATACATCGTGCTGATATTGACCTACACCTATGGCTTTAGGCTCAATTTTAACCAGCTCAGCTAGAGGGTCTTGTAAACGACGGGCAATAGAAACCGCGCCTCTTAGAGAAACGTCTAAATTAGGAAATTCATTAGCAGCAAGTTCTGAGGCAGAATAGACCGATGCACCCGCTTCGCTAACCATAATTTTATTAAGTTTAAGCTCGGCATTAGCTTTCATTAGTTCAGCAATTAACTTATCAGACTCGCGAGACGCGGTGCCATTACCAATCGCAATAAGCTCAACCTTATGTTGACGACAAAGTAGTTCTAAGGTGCGTACAGATTTTTCCCAGTGATTTTGTGGCGCATGTGGGAAAATAGTTTGTGTGGTTAAAAGTTTGCCAGTGCTATCTACAATCGCAATTTTACAACCGGTACGTAGACCAGGATCGAGCCCTAGAGTAGTACGCGGGCCAGCTGGTGCGGCCATGAGTAGGTCTTTTAAGTTTTTAGCAAATACATCAATTGCACCGGTTTCGGCTTTTTCGCGCATAGCCGCTAAAAATTCATTTTCTAAGTGTAAGCCTAGTTTAATTTTCCACGTCCACTGCACCACAGTTAATAGCCAGCTGCTAGCTGCTTGGTTTTTAATATCTAAGCGATAATGATCAGCTATCATTTGAGCACAAAGTTGCGCTGAATTTTCTGAGCTTGGTTCAGGATTAATATTAAGCTGTAAAATGCCTTCATTACGGGCTCTAAGCATAGCAAGCGCACGGTGCGAAGGTACTTTTTTAAGAGCCTCTTGATGCTCAAAGTAGTCACGATATTTAGCGCCAGCTTGTTCTTGGCCTTTAATTAAGCTGCTTTCAATAACCCCATTTTGACTAATGTAGCTTCTGAACTTCGCGAGTAACTTGGCGTCTTCGGCAAAACGCTCCATTAAAATAAACTTAGCACCTTCAAGGGCTGATTTTGTATCTGCTATGCCTTTATCGGCACTTACAAACTGCTCAGCTTGCTGCTCTGGATCTAGGTTGGCATCATTAAATAGTGCATTGGCAAGCGGCTCTAATCCCGCCTCTATTGCTATTTGCCCTTTGGTACGACGCTTTGCTTTATAAGGCAGGTATAAATCTTCAAGCTCAGTTTTACTTTGTGCAGCATTAATATCGGCGCTTAGCGCTGCAGTTAGTTTTTTTTGTGACTCTATAGTTGATAAAATAAAGCTACGGCGCTCTTCAAGCTCTCGTAAATACGACAACCTTTGCTCTAACAACCGCAGTTGCGTGTCGTCTAGTCCGCCGGTTACTTCTTTTCTGTAACGGGCAATAAAAGGAACCGTTGCGCCTTCATCAAGTAACTTTGTTGCTGCAACAACTTGTTGCTGTTGTGCGTTTAACTCACTGGCTAAACGTGCAGAGATATCGCTCATGCAAAAACCTTATAAAACAAAAATAAGACCAGTTAAATTAACTTAACTGGCGGGTCAATTGCTTGAATAATATCACAGGGGGGGGTAATAAAAAGGTCTTAAAGCAAGCTATTTTGCTTGCTTTAAGATGTAACAATCAAAGCGATAACTTTAATTGTTGTAAAGCGCTTTAATGGGGGTGATCTACGCTCTCTAGTACTTCACTAAATGAGTTAGCAATAGGGGTTATGTGCACAGGTATTTGCAGTGTTTTGGCAATTTCGCGAGCTGAAATTAAGCCACATATTTCATTATTAGCAGTAGTCACTAATAAAAACATAGCGCCACGGTGCTCCATTGTTTGTAGTGCATCGCCAATACATGCGTAGCTTAAGCTTTGCATGCTTACACCGAGTAAATTAGTTAACGGGGTCATTAAGTGGTGTAAGTTAACTTCGCTGCGCGGCAAGCCTATACGCTGGGCTATTATCATTGTTTTTGAGCTTTGTAAGTCTGCACTCGAAACAATGCCTATTAGCTTATGCTGCTCGTCGGTGACTAAAATAAAGTTTGAAGGTTGCACACTAAGTTGTTTTAGCGCTTGCTCAATGGTTGTATCGAATGATGCACGCACTGGTATTTTATTCGTAAAGTTATTAATCATTTTAATAGCAGGAGAGGTTAAATCAATAAGCGGTTGTTCAACAGCAAACGTGTTAGCAATAACGCCATGAGAAATATCTTGAATACGAAGTTCTTTAAAGTTAGACATATTAGTCACCTTATTTAGTTATAAAATTTAATAGTTTGAAAAGTAAGTTATTAAATTAAATAGCTAGGTGGGCCTCGCTGATGCGCGCAGCTAAAAGGTTTGTCTAAAATAGTACTCTGGTAATAAGAGTAGGGTGCTTTAGGGAGTGGTTGCAGTACCCTAAGGCTAATAACATAGGCATGAGAATCAAAGTCTATGTCGGGATTTGTTTGATCAGGAGTGTCACAAGCAATAAAGTGGGGAGTAACTATACTTGAGTCTAGTTGGGTGTTTTTAGGGCTAGCATGCAAAGTCAAACTTACACTCATGAAGAGTGCAAACAATACGGCATTACTTAATATGCGCGATACTATGTTTGACATAAATACGACCTTAATTAACGAGTCTCAAATTAAAATTGTGTAACTTGAGTTAAATCAGTTATAGCTCATTGCATTAAGTTACACAATAAAAAGTTAATATGATCTGAATCAAAGCAGCTTAACTATTTTTTTGATAGCTAATGCTATTTACGTACCACTGTTTTTTGCCTTGAGGGGTGATAACGTCAAACTCGTCATCTACTTGTTTTTTTAACAACGCTCGCGCCATTGGTGAATCAATCGAAATATAGTCTTTACGCTCGTAAATTTCATCGGGACCGACAATTTTAAACTTTTTAGTCTCGCCTTGCTCATTTTCAATTTCAACCCAAGCACCAAAAAACACTTTGCCATCTTGCACAGGCGAATAATCAATAATTTTTAAGTCGGGTATGCGCTTACGTAAGTAGCGCACACGGCGGTCTATTTGCCGTAGAAGCCGTTTATTATATTGATAATCTGCATTTTCAGATCTATCTCCTAGGCTGGCCGCCCAGCTTACTATTTTGGTGATTTCAGGGCGTTTTACATTCCATAAATGGGTATGTTCTTGTTGTAATTGTAAGTAGCCTTCGCGGGTAATTAAGTTTGTTTTCACGCCATGTTCTTTTTTAATACTCATACAGAGCAAGGTATTAAAATAACCCAAACTTGTCGAGTGTATTATTAATAAAACACGCGCACAAATGAGTTTGAAATGTTCAGTAACAATCTAAGCGGCTAATAAATTGTTGCTTACAGGTTTTTTCATTTATATTAATGGGTAATAGATTATAAAAATAAGAAACACAATGGGACACGAAACGACAAAAGTATTGGTTGTAGATGATGACATGCGTTTACGCAGCTTACTGGAGCGCTATTTAGTAGAGCAAGGCTTTATTGTAAGAACAGCGGGTAATTCAGAGCAAATGGATCGGCTTATCGAACGTGAAAACTTTCATTTAATGGTGCTCGATTTAATGCTGCCGGGTGAAGATGGTTTGTCTATTTGTCGTCGTTTACGCCAAAAAGAAAACGACATTCCAATTGTTATGCTTACCGCTAAAGGTGATGAGGTTGACCGTATTATTGGCCTTGAATTGGGAGCAGACGACTACATTCCAAAACCATTTAATCCACGAGAGCTGTTAGCGCGAATAAAAGCTATTTTACGACGCCGTGCCAAAGAAGTGCCGGGCGCACCTGCTGCAGAAGAAAATTTGATTGAATTTGGGCGATTTTCGCTTAATTTAGCCACTCGCGAAATGAGCGAAGGCGAAAAAACAATTTCCTTAACCAGTGGCGAATTTGCAGTGCTTAAAGCGCTGGTCTTGCATCCACGTGAGCCGCTGAGCCGTGATAAATTGATGAACCTAGCGCGCGGGCGAGATTACAGCGCACTGGAGCGCAGTATTGATGTGCAAGTGTCGCGACTTCGCCGCATGATTGAGTTAGATGCCGCCAGCCCACGTTATATTCAAACTGTTTGGGGCTTAGGATATGTATTTGTTCCCGATGGTGAAAAGTAATTTATATGGGACTATTTCCGCGTAGTGCATTTGGGCAAACCGTTTTTTTAGTGGCGGCTTTGCTGTTAATAAATCAAATAGTATCTTACGTAACGGTGAGCTTATACGTAGTAAAACCTACCATTGAGCAAGTTAATTTAATGCTGGCTAAGCAAATTAAAACCGTATTTATTGACTGGGAAGATGGTGTTGAAGTAACTAATGAAGTATCGGATAAGTTTTTTGAAATTACCGGTATTGAAGTCATGACTCAGCATGAAGCAATGCGCAGTGGTTTGGGGCAAAGTCGCGAATATTCGGTATTATCGCGTAGTATGTCTGAGCAGCTAAATGGTTCTGCGCGGGTGCGTATTAGCCAAACCGATCCACTCATATACTGGGTAGAAGCCCCGCAAGCATTAGGTTATTGGGTAAAAGTGCCGCTTAGTGGGTTTAAAGAAAATAACCTCGAGTTTTTAACCTTTTACTTATCAAGTATTGGTTTTTTAAGTGTATTAGGTGGCTGGTTATTTGCTAGGCACTTAAATAGGCCGCTAAAAGCATTGCAACAAGCGGCGGTTAAGGTAGGTAAAGGCGATTTTAGTACTAAGTTAGCCGAACAAGGATCGAGTGAAGTTATTGCTGTAACACGGGCATTTAATCAAATGTCGCGGGGTATTGCTGCGCTTGAAAATGATCGTCGGCTGTTAATGGCAGGGGTGTCTCATGATTTACGCACTCCACTAACCCGCATTCGTTTAGCCACCGAAATGATGGCAGATGAAGATGACTATTTGCGTGAAGGCATTATTTACGATATTGAAGACATGAACGGCATTATCGACCAGTTCATTGAATATTTACGCCATCACAAACGTGAAGAGCTAAGCTGTGAGGACATTAACGCGTTAGTGGCAGAGGTAGTGCACACTGAGCTTAAACACCAGCGAGTAATTACCTTTAAAGGTAATCCTAGTATTGGCAATATACCTATTAGTGCAGTGGCAATTAAGCGTGTAATAACCAATATGATTGAAAATGCGCTGCGTTACTCAGAAGGTGATATTGAAGTGCTCTGCTATTTTAATAGCAATAAAAAGTATGTTGTTATTGCGGTAAACGATAGTGGCCCGGGTATACCAGAGGGCGAACTGGAGTCGGTATTTGAGCCGTTTAAGCAAGGCGATACAGCACGTGGTAGCGAGGGCAGCGGTTTAGGGCTGGCTATTATTAAACGCATTATAGATATACATAACGGTAAAGTTAAATTATCTAACCGGCCTGAGGGCGGGTTAAGTGCACAAATTTACTTACCAATTAAAGTATAATACCAACCCACTTTACTGCAGCGGGTTGCTATTAAGTTGTGCTGGCCAAAATTATAAACACGCAGTAAGCGATTAAAGTGCTTTAAAACGAATAGCCGTACCGCCACTGGTGGCCAGCTTAAGCGTTAATTTATCGCTTGCAGTAACAAGGCGTTTTTCAATAGTTAAATCGTACGGATTATTTTCCCACTCGGCATTCTTACCATCTTTATAAATATGTGCCTCAAACTGTTTGCCGTTATCTAAAAAGTCTAAACTAATCTCAATAGTACGCGCTTGCTCGTCAGTCACTGCGCCTAAATACCAGTCGTTGCCGGTATATTTGTCGCGCTTTCGCTCTTTTCGCGCAAATACAATAAAGTCACCTACTGCACCATCAAGGGCAATGCTTTGTTGCCAGTCGGTCGGTACGTCTTGAATAAATTGAAATGCATCGGGTTTAGCTAAATAATTTTTAGGTAGGTCGGCCGCCATTTGAATCGGACTATACAATACAACATACAATGCTAGTTGTTTAGCCAGCGTAGTTTGCGGGCGATTAGTATTAGCGCCTAAACCGTTAAAACTTAAATCGAAAATACCAGGAGTAAAATCCATAGGCCCAGCAAGCATGCGGGTAAATGCCAGCATAGCAATGTGCTCGGGTGGATTAGGAGGAGTACCCCATGCGTTAAACTCTTGTCCGCGTGCGCCTTCTCGAGTGATCCAGTTTGGATAAGTACGGCGCAGTCCGGTATCTTTAATCGGCTCGTGGGTGTTAATACTTATTTTATGTTTAGCAGCTAGCTTAACGTTATGTAAGTACTCGTTAACCATAAATTGGCCGTCGTGCCACTCATGGCGAGCTATACCGTTTTTGTCAATGCGCTTAATGTTTCCGCCATCGGCTACGTAACCGGTTTTAACTTGGCTAACGTTAGATTTTTCATACAATGCAAAGGCATCTGCCATTTGCTTGCGATAGTTACTGACGTTGCCGGATGTTTCGTGATGGCCAATGAGTTGCACGCCTGTTTGCTTAGAATATTTTGTTAGCGCTGCTATATCAAAATCATCGTAGGGCTGAGTAAAGCTAAACACATCACCATTAAAAAACCAGTCGCCATCCCAGCCTGTGTTCCAGCCTTCAACTAATACGCCATCAAAACCATATTTGGCGGCAAAGTCCATGTAGTATTTGGTATTTTTTGTAGTAGCGCCGTGTTTGTCGCCGCTGCCCCAAGTGTGTGTATTTATATGCATACCCCACCAAATACCTATGTATTTACCAGGTTTTACCCACGACACGTCACCGAGTTTATTTGGCTCATTTAGATTTAAAATGATATCTGAGTTAACTAAATCAACGGCTTTTTCGCCAATTTGAATAGTGCGCCATGGGGTATTAAACGCGCCCTGTTTTTTAACGGCAACACCGCTCGACCATGGCGTTAAATCGGCTTGAAAAACCCCAGGGCGGCGTTGATTAAGTACCATGGCGGCGTAATCAACAAGGGCGGCTTCATGAATACTAATATGCACACCATCTTGGTTTTTAAAGGTAAATGGCGTATGTACCAATGCGGCATCGTTTAATGGGGTGGTATTATATACATATTCGTAGCGATTCCAGCCGCGGGCAGGGATCCACCAAGCTGTAGCTGTGTGGCTGTTATTAACAGCAAACTCGGTAAGCTCTTTGGTTATTTCAATATTGTTAAGGCCTGCTTGTTTTGGTACTTCGTATCTAAAACCCACGCCACTATCAAACGCTTTAAAGCGCACGCTATAAGTACCGCCTTGAGGTTGTGGCTTAGCAAAGGTTACAGTTACCTCGTTATGCTGATCTACAACCGTTTGTCGCTCGCCCCAAGGTTGTTGCCACTGAGTGTTGGTACTTTGTTGTTGAACTTTGGTTATTTTAAAGCTGTTACTAAACGGTGCATGTTGTTTAAATTCAAACCCGAGAGCAGAATTATTAATGACTGTTTTATTTTTAAAACTAATAGAATAACTAGGTGTACTCTGCTCGTCTGAGATGATTATTTTTATATTACCGTCAGGCGATTGTACGGTAGCTGTTTGAGCAACCGTGATACTTGAAAAAGCCATGAGTAGCAGTGCCAATGTGCGCATAATAGTTCCTTGGGTTAGCGACGTGTTTGGCTATCAAGCATAAAGCGAGAGGGTGGTGAATACGACAGGTTGCATACGTATTCAGGGTGATAAAAAGTGAGCAGTGAGGTTGCTTGTACGCTAAGCAATAAAAAAGGGCTCTGTTGAGCCCTTAATTTAGTATTGCTTAGATTGCGAGATTATTTTTTATCAAAAGCGCGTTGCATAAAGTTTGGCGTAGCTAATGCACCGTGATGAATGCCGTTGTTGTAGTATTCGCTGTTCTTTGCAATATCGGCTGCTGCATCTTCTCTAAAGCCATTAAAGGCTGCAGATTTACGCGCTAAAGTTACTGACCATAAACCACTTGGGTATATAGGTTGCGGGAATGGCAGTGTTTGTAAGTCGTTAAAACCTACCGTTAGCATAGCTTCGCGCATTTCAACTAATAACGGCATATGCATAAGCGGTGATTCGCTTTGTTGTACTAAAATGCCACCTGGGCGAAGGGCGTTTAAGCAGCTAGTGTAAAATGCATGATTAAATAAACCTTCACCTGGGCCTACTGGGTCGGTGCCATCAACAATAACAACATCGATTGATTCGCTTGCGGCTTCGCGCATGTATTTAATGCCGTCGTCAAACATAACTGTTGCACGAGGATCGTTGTTAGATTCACACAGCTCTGGGAAGTATTTTAACGACATTTGCGTTACTACTTCGTCTATATCTATTTGCGTAACGCTCTCTACACCAGGGTGCTTTAACACTTCGCGTAAGGTACCGCAGTCGCCGCCGCCAATAATAACTACATTTTTAGGTGCTGGGTGCGCTAAAAGTGCAGGGTGGCTGATCATCTCATGATAAAAAAAGTTTTCGCGGCTACTTACCATAGTGCAACCGTCGATGATCATTAAATTACCAAAGTCGGTGGTTTCGAACATGTCTACTTTTTGAAAAGGAGACTGTTTTTCATCTAACTTTTTGTTAATACGTAATGAAAATGCGCTGCCATCGCGGTCGCTAATTTCAGTAAACCACTTACTTTGATCTAAATTTGCCATAGTTACTATTACACTTTTTTAAGTTGAGGATGAAAAAGGGGGCAATTTTGCCAGTGCTTGACGTTTTGCTCAATGACATTTTAACTGATTTAACCAATAAAGTTAGTTAGGAATGAGGGAAAGTTCAATTTTTGTTAGCCTAGAGGATAGCGACGTATTAAAATGCGTCATTGTATTTAATTGATTAAAGAAGAGTTGCCATGACTTGGGGTTTAGAAACAGCACGTGCCACTTATAATGTTGCACATTGGAGTGAAGGCTATTTTGATATTAACGCACAAGGCGAGTTGGTGGCCTACCCAGATGGCGACCAAGCAAAGGCCGCAATTTCTTTAACGCAATTAACCGAACAATTTAAACAACAGGGTTTAACCTTACCAGTATTGGTGCGCTTTACCGATATATTACAAAACCGGGTAGATACGCTTACCAATGCCTTTACTCAAGCACGAGCAAATCGTGAGTATCAAGGCGAATATACCTGCGTTTATCCAATCAAAGTAAATCAGCAGCGCTCTGTAGTGAGTAAACTTTTAGCTCACCCTAGCGGGCTGGTTGGCCTTGAAGCTGGCTCTAAACCAGAGCTAATGGCTATTTTAGGGGTGGCAAAAGAGCCCATTACTATTGTGTGTAATGGCTATAAAGACAGTGAGTTTTTACGCTTAGCCTGTATTGGTCAGGCTATGGGTCACAAAGTTAAAATAGTGGTAGAGAAGCTCTCGGAGTTAACCACCTTACTGGAAGAAATTGATAATTTAGGCATTGAACCGGCTATTGGTATTCGTATTCGCCTAAACTCAGTGGGCAAAGGTAAATGGCAAAACACCGGTGGCGAAAAAGGTAAATTTGGTTTAACGGCAGGGCAAGTGCTTAGCGCTGTTGAAGTGTTAAAAAAACATAATAAATTGCACTTAATGCAAATGGTGCATTTTCATATTGGCTCTCAAATAGCCAATATTCGCGATATTCACCGCGCTTTGCGTGAATGTGCACGCCATTTTGCTGAACTTACTCAGTTAGGTGTACCACTTAATACCGTTGATGTAGGCGGTGGGTTAGGGGTTGATTACGAAGGTTCGGGTTCACGTAGTGCGTGTTCAATGAACTATACCGTTGCAGAATATGCCCGTAACGTAGTAAATGCGTTTTCTGAGGTGTGTGACCAACATCAATTAACTCATCCGGCCATTATTACTGAATCAGGGCGTGCGTTAACCGCGCACCACGCGGTATTAATTACCGATGTAATTGACGTTGAAAAAGCGCCTAATCACTTAAACCCAGAGGCGCCTGCGCAAAACAGTACACTGGTATTAGATGAAATGTGGCAATGTTTACAGCGTTTAAGCCCGCGTATGGCGCTGGAAATTTATCACGACGCAATGCACTTATTTAGCGAAGCACACGATCAGTACGTACACGGTTTAGTGAGCATGCTAGAGTGGGCGAAAATAGAGCAACTTTACTTTACTATTTTACATCGGGTGCGCTCATCTTTGAGCAATAATGTGCGTGCGCATCGCGAAGTACTCGATGATTTAAACGAAAAATTAGCTGATAAATTATTTGTTAATTTTTCACTATTTCAATCGTTGCCAGATATATGGGGAATTGGCCAATTGTTCCCAGTAATGCCTATTGAAAACCTCACTCAACCGCTTACCCAGCGCGCTATTATTCAAGATATAACGTGTGATTCTGATGGGCAAATTCGCGAATATGTAGAAGGTGCAGGTATAGAAACAAGCTTACCTATACCTGAATATACACAAGGGCAGCAGTATCATATTGCAATGTTTATGGTTGGCGCTTATCAAGAAATTTTAGGTGACTTACACAACCTATTTGGCGACACCGACTCAGTGCATGTGGAGTTAAACGATGATGGTTATGTACTTACTAACGCCATTAAAGGTGACAGCGTTAAGGATGTATTAAAGTGTGTTGACTATGATAGCGCCATTTTAGCAGACAACTTTGCAGAGCAAATTAATAAGCTCGATGTGTCTGAGCCATGTAAAGCAGGCTATTTAGCAGAGCTTAATGCGGGACTAGAAGGCTATACCTATTTTGAGGACTAACCTCAGCCATTATTAATTAAGTATAAAAAGCGCAGTAATTAGCTGCTGCGCGCTATTTAAAGGAATAGAAACAATGTCAGTTATCCGCAGTGTATTTAGTATTTTGTTGTACTTTATAAATACTCTTATTTGGTTTGTGCCAATTTTTATTTGTGGTGTTATTAAGCTTATACCAATTAAGCCGCTACAAAAGTTAATGAGTTGGGCCGCCAAACAATTTGCCACTATTTGGGTTACCTTTAACAGCTTAAATCAAAAATTATTTACGCCAACTAAAATTAACGTTACTGGGCTTGAAGATATAAAGCTAAAAGATTGGTATTTAGTTATAGCTAATCATCAAAGCTGGGTTGATATTTTAGTATTGCAACGCGTATTAAATCGCAAAATACCCTTTTTAAATTTCTTTTTGAAAAAAGAGCTTATTTACGTGCCTATATTAGGTTTGTGCTGGTGGGCGCTTGATTTTCCGTTCATGACTCGTACGAGTAAAAGTCAGCTTAAAAAGAACCCTAAATTACGCGGTAAAGATTTAGAAACCACGCGTAAGGCCTGCGAAAAATTTAAAGAAATGCCAGTAAGTGTGGTTAATTTTGTAGAAGGTACGCGCTATACGAAGCAAAAGCACGCTCGCCAAAACAGCCCTTTTCCACATTTGTTAAAACCCAAAGCAGGAGGCGTTGCCTTTGTAATGCAAGCTATGGGAGAGCAAATTACTAAAGTAGTTAATGTGACTATTCATTATCCTGAGGGCATTCCGACCTTTATGGATTTTGCCAGCGGTAAAGTAAAAAATATAAACGTACATGTTGAAGTAAGACCGGTCAGTGACGAGCTAATTGGTGACTACACTAACGATCCCGACTTTAGAGTGCGCTTTCAAAGTGAGCTTAATCGGTTATGGAAAGAAAAAAACCAAACATTAATAAACCTTGAACAAAAATAAATGCATAAAAATATGAGCCTACAGTTACGCTAAAAACACTTAGCTATTCACGGTCAATACAGATTAACTTAGGTAGTGTTTTTTAATGTCACTTTGCTTGGCTCTGTTAATTTTACAGCGGGTATTACCCGCTGTAGTTACTATAATTGGTTATGCTGCAATGGCGCTTTTTACTCTAGCTAGCACTGTAATTTTAAACCTAACTCCCGCAAGGAAATAAAAATACCATGACCGATACCCACTTACAGAAGTTAATAGCGCCTTGGTTTGAAAAAGTGCCCGACGCTTTTTTTCTAAGCACTATTACTGCCGTCGCCATTGGTATATTTTCATTATTATTTGTGTACTTATTTACTCGTCGCTTAATGTTTCCTGCGATCCAAAAAATTGTTACTAAAATCTCACCTGAACGCATTGGCTTACTTGCACCTATGCTAAACAAGCTCAATAAGCGCATAGCTTGCTTACTTTGCTGTGCATTGTTTCTAGCCACATTTGATAGTGTGTACCCGGTGAATGAGATTGCAGAGGAAATTTTAAAAACCTTAGGCCAAGCGCTGCTCATTATTTATGCGGGCTTTATTTTTAGTAGCATAGTGAGTATTGCGGGCGCTATTTATAATCAATTAGATTTTGCCCGCGAAGTACCCATTCAGGGATTAATTCAGGTTGTTAAATTAATTACCTTTATTGTCAGTGTTATTTTAATTGTTAGTATAGTGCTAGAAAAATCACCTACTTATATTCTCTCGGGTTTTGGTGCTATTGCCGCCGTCACTTTATTAGTATTTAAAGACACCATATTGGGGTTTGTCGCAAGCATTCAAATTGCAGCCAATAGACTCGTTACGTATGGCGACTGGATCCAGGTAGATAATTATGGGGCCGACGGAGAAGTAATTGATTTAGGGTTAAACACAGTAAGAGTGCGTAACTGGGATAATACTGTAACGACTATTCCTACTTACATGTTAGTAGCAGGTTCATTTAAAAACTGGCGTAGTATGCAAGAGTCTGCCGGGAGGCGCATGAAGCGCTCGCTTAATATTGATATGAATAGTATTTTTTTAGTTGAAGATGATTTTCGCCAGCAAATAGAAGCGGCTATACCTTTGGCCGACTACATTCGTACGTCTTCACTGCCTGATCCTGTGTCTAATTTAGGTTTGTTTCGCCGTTATGCCGAAGGTTACCTAAAGCAACATAAAAAAATCAATACTTCACTGACCTTGCTAGTACGTGAGTTACAGCCGACAAACCACGGCTTACCGATTGAGTTTTATTGCTTTAGTAGCGATAAACGTTGGATATCGTATGAGCATTTACAAGCCGAAATAATGGATCATTTATTGGCTGTGTTACCTATTTTTGGCCTGCGTCCGTATCAAAGTGTGAGTGGCCAATTTAGCCCACCCACAGCCGTGCCTACAAGCGAAAAACCTAAAATTAAAGTGCCCAATAATACTGAGCCAACCCCGTAGTAATAAAGAGTATTAACAGCCACCAAATAGGTGGCTTTTTTAATCTTAGCCAAGCGAATGCTGCAATAACTAGCGCAATGTGCCAAAAATTGTGCACCGCCGATGTCCAAATAGGTGAATACAGCGCCGCAGCTAAAAAACCCACTACAGAGGCATTAAGTGCGGCAATAACACTGGCAAAGCGAGGCTTGTTGGCTAAGTTTAACCAACTTTTTTGAAACGCAAGTATGAGTAAAAACCCGGGCATAAATATAAGTACAGTGGCTACGATAGCGCCAAATAAAGGTTGTTCGGTACTTAGTTGTGCACCTAAGTAAGTAGCAATGGTAAACATGGGTCCAGGCACAGCTTGCGCGCTTGCATAGGCGCTCAAAAACTGATCGCTGCTTAGTGTAGGTACGCTTGCTTGCAATACAGGTAATACTACATGGCCACCACCAAACACCATGGCACCTGCTTGATAAAAGGGGGCAAACAAAGCTAATTCAGTAGTCAAAGGAATGAAACTGAGCACTAGCAGCAGTGTAAATAACCCTAAAGCGAGCCAATTTATATTACTTTTTGACTTACTTTGCTGTGCGGGTTCCGGATTTAATTTTAATAATGGCCATATTGCACCCACAGCAGCCGCGGTAATTAAAATAGCTATTTGTGTGCCCAGCAGAGGAAAAAGTATTAAGGCTAACGTGCTTAGTACGGCTAATAGCTTTAGGGCTGCGCTAGTGCAAAAGCTCTTTGCCATACTTAATGTGGCATCGGCGACAATAACCACAGCAAACAGTTTTAACCCAGCAATAATGGCAAAATAAACAGTATCAAACTGATGCGCACTTATAGCCAATAGCAACATAATTAAAAATGATGGTAGGGTAAAACCAATAAAGGCAGCAATGCCACCAAGTACACCCGCGCGCTCTACCCCAATGGCAAAACTAACTTGACTAGAGCCAGGCCCAGGCAAGGCTTGGCTTAAGCTTATAAGCTGTGCATAACGGGTGTTAGTGAGCCAATTTAGGGTATCGACAAAATGGCGCTTAAAATAGCCTAAGTGAGCAGCAGGGCCACCAAAACTCATGCAGCCAAGTAAAAAAAACTGTCTAAAAATAGCAATTAACATTACGCCCCAATCCTCGTTATAAATTATAAAATTATCATCCAGTAGTATGACATATTTATGAACTCAGCTATCGATAGTATTTTTGTTGTTATACAGCATAAAATGCTAATTTTAATTGATTCTTCATGGCTTGTTCATTCATATGTTTGCATAATAGCGCAAAATACTAAATAGATAGGACATAGCATGACTTTAACTAAATCACTTTTAAGCGTAACGGTAGTGGCTGTATTACTTAGCGGTTGTGAAATGAATAACACAGGTAAAGGAGCGGCAATTGGTGCTGCAGCTGGTGGTGTATTAGGTAAGGCTACTGGTAATCATAAAGATAAGCGTATCTTTATTGGTGCTGCAATTGGTGCATTAGCTGGTGCTGCAGTAGGCGATTACATGGACAAACAAGAAACCGCTTTTCGTGACGAGTTAGCGGGTTCTGGTGTTGAAGTGGTACGTGAAGGCGATAACTTACGTTTAGTTATGCCGTCAAATATTACCTTTGCAACCGATCAGTCGTATATTTCGTCGGGCTTTCACAATACGCTAAGTGCGATTGCTAAAGTGATGAACAAATACGAAAAAACTTATTTAAGCGTAGAAGGTCATACCGATAGCACAGGTAAAGATAGCTATAATATGAGCCTTTCACAGCAACGCGCTCAAAGTGTTAAAAACTATTTAGTTAATCAGCAAATTATGGCTGAACGAATTAGCACTACAGGTTATGGTGAAACACGTCCAATTTCATCAAACGATAGCGCAAATGGCCGTGCACAAAATCGTCGTGTAGAAATTCAAATAGTGCCTAACACGCAATAAGCACATAAAAATCTAGTCTTTATTGAACTGTAGTTCACATAAGCGCTGGTACAACGGGGAGCTTTGCAGTAATTGCTGATGGCTCCCTGTTGCTATTATTTCTCCGTGTTCCATTACCACAATCATATCTGCATGTTTTACCGTTGCCAGACGATGCGCAATGATCAAGGTGGTTCTGTTTTGCATTAAGTGTTCCAGCGCGGCTTGCACATGATGCTCACTTTGTGCATCAAGGGCGCTGGTTGCTTCATCAAGCAGTAATATTTCAGGATCCTTTAAGATTGCTCGCGCAAGCACAATACGTTGCTTTTGCCCGCCAGATAAACGCACCCCTTGCTCGCCTAAAAAGCTTTCGTAACCATTAGGTAGTTGCGCAATAAACTCATCGGCATGGGCGTGTTTGGCTGCGGAATATACTTGTTCGTCGGTTGCATCTGGGTTGCCATAACGAATGTTATGCATTACATCAGAGCTAAACAATATCGGGTTTTGTGCCACCATGCCCATGCTGTTTCGTAGCGTATTCAGTGAGAGATCTTTTATATCAATGCCATGGAATTTTATAGCGCCAGTGGCAGGGTCGTAAAAACGTTGTAGTAATTCAAATAACGTGGTTTTACCAGCACCAGAAGGGCCTACAATCGCCACCGTTTGCCCTTGCTCAATACTGAGTGATACATTTTTAAGTGCACTAACATCAGGGCGGGACGGGTAGTTAAAGGTAATATTACTGAGCTCTATGGCGGCTAAATCAGTATTGTTGTGTAACTGGTCATCAAGATGTTGTACTGGGTTAACTATTTCGCTTTTTACCGCGAGTAATTCAAGTAGTCTTGCTGCGGCACCCGCCGCGCGTTGCAGCTCGCCATAGACCTCGGCCACCGTTGCTACCGACATTGCTACCATAATGGCATAAAACACAAATGCACCTAGCTCACCACCACTCATAGTCCCTGCCAGTACATCACTACCACCGACCCACAGCATCACACTAATGGCGCTAAAGGTTAAAAATATCACCGCTGCAATTAAAAATGAACGTTGTTTAATACGGCTTTTCGCAACCTTAAAGGCTTTTTCGGTTTCAGCGGCAAATGCGGCTTGCTCACGTTGTTCATGACTATAACTTTGCACTACTTTAATATTTTGAATGATCTCACCTGCATAGGTGCTGATATCGGCAATGGCATCTTGGCTAGAGCTGGCAAGTTTGCGCACTTTACGGCCAAATACCATCATTGGCACTAACACCAGCGGCACACAGGCAACTACCACTAAAGTGAGCTTTAAATTAGTAAATAGCAACATGGCTAAACCACCTACCAACATCAGTGCGCTGCGCAGTGCCATGGAAAATGACGAGCCAATGATTGACTGCAATAAAGTGGTGTCGGTTGTTAAGCGCGACATTAATTCGCCGCTGCGGTTCTCTTCAAAATAGCTTGGATGCAAAGTAACTATGCGATCAAATACCGCTTTACGAATATCGTTACTCACGCGTTCACCAATCCACGACATTAAATAAAAGCGACTGAATGTTCCCACTGCGAGTAAGCTAATTAAGCCAATCAGCACTATGATGGCTTGTTTTAACTGTTCTTGGGAGCCTGCAATAAAGCCATGATCGATTACAAATTTAACCCCTTGGCCCAGTGATAAATTAACCCCAGCGGTTACAAGTAGCGCTACAAGCGCCGAAAATACCACCCATTTATAAGGCTTAATAAACTGAAAAATCGGAATTAAACTACTAAAAGCTGCTTTGTCTTTTGGCTCGGCTTTATTGGTGCTCATGCTGGATTCTTTTTGTGCAATAGGGTATAGATATGGTTACTTAAATCATAATTTCAATAACTAACTTCATAACAACTAAGGGACTAACATGGCAACTCATAAAGTAACCGGTGAATTTAACGTTAAACTCAACCCCATTGAAGGCTATGCAAAAGGCATTGATGGCGTAAATTTAGGTCGTATGTCGATTGATAAAACCTTTACTGGGGAGCTTGAGGCGACCAGCACCGGCGAAATGCTCAGTGCCATGACCGCAACTCAAGGTAGTGCCGGTTATGTAGCAATTGAACAAGTGGTTGGTACACTTGCAGGCAAACAGGGCAGTTTTGTACTGCAGCATTTTGGCACTATGGACAAAGGCCAAGATCGTCTAATTTTAGAAGTCGTGCCAGATTCTGGTAATAATGAACTTACAGGGCTTAGCGGAAAAATGGCGATTCGCATTGAAGATGGGGTGCACTTTTATGATTTTGAGTATCAACTTTAAAAGGTTATTGCAGTGCAAAAAATAATAGAATTTAAAAAGGCGCGCTTTTTTGGTGGAATTAACCTTGAGGCCCTTAATGAAAAAATTTATCAGTTAAACCAAGATGGTTGGAAACTAGTTAATGTGAGTACTATTACTGGTTTTTTCGGCCAAGTTTATGGTTATGTATTACTGATCGAAAATAATGAATTTGAGATTTAGATGACCCTCTCACTGTGGTTTAGTTTAGTCGCCATTTGTATGATGGGCGCAATGTCACCTGGGCCTAGTTTGGCTGTGGTGTTAAAACACAGTATTCATGGCAGTATGAAGAACGGCATGTTGGCGGCGCTGAGTCATGGTGTGGGGGTCGGTTTTTATGCCGCGGCGTCGTTACTTGGCCTCGGCGCATTAATGATGCAATTTCCCACTGTGTATCAAGTACTGGTGTATTTAGGCGCCGCGTATTTAGCTTATTTAGGGATTAAAATACTACTTGCAAAGCCAAGCGCTGAAGAGCTCCAAGTGGCTCAGCAAAGTGGTAGCGCTCAACAGGCTTTGCAAGATGGCTTTGCTATCGCATTTTTGAACCCTAAACTCGCTGTATTCTTTTTAGCCTTGTTCTCACAGTTTATTGACCCTGTAAACTTAACTTTTCAGGTTGGTATGATCATGTGTTTAACCGTGTTGTTGATTGATACCGGCTGGTATTTGCTTGTTGCAGCCTTGACAGAGCTTTCAAAAAAGCGTTTTGCTTTTACTAAATCATCCCCTTGGCTTGATAAAATATTAGCGGTGGTTTTTATAGGGTTGGCAATAAGAGTGGTGCTTATGGTGTAGTTTATTCAATTTTAGCAATCCTTACCGCTTACCTTAAAAACTGTTTTAGTAATTTTTAATGCTCCTGTGAAATAACGACGTGTGGCTGACTTTTCCTTTTAGTTGGTCGATATATTTTACGTTATCCACATGATCGCAGCACTTCATGACTAAGTTCCTTTCCTTGCTAGCTATTGCCCTTGCTGGTGCATACGTATTCATCACACTTAATTTACTTTTTGGTTACACTTTATTGGTTTTATTTTATCCACAAATTAAAAATAAACAGCACACAATTATAAAATCAATAGGGTAGGAAACTCATGGGGAAATTCAAACTGAGTGCGTTAATGCTCGCGATGTTTGCAACCTGCAATGCATTGGCTGCGGCTGAAAGTGACGCACCAAACACCGTAAAAAAACCACAACTAGAAGAAGACCTTGAAGTCATTGAAGTGCGTGGCTTTAGTCGTAGTTTAATCCAATCACTTAATCAAAAGCGCTTTACCGATACGGTATCAGAGCAGTTGTCGGCGGATGATTTAGGCGCTTTGCCTGATGTATCTATGGCTGATGCGCTGACACGACTGCCGGGGATCTCTGCGGTACGAACCGGCGGCCAAGCGGCAGAAATCAATATTCGCGGTATGTCCGGTGGCTTTGTATTTTCAACTTTGAATGGTCGCGAGCAAGTATCAACTAGCGGCAGTCGCAGTATTGAGTTTGATCAATACCCGTCTGAGTTGATCAGCTCAGCTGCGGTGTATAAATCACCAAAGGCGTCATTAATTGAAGGCGGCGTGGCAGGTACGGTAGAGCTGCAAACAGCCAGCCCGCTTAATAATGATCAGCAACACAAGTTTGTGGTTAACGCCAGAGGTATGTACAACGACCGAGCGTCAGAGGTGAACGATGCCACTGAGTTTGGCGATCGCATCAGCTTTTCCTATCAAGGTAAGTATCTTGACGATACTTTAGGTGTCGCCCTTGGCTATGCACGGTTATTTCAACCAAGCGTAGCAACACAATTTATTGGCCAGGCCTATAACGATCATAAAGATGTCGACGGTGTTGCTAATGATACTAATGGCCCTGAAGTAAAACCAGAAAACGAATATATCAGCGAAGGCTTTGAGCTCCAGCATTTAGGGGGTGAAGAAACCCGTAACGGTTATATGGCGGCGATTGAGTGGGTGCCGGTGGATAATTTTAAATTAAAAGGAGACGTGTTTTTATCACGCTTTGATACTGAGTCATTTGCCCGTGGTTTACGAGTAAAGTTAGGCGGCCCAACGGCCACTTATACAAACGCTCAGCTAGAGGGTAATTCAGTGGTTGGCGCCTCTGTTAATCGTACTTCAAAAGGCTACACTCGCGTTGAAATTCTGAATGATGATAATCAAGATTTTGATGAAGTAGACAGCTACGGTGTTAACGCCGATTGGCAAGTGACAGAGCGCTTAAACGTTAATGTTGATGTGTCGTTGTCACGGGCTAAAAGTAATTTCCGCAATGGCTTATTGTGGGCGCTAGTTGCCGAAGATGCTACAGCGCAAGAGCCGGTGTTAGATAAAAACGTATCTATAAACTACCAACTTAATGGGCTTAATTTACCAGATGTAGGCTTTAATCAAGCCGCTGCATTTAGTGATATCGACCGGGTAATGGTCAGTAAGTACGGTATTTACCCTTATCAAAATGAAGATGAAGTAAAAGCTTATCGCCTTGA
The DNA here is from genome assembly GCF_002221505.1 of Pseudoalteromonas nigrifaciens. Lineage (NCBI taxonomy): Bacteria > Pseudomonadati > Pseudomonadota > Gammaproteobacteria > Alteromonadales > Pseudoalteromonadaceae > Pseudoalteromonas > Pseudoalteromonas nigrifaciens. The sequence continues at coordinate 3,312,818 of NZ_CP011036.1, read as the reverse complement.
TTTTAAATACGAGTTGGATAACAGCTGGTTTAGCTCTGTGGAATTTGGTGCGCGTTATTCAGATCGCGAATACAGCAACAATCGTTCGGTGTTTGAATACGGCAATGACGGTGATTTCTCAGCAACTGAGCCGCCACTGCGTTTAACCAATGACATGGTAAATGTTGTTGATTGGGAAGGCAAGTTTAGCTACTTTCCATCCTATTTAGCGATTGATGTAGATAAAGCGCTCAATGCGTGGTTCCCAGAAGGTGCGCCTACACCGGTGACCACCTGGGGTAACGCAGATGGTGTAGTAGATCCACAAGGTTACACCACTAACTACTCGTGGACTATGTTACAAAGTGGTTCGGTATACGAGGAAGTGCTTTCAGCTTACGCCATGCTCAATATTAATACTGAAATTGGCACTATGCCAGTGCTGGGTAATATTGGTATTCGCCGTGTAGATACAGACCAATCGGCCACTATTTTAGAAAACGTTAATGGTGATTTGGCACTGGGTGCGCAAAACATTACCGACAGCATCGGCATCATAAATCAAAATTATTTACCTAATGTACTTGGCACAACGTATACCGATTATCTGCCATCCCTTAATTTAAACTTTCAGCTAACGGATAACACGCAATTACGCTTTGCGGCGGCTAAAGTGATGTCGCGTCCACCGATTAATCGCCTAGCAGGAGATGCCAGTGCACAAGCTGATGAAACTACTGGAAAAATTAACGGATCAAGTACCAATAACCCATTCTTAAAACCATTTTATGCCGACCAATACGATATCTCTTATGAGCATTATTTTGATGAGTCAGATGGTGCGCTAGTGATCGCAGGTTTTTATAAAAACATTGATTCGTTTATCGATACCATCGCCATTGAAGGGTTTGACTTTAAAGGTAACGGTTTTAACGTTCCAGACTATATAGAAAACCCCGTCAGCGGCGAGCAAGTTGCCACAACTAACGGCACTTACACAACGGCGGTAAATAACGCCAATGGTGGTTATATTCGCGGTATTGAACTTGCCTACACGCAAGTACTTTCGTTTTTGCCCGCGCCGTTTGATGGCCTCGGTTTTAACGGGAGCTACTCATACACCGAAAGCGAAGTTGAATCGATCACTAGCTTAGGTGGTGAAACGGTTACACAAGGCTTACCTGGTTTGTCTAAAAACGTGTTAAACGGCACTATATTTTACAGCTTAGATAATTTTGAAACCCGCCTTAATGTGCGTTACCGCTCAGACTTTGTCTCAGAGCAAGTGGCGATCAATGAGCAGGTGGTCAATTTTGATGCTGAGACCGTGGTCGACTTTCAAACCTCTTATCAATTTACTGACTCATTTGGCATGTTGCTGCAGGTTAATAACCTTACCGATGAACCAACCCAAAGTTACTTTGGCAATGAAAATATCACCGGTACTACCCAGTACTTTGGTCGTCAGGTTTATTTAGGTTTTACCTATAGCCACTAATAGCAAATTGGAGCATAAATAATGAATAAAATAACTAAATTGACTCATTTGCTATTAGCGGTGAGCTTAACACTACTGTTTGGCTGTGGTGGCTCAGGCAGTAGCGATGTCAAAGCAGGTCAAGCCTTGTTGACTTGCGATGTACCACAAGTGCCTAACTCAGCAGGCACTCAATGCGTTGACCCAGAGCCTATCTCTTGCGACGTACCGTTATTTCCAGATGCAAATAATGAAAGCTGTACCAGTGGCTATAACCCCGACTTACCAGACCCTGTGGTATTTGCAGGCGAAGGCGAGGCTATTTTATTTTATAAGCGCCCTGAAAATGAAGGGTACGAAGGTTATCGATTACACTCATGGAATACCGACGGCTGTGATGCTTACGCGCCACCGTTTGATGCTACAGAGTGGTCCGATGGTCACGAATACGACGGTATTGATCCTAACTATGGTGCTTACTGGATTGTGACACTAAAAGACGGTTACACCGAGTGTGCTAATTTTATTATTCATATTGGCACAGAAGGCTCAGGCAAAGCACATGGTGATGCGGATTTAACCATGCCACTGATGCAAGACGACGAGCGTTTTGTGCGTATGAATTTCACCTTTGACGGTGAGCCATCTGTATTTGAATACCCAGTTGCAAGCCTTGGTGAGCGCCCAGTTGCAATTGACGGTGCATCAGCTCACTGGATTGATTTAAATACTGTACTGTATAAGCCAAGTAATGAGCTTACGCAGATTATTAAGCTGCATTCATCAGCTGCTGCCGATTTGGTTGTTGATGTTGATACTGGCTTAAATGGTGAAACAGTTGAATTAATGGCAACGAGTTTAACCGATGCACAAGCAGCGAAAGTACCGCACTTAACAGATTGGACTGCCTATCAAGGTAATTGGGATGCCGCTACTGCAAAACAACTTATAAAACAACAGCTCGTTTTAGCGGGCTACGATGCAGAAGGCAAGCTACTTGAAGCAAGTTTTGTGCAAACCGCCAAAGCGTTGGATGCGCTGTACACGCAAGGTGAAAGTGACGCGAACGAAGCCATGTTAGGCGTGCATTATAATAACAATGTAATTGATGTTTCAGTATGGGCACCAACCGCTAGCAATATGATGCTTAATGTATTTGACGCCGATAAAGCACAAGTGCATAGCACCGCCATGATGTTAGACAACAATACCGGTATTTGGTCGGTGAGCTTAGATAGTAAATACGACCGTCATTATTACCGCTTTGCGTTAGATGTTTACCACCCTACTACTCAAGCGATTGAAAGTTTATGGAGCACTGACCCTTACTCACTGAATGTATCTAGTAATGGCCTGTATTCGCAGTTGATCAATTTAAATGATGACGACACTAAACCAGAGGGCTGGGACGAGCGCATTGTGCCAACAATTACTAACCCTGAGGATGCAATAATTTACGAAGGTCATGTGCGTGATTTTAGTATACGTGATGAGTCAGTGAGTGAAGCAAACAGAGGTAAATATTTAGCATTTACTGAGCTTGAAAGCATCCCTATGCAGCACCTTAAGCAACTAGCTGACAAAGGCTTAACGCACTTTCATTTACTCCCTGTAACAGACATTGGCACCATTGAGGAAGATGCGGATAAGCGCGTTGAAATCACTGACACCCTAGGTAAGTTATGTGAGCGAATAGACGATACCGCCGATGCTTGTAAAATCGAAGATAAAAACAGCATCATTGCTGATTTAATGCAAAGCTACTTCCCGGGTTCTGATGATGCTCAAGCACTTGCCAGCGCGATGCGTGATTTAGACGGCTTTAACTGGGGTTACGACCCGCATCACTTTATTGCTCCTGAAGGCTCGTATGCATCAAGCAGCGAGGGCATTGCTCGGGTTAAAGAGACACGCGCCATGGTGCAATCACTGCAAGAAGTCGGTCTTCGTGTGGTTCTTGATGTGGTATACAACCACACAACCTCATCAGGCATTTGGGAAAAGTCAGTGTTTGATAAACTCGTGCCTGGTTATTACCACAGATACAATGAAGTATCAGGCACGATAGAGCGCTCAACATGTTGTGAAAACACCGCGACTGAACATGTGATGATGGACAAGTTTGTTAGCGATTCATTGGTCATTCTTGCCCGTGATTTTGGTTACGACAGCTTTCGCTTTGATGTTATGGGGCACATGCCTAAATCATCAATTTTAGCAGCGCGCGAAGCGGTGCAAGCGGTTGACTCAGATAACTACTTTTATGGCGAAGGCTGGAACTTTGAGGAAGTGGCTAATAACCGCTTGTTTATTCAAGCTAAGCAAGCTGATATGGCAGGCTCCGAAGTGGGGACTTTCAATGACCGCATCCGTGAAGCTGTGCGCGGTGGGGCGTTATTTGCAAATGAACCTACAGATGCTAATTTAGCAGACCAAGATACTCTGCGTTTATCACTGGCGGGTAATTTACAAAACTATATCCTGAAAGACTTTAAAGGTAATTCGGCAAAAGGTAATAGCTTTAGCTGGAATACGCAGCCGACGGCTTATGCTTTAGACCCAGCAGACACCATTAACTACGTATCAAAGCATGATAACGAAACACTGTGGGATCAGTTGCAATATAAGCATGCATCAAGCATGAGTATTGAGCAACGTGTGCGTGCGCACAACATGGCGTTGTCTATTCCACTTATGAGCCAAGGCATTCCGTTTATGCAACTGGGTGCTGATTTACTGCGTTCTAAGTCAATGGATCGTGATAGTTATAATGCCGGTGATTGGTTTAATGCTGTTGATTTAACCAAAGAGAATAATAACTGGAACATTGGTCTACCTAACGCAGAGAAGAACCAAGAAAAATGGTCTGAAATAATGCCTATTTCAGCTAATGCAGATGCACAGGCGATGCCACAAGACATTGCCTATGCAGGTGATGTATTCCAAGAGTTCTTAGCTATCCGTAGCGCAAGCCCGTTATTTAGACTCACCACAGAGCAAGATGTTATTGACCGTGTAGGTTTTCACAATGTTGGTAAAAACCAGCAACATGGTTTGATTGTAATGAGCATTGACGATGGTGAAGGTCTCGTTGATTTAGATACCGCAGTAGATGCTGTTGTTGTTGTTATTAATGCGACGCAGCAAGCACTTTCACACACGGTACTCACGGCTACTGGGTTTGAATTACACCCAACTCTTAAAAACAGTGTAGATAGTAGCATGACGGAAGTGAGTTTTACGGCCAGTGAAACCGACGGCACGTTCACTGTGCCTGCTTACACTATGGCTGTGTTTGTTAAACCACAAGGCGAGAGCCAAGGCGCTGGCTTGAGTGCTGATGCAACTGTTGGTGCGCCAGATATCGTCCCTTATGGCAGCACTGAGGTGTATCTTCGTGGTGATTTAAATGAGTGGGGGCTCTCTGATCAATTTGAATATGTTGGCAGTGGCGAGTATCAAATTATGAAGGCGCTGACAGCTGGGGAAAGCTTTGGTTTCAAAGTTGCTTCAGAGAGTTGGGAACTCGTGAATTTTGGTGCTAATTCAGAGCAAGAGGCTGTTGTTCAATTGGGAGTAGAAAAACAACTTAGTTTTAATGGAGCTAATATTAGCTTTACGGCAGACACCGCAGATAACTATTTGTTCTCGTTTAATGCTTCAGATAAAGAAAACCCAACATTAACAGTGGTAAAAATAGGGCCATTTGGAAATGTGTCGTTGTATTTACGTGGCAGTTTAAATGAGGCAGATAGTTTGTGGGGGACAGGCGATCAATTCACATACACAGGTGATGGTTTATATACTTTTTCTAAACAGCTAAGTGCACAAAGTGATGCATATGAGTTTAAAGTTGCTACCAGTGATTGGAGCACTGTCAATTTAGGAGCTGGTGGAGATAGCTCAGAAGTAATATTAGGGAGTGAAACACCTTTAGCGGCTTCTAATAATAACTTGAGCTTGTTAATTGAAACCGAAGGAGAGTATCGCTTTGTGGTTAATGCAAATGATCTCGAAGCGCCTTTTATTATTGTTAACTTACAATAAGCTTTCACTAAGATAGCCGAAGCCGAGTTTTATACTCGGCTTTTTTATTATAGTTGCATTCAGCCACAATATTCCCTAGGTTAATAGAATAAATATCAAGGAGGTAATGAATGTCTGAGTTAGCCCTTAAAACTGCGAGTTTTAACCCTAAAGTAAAATCTTACTGGATCACGCTAGGAGTTATTACCTGCTTAGTGTGTTTGGTTGGGATCCCATTAATCCCAATTGTAGCGTTAATAATTTGGATCGTGGCTGGGCGTATGCTTGCGGCTATGTCAGCTAACTTATTAGAGCGTAAGCTAGTAGTAAAACGCGGTGTGTTTTTTAAAGAAGAAAAGTCCATCCCACTTGAAAAAATAACTGACGTCGGGTTAAGCCAAGGCCCGTTGATGCGTTTATTTGGTTTATATCGACTAAGCTTTGAAACCGCAGGTCAGTCTGGTCATGGCGCATTAGTATCGTTACTAGGGGTAGTTGATGCCAGTGAGTTTCGCGAGGCCATCTTAACGCAAAAAGACAATCTAGCCGAAACAAAGCCAAGCAAGGCTAAAGCTGATGAGCCACAAAGCCAAGTCGAATTACTCCGAGCTCTCACCTACAGCGTAAAAAACATCGAGCAAATGCTAGTTACACTTCTGGAAGAGAAAAAATGATTAGGTCATATAGGGAGCTAAAGGGAATATGGTTAAGTAAGGATTGCTTTTGGCTTGTTTATTTGTAGGCGCCATCCGATGACGCCTACAACATGCTAACCCTAAGTATCTCCATTATTAGTGCTCGAAATATACGAGGACATTGATGATGACAGATTTCTATCTAAAGCATTTTTTAAGCATTGGGAGACTGATGGCGCTGATATTTTATAGTGATTTAATGCAATACCGTCTAAATAAGTTAAATAAGGGTTTACCGATAAACTGAACGCACCTAACTCTTTTATCCACTTCGCTAAAAAAATAACACGGTATTGCCCGTCGCTTCCATTGTTAAGATTAACTTCTAAATTTAAATTCTTACTCACCTCACTCCACAGACTCTGATACAAGGTCTCACCAACTATGATCGGTTTTGATGTAAAAAAGCTATCAGGATTTTTAATATTATTTTCAACTTTATGATTTACCCAGTTTTGAATTCGAGATGATGTATATTCTTCAAATACAGCCTTTACTGCATTATTTACATGGGAGGGGCAGTTGTTTTGTCTATCTAGATGAGAAGACTGACTTATTTGATAAAGTGGCATTAGGCTTAGTTCAGTTTGAAGTGTGTGTTTAAATGTTGAGAAATGCTCATCAATTGCTTTTTGTTTAGATATAGCAATAAGATCATTTTTATTTAATATCGTAGCTTCTATATATTTATCTGACTCATTTCTACTATGATTTCCCACAAAAAATGCAAAGTGGTTGTTACCAGAGACATCCATCATAATAACTTTATGCGGATTTGAATCACATGTTTGATCAGCAATAGCAGCTTTTTGATCAGAGGGTGTAGTGTGGCATTGAGCTAATGGTACATTGCTTTTTGCTAGTTCAGAGGCTCTGCCATAATTACAATCTTCACATACCATTAAGGTAATGCTGTCATCAGCATTTACAGAGTGAGCAATACCGAGTAAAAATAGTAATAAAGCGGCAGCTTTTTTCATAAAGTCTTCCTTAGACGGGTGTTCCTTTTTCATACATTAGCGTTGAAGTTTATTAATTTCAATCTTTGATTTTAATTGAACATAGTGTTCCTTTAAATTTGGATTATGTTATTTAAGCTCGGCGATCGGTTGATCGCCGAGTGATTTAATTTTTGGCCTTTAAAATGCCTGACAAACAGCTTCTGCTTTACAAGTAATAACTGTCACGTTTTCGTAGCCTACTCGGGTCAGCGCTTCAGCACTTAATGTTGCACGCGCACCACTAGCGCAATGTAAATAAATAGGACGGGCTGCGTCTTTTTCTATTTCCATGAGCTTCATTTCAAGTAGCCCGCGAGGAATGTTTATAGCGCCTATAGCTGCTTTGGTGGCATGTTCAGCGGGTTCTCGTACATCAATCAACAATCCTTTATTTTGCTCAAGCTCTTTCTTTGCTTGTTCGGCATCAATACGGCGCTGATTAGGAGTAATTATTTTTAGTAAATCGGGAATAGGGGTAAGCATGGTGTTTATTCCTTAAAGCCAAGTTTGCGTAATAGAGTGATCATTGGGCACCAGCTAGTAAAAGCTGATTGAATTAAATTTACTGCGATAAAAGCTGTAAAGTAAATCCACTTAGGATCGTGATAAGTTTGCAATAAAAGCGACACAATAATCATTATGCCAGCGATTAGTCTGAGTGCGTTATTTAGCTTCATTATAGTAGGCCAGTTATTTAGTTCAGTACAGTCACTATATTAGGTTTATCTATATTAGTAAAATCTAATATTAGACTTTTCTAATCTAACGTCTTATACTTAGACTCTATTTTAGAATAAGAGCATAGTATGAATATTGACTTTACTGCCATGGCCGGCAATGTAGAACAAGCCGAGCAGCTATTAAAAATTTTAGCCAATAAAAATCGCTTGATGATTTTATGTTCTTTGCAAGATTCAGAAATGAGCGTATCTCAGCTCAATGAAGCCGTGCCATTAGCGCAGTCTGCGTTATCTCAGCACTTAGCAGCGTTGCGTAAAGCAAACATTGTGGCTACGCGCCGCGAGAGCCAAACAATTTATTATCGTGTCATTGATGAAAATGCAGTCGTTCTGCTTGGTACCTTGTATGGGTTATTCTGTAAGGGCTAAGTGCGATGAGCTTAATAGACAATGCGGTAAAAAGTAGTTTAAGTGGTCGCATTCCGATTATTATTTTTGTGATGTCTTTGTTACTTGGGGTATTTGCACTAAATCAAACACCTCGAGAAGAAGAGCCGCAAATTACTGTGCCCATGCTCGATATTTATGTATCAGCACCTAACGTTGAGGCGCCTGAAGTCGCTAGGTTAGTAACACAACCGCTCGAGAAGTTACTGGCTCAGCTGGTGGGGGTTGAGCATATTTACTCAACCACACAAACTAACAGTACAGTGGTTACGCTGCGTTTTGAAGTAGGGCACAACCGCGAACAAGCTATTTTAGATACCTATGCAAAATTAAATAGTTATCAGCATACAATGGCTTCTGTTATCAAAAGTTGGCAAATACGGCCCGTTGAAGTGGATGATGTACCTATTGTTATGCTGGGGCTATACAGTAAAGCCCCGCAACTCTATGGTGATTACGAACTAACCCGTTTTGCTAACGAAATTGCTAATAATTTACAACGCATTGAGCATACCAGTGAAGTTAAAGTAATTTCGGGGCGTACACGCACTCTTACCATTAATTTAAATGCCAGCGCACTGGCTGCCCATCAAACCACGGTAAACGATGTTTTTTACGCATTAAATGTATCAAACCAACTCACTCAAGTAGGGAATGTGGTTGATAATCAGCAGCAAATTGCTATTCAGGCAGGTGATGTACTAAGAACACAATCAGCGGTAGAGCAATTAGTTGTTAATGTGGTTAATGGTAAAAGTGTTTACTTGATGGACATTGCAACAGTCAGCGATGGCCCTAGTGAAACTGAGCATTACCAATGGTTAGCGCAATCAACTGATCAGCAGCAGTTGCCTATGGTTACTTTAAGCGTAGCTAAGCAAACAGGGACTAATGCAGTTGCTGTTGCTAATGATGTTCATACTATGATTAATGAACTTGCAAATACCTTATTGCCACCAGAAGTTAGCTATACAGTACTTAGAGATTATGGCCAAACTGCGAATGAAAAAGTAAATAACCTCACATCAAGTTTAGTGTTTGCAGTGTTTACTGTGGTGATATTTGTTGGCGTGTTTTTAGGTTGGCGCCCTGCTGTGGTAGTTGGGCTGGCGGTTCCTATTTGTTATGGCATTACACTCTCATTAGATTTTGCATTTGGTTACACCATTAATCGGGTGACCTTATTTGCGCTTATTTTATCATTAGGCTTACTGGTAGACGACCCTATCACGGGTATTGATAATATTAGTCGCTTTATAAATAATAAAGGCGATAAAAAACAACATGTTGTTGGCGCAATGAGCGAAATTCGAAATGCCTTGCTTATGTCGACACTCACTATAATGGTGGCGTTTATTCCACTGGCGTTTATTACCGGCATGATGGGGCCATATATGGCACCTATGGCATTTAATGTGCCGGTTAGCGTGATGGTTTCTACCATTGTTGCATTTTTTGTAACCCCTTGGCTTGCGATGAAGTTACTCAAGCCTGATAACGAACAACCCTCCGAGCTTGCTCCTAAAGTTGGTGCATATCAAAGAATATTAAGCCCATTATTGGTTTCTAAGGGGCGAGCAAAACTTGTTTTGTGGCTAACCCTAGCATTATTTATTATCAGCGCCATGTTACCCGTGATGCGTTTGGTGCCTTTAAAGCTACTCCCTTTTGATAATAAAAATGAGCTGCAAGTACTGATAGATATGCCAGAGGGGACTAATCTGGAGCGCACAGCTGCATTTACTAAACAAATCCAAACACTCACATGGCAATTAAACGAAGTAAGTGAAATAGCCACTTATGTAGGCCAGCCTTCAAGTATGGACTTTAATGGTATGGTACGCGGTTATTACCGACGAGAAGCACCGAACTTAGCTGAACTAAGAGTGCTACTACTAGATAAAACAGCGCGCGAGCATCAATCTCATGCGGTGGCAATGCGTTTGCGTAAACAGTTAGCACCATTAGTAAATAACGGCATAGTGATTAAAGTAGTTGAAGTGCCGCCAGGGCCGCCGGTGTTAAGTACTTTAGTGGCAGAGGTTTATCGAGATACATTTATTGATAGGCAAACGCATTATTTAGCCGCAGAGCAAGTTGCAACGCGCTTAAAACAAGAACCTCATGTGGTAGAGGTTGATACTTCAATGGTTGCAGCAGCCCCTTTGCAGCGTTTTATTACTGATAAAACGAAAGCGGCGCATAGTGCTATATCTACCGAAAATATCACGCAAACACTTAGCATAGCGTCACAAGGGCAAACGGTTGGGCAGCTTTATGTCAGCAACGAAACTCAGCCTGTGCCAATAAAACTGCAGCTATCTTATAGCGAACGCAATCAATTTGCACAATTGCTAGCATTACAACTAAGGGGCGACAGAGACATAGCTAAAAATGCGAGTAAATTTGGCTTAAGCAGTGCGCCGCGGCCTTTAGTTGCGCTTTCTGAGCTTGGAGAGTTTACTCAATTAAATGTAGCGCAAACTATTATGCGCAAAGATCAGCGCGAAGTTATTTATGTTATGGCAGAGCTAAATGGTAGAACTCCCGCAGCAATAATTGCCGATGTAACTGCTGATTTAAATATATCAACAGACGATTTTGTAAAAACGCCTTGGTTAGCGCGGCACTTTTTTAATAATGGTGGCACCGCACCTTGGCAATTACCGCCAGGTACGCAAGTAACATTTAGCGGTGAAGGAGAGTGGCGTATTACCATAGATGTATTTAGAGATATGGGGATTGCCTTTGCATTTGCACTTAGCGCCATTTTTATTATTTTACGGCTACAAACACGCTCAGTAAGCTTGTCGCTTATTATTATGTCGGCAATACCACTCACTGTTATTGGTATTATGCCTGGTTTTTGGTTACTTAATCAGTTTGGTGAGCGCAGTATTGCATCAGCTCCCGAGCCGGTTTTATTTACCGCTACTGCGATGATAGGCATGATTGCCTTGGCGGGTATTGTGGTGCGTAATTCACTTATTTTAGTTGAGTTTATTAATCAAGCACGCGCCCAAGGTATGGCAATAAAAGCAGCGTTAATTGCAGCAGGAACAGTGCGCATGCGCCCCGTACTACTAACCGCAGGCACTACATTATTAGGTAACTTAGTGATTACACTAGATCCGGTATTTAGTGGCTTAGCAATTGCGATTATTTTTGGCATTGTGGCATCAACGTTGTTTTCGTTATTTGTAGTGCCGCTTGTTTATTACTTAGTATTTGCAAACACAGAAACCACTGCGGGAGAAACGCATGCAAGGTAAATCAAAACTAGTTGGCTCGTTACTCGCTTTATTAGTGGTAGTAGGCGCCGTATTGTATATGGCGGGCAGCTTTTCAAATAAGCAAGTTGCTGGTTTGAAAACGACCAACGCTAACAATTACCACGGTAAGCGGGAAACGGTTTTACTACAAAAAATATCCCGTAGTGAATGGGTGCCAGGCAGTATTATTGCGAAACAAAATACCCAAATTTCATCGCGAGTTATGGCGCAAGTTGAGCGTTTAAGTGTACGCGCGGGCGATAAAGTAACCAAAGGTGATTTACTCATTACCTTACAACAAGATGACTTTAAAGCGCAATTAGCACAAAGTGAGGCGCAAATTAATGCTATTCAAGCCGCATTAACCCAAGCTACAAAGCAACTTAAGCGAATTGAAAGTGTGTATGCGCAAGGCTTAGTATCGTTAAGTGAGTTAGATAATGCGAAGGCAAATTTTGATAGTTTATCGGCCAATTTAATTGCCGCTAAGCAGCAGCAAACACAAGCCAAAGTTGCGCTGAGTTACACTCGTATTACAGCGCCTATTTCGGGGGTTGTAGTAGAGCGGTTAGTCGAACCTGGTGATACAGCTACGCCTGGGCAGGCTTTATTGGGATTATATAACCCGCAGCAGCTACAAGTTGAGTTTAGTGTGCGAGAAATGCAAGCGGTTAAATTGCAGTTAGGGCAAAGTTTAACCATAAAGCTGCCTGCGCTTAATTTAACCTCGCCAGCCACAGTGGCCGAAATAGTTCCGGTTGCCGATAGCGCCTCACGTAGTTTGTTAATTCGCTTAGACTTTGACTCTTCTGTAGGGGTAATGCCCGGCTTGTATGCGCAATTAGAGTTAGTATTACCCGATGAACAAGGAATATTGCTAGATAGTAGCTGGATACATGAGTTTGGCCAATTAACTATGCTGTATGTGATTAATAGTGACAATGAGCAAATAGAACGCCGGTTTGTGCGCTTAGGTGAAATAATTGGCGCAAAGCAGCATGTAGTTACTGGGCTTAACCCCGGCGATATTCTAGCGATAGATTACGTACCTAACTTAGCGCATACAGCTAGGTAACGCTTAGCTTGTTATTATTGATAGCTTTAGAGAGCCGTATTTACTACGGCTTTTTTGTGTTTCTAAATCGTATTAGCTCATTGGTTAGCCAGCTATTTGCGGTTAACTTAGCACCACTGCTTAAAATTACCGTGTAGGCTTTACCACTCCATGAACTTTTACTGGCTAGATTATTAATAAAGTCGTCGGCTGTTTTTGCATAACGTTTAGCTTTACGGTATTTCATGGCTAAATGCTCGGCGGCTTCTTTGCTAGTATGTTCATCGCCATTGCGGATAAAAGTGGCGTTGCTGTTGCTAATAAAGGTAATTAAATGCTGCACTTCTTGGTCGGGTTCTCGATTGGGTAATTGTTTTGGGGGTGCAGCTAGGCTTATTTGGCTAAAAAAGGTGAATAATATGGCCAGTAGCCAAGCAGAATAAATACGAGTTTTTTTCATGTTATACATCATCAATTTTTAAAGTGGCTAAAATAGGGTTGTGATCAGAACTGGTATATTCGCTTACTAAAGTATCAGAAATAACAACACCACGAGCCCACACTTGATCCAGGGCTAAACCAAATGCTTTTGTACGCTTGTCATCTACGTATATAGCTTCTTTAAGGCCCAGTTTAGTCAGCGCGTCATTAACTAGCTTTTGGCGTGCATCGCTCCATGCGTTTAAATCGCCCGCAAAAAGAATTGGCCCTTTGTGTTGTTGCATTATTTTTATACTGGCTTGTAACTGTTGCGCGTAGGCTTTAGTACCAAACGTAAAGTTAATGCCGTGCAAATTAACGCTCAATAAGCGTTGTTGGTTAGCCATTGCATATTCAACAATGTTAGTTGCTTTTGGGCTTCGTAACCATGGCTCTTTATGAATAAAAGTACAATGTACAGTTGCAGGCCAGCGGCTAAGCGTCATTACACCAGATTGTACATTGCCACTTTTATAACCGGGCGAAAAACGCCAAAAAGGTTTAAGGCTAGTAAGGCGTGTATCTACAATAGCCTCTTGTAATAAAACAATATCAGCAGTTTCATTAAGGTGAGTTAAATCTTTATATAGGCCTTGGTTTTGTGCCTTATAAATATTCCATGAGAGTAACCTAGCTTGTTGAGGAACAATAAACTTACGGCTGTATGTTTTTTGCCTACTTGCCTGTAGTTGCTGATTACAACGCAGAGGAGTATATGCGGTTTCGGTTATACCTTGCGCTTCATCTGATGGGTTTAGTTGTGCTAGCGCCAAGCTAGAGTTTATAGTTAAAAAAGAGCATGCAGCAATAATGCAACGTATTAGCTTTTTGTGCATTTAATACCTTATTTAAAATTAGCCGTGAGCAATATCAATAGTGTGTACTTTGGGTGGTTTAAGCGTTAAAAGTTCATTTTTTAAGTGGTGTTTAAGTAGGGTAATACTTTGTGCTTGAAGTTTAAAGAGAGTTTTAATCACTGTGTTAATTATGTACTAGGCTTACATCCTTGTAAGCAACTACAATGCTATTGTTACTCGTAACGCAGTGCATCTATAGGGTTGAGCCTGGCGGCTTTAATGGCTGGGGCTAAACCAAACACTATGCCAATTAATGAAGTAAAACCAAACGACAACATTACCGCCCATGCCGGAATATACGCATCTGGCATGCTAGGAACCATAAACGAAATAAGCCCCGCTGCACCATAACCAATGGCAAGCCCAATCAACCCGCCAAATAGCGATAACACCACAGCCTCAACTAAAAACTGCAACATTATAAAGCCGGGTGTAGCGCCTAGCGCTTTAAGGGTGCCAATCACGCGGGTGCGCTCAGTTACCGACACTAACATAATATTCATTACACCTATGCCACCAACTAATAAGCTAATACCAACAATACCTGCGGTTATGGCAGTGGCACTACCGGTAAATTTATCTACTTGGGCGCGGGCTTTTTCAGCAGTTTCAAATTCAAAGTCATTGTCGTCGCCGTCTTTAAGTTTATGTAACTGGCGCAGTATACGAGTAATTTTTGCTAGTACCTGCTCTTCGTTAGCGTTGTCTTCAAGCCTAAACATAATTTGTACATTACTTTGCGTATTGCCTCCCTCTAACGCACTCATAGTGCTAATGGGAATATTAATATAATCGTCTTGATCAAAGCCCAAAAAGCTACCTTGTTTTTCGGCTACACCAATAATTCTAAACCATTCGCCACCTAGCTTTATGTATTCACCTACCGGATTGCTGGGTAAGTTTAATTTTTCGATAATTGACGGCCCAATAAAAGCTACGCGGCGGCGTTTTTCGTCGTCTTCAGCGCGAATAAAACGGCCTAGATCGGGGTAGGTACGGTATGCTTTTTGATAGTCTTGCTCAGTACCCATAACCCGCGATGAATGACTTTTATTACCATACTCAGCTCCGCCTGAAAAACGCCAAGTAAACATTAGTGCGGTGAGTGTTTCTGCTTCTTTTACTCGTGCTTTTAAGGTTAAAAAATCGTCGTAGCTAAGTTTTGCATTTTTACCAACCATTTCTAGCTCAATACTGGTATACGCCTTAATAGTAGTTACATCGGGCGACATATCAGCGAACTGATCGTTTATTTGCTTGGTAAAGCCTTGCATTACAGCAACCACAGTTACTACTGCGGCCACGCCAATAATAATACCTAAACAGGTGAGGGCAGAGCGCATAGCATTTGCTTTAATTGCCGAAAATGCGGCTTTAGTGCCTTCCATAGTGGCCAGTGCAAGTTTAAACATGCTGCCTTGCTCCTTGGTTTTTAGTTACGTCACTCACTACTTTACCATCCACTAAGCGAATTACCCGCTGACAGTGGTCGGCAATTTCTTGCTCATGTGTAACCAAAATAATGGTATGCCCTTCGTTATGCAGCTCATCAAATAAGGCCATAATTTCGCGGGTGGTTTTACTGTCTAAGTTACCGGTTGGCTCATCACCTAATAATATATGCGGTTTAGTGACTAAAGCACGAGCAATAGCAACTCGTTGACGTTGCCCGCCCGACAGCTGGCTTGATAAGTGATTTACTTTGTCGGCTAAGCCCACGCGCTTTAGCGCCTCAAGGGCTTGCTGTTTGCGTTGTTTGCTAGGGGTAAAGCGGTAAACTAAAGGCTGCATTACATTTTCTAGCGCCGATGCGCGTGGTAATAAGTTAAAGCTTTGAAATATAAATCCGACGCTTTCGTTGCGTTGGTGCGCAAGCTCGGTTTCGGTCATACTTTTTACTAACTTATCTTTTAAATAATACTCGCCGCTGGTGGGGGTATCTAAGCAGCCTAACAAATTCATTAGGGTAGACTTGCCAGATCCTGAGGGGCCAATAATGGCCACATATTCATTGGGCATAATGCTAATGTTTACATCATCAAGTGCTTTAAATATCTCAGCGCCCATTTTGTATTGTTTATTAATATGCTCAAGCTTGATCACCGCAGTCATTAGTTGTTTTCCTTCGCAGCGGCTTTTACTTTTACTGTGTCGCCTTCTTTTAAAGTACTAATAGGGCGAGCCGGGCCAATAACTATTTTGTCACCTTCATTGAGCCCCTCGGTAATTGCTTGTTCAATATCTGATGATATACCAACAGCTACGGTTACTTTACTAACGCTGTTGTCGTTATTTAGGCGCCAAACAAAGGTGCTGTCGTCTTGTTTTTGAATTGCTTCTATTGGTAACTTTAAACCATTTTCGGCAATGCTGGTGGCAATTTCTGCTCTACAGCTCATTCCGGCATATAGTTGACGATCGGTAGCATCGAGTAATACTTTTACCTTAAATGATAACCCTTGTGAGCCAGGCTGATTTTTAGCCGAGGTACCAATGTTTATTACTGTGCCAGTAAAAGGATTATTAGGATAAGCAGCGGCATAAATATTTGCTTTTTGGTGGAGTTTAATACTGGCTATGTCGGTTTCATCAACCCGCAACTCAGCTAAAATAGCACTGGGGTCAGCAACCAGCATTAAATCAGAGCCTATTATATTGGTCGTTCCGGCAATAACCGTTTCGCCTTCTTTAATATTAACCGAAGCCAATAGGCCACTCATAGGCGCTTTAAAAACACTTTTATTTAACCGATCTTGGGCAATTTGCAACGACGCATGAGCTTGGTTAAACGACTCTTTACGAGATTCAATATCTATTTTAGCTAAGTCGCGGGCACTTGCTAGGTTTTCATAGGCTTCTTCATTGCCCAAACCGACATCGTAAAGCTCTTTTTGTCTTTTTAGTTGGCGCTCAAAGTTAACTAAGCGAATTTGGCTATGTTTAATTTCTATTTCGGTGGCACGTAGTAGCGCTTTATTGCGGGTTACTTCAGATTCAAATGCAGTGGTATCAAGGCGCATTAAAATATCGCCTTGTTTTACACTTTGGCCTTCTTCGACAAATACTTTATCTACTCGGCCGGTAACTTCAGAGCGCAGCTGAACTTGAGTATTAAATACTAAGTTACCAGACGCCATTATTGAGTCGGCAATATTGCCTAGTTCAACATGGGCGATATTTACCTCGGGCTGTTTTTTATCACCAGAAATTTGTTTTGATACAATTAACGCTATAAAAGCGGCAATAGCGAGTGTGATGATAATGGCTTTTTTCATTTTATCGGTCCGTGAGTGAAAATGTGCAGAGGCTAACTTGCCTCTGCATAATAATTAAAGTGCGGCTATAATCGCCCAAACACTAAAAATAATAATACTTGGTAAGGCTGCAAACAGCAGTGCTTTATTAGTTGAGAAATTAGTCCAGCATTTTAGCCCAACCATGCCCAGCGCAATGCTCCAAATAGTGAACAGGTTAATTGATTCTAGTAAGGTATAAAAAGTATGTGTGGCATCAAGCCCAACAATGAGCTGATTGATAGAAGCGTAACTAAACACCGCTTGTTGCGAAATTTGATCTGTGTTGGCCATTAATACTAAGGCGATAGTGCCAAGGCTTGAAATAACCGTAGGCATCATTGTCCATAATGAAAAGCCATACCAAGCACCGTAACTATGTTGTGAGTTAGGATCGAGTTTAGCTATCAGCATATAATAAAGTGCAACTAAAGCATTCATTATTACTATGCCAATAATACCGCCGATCATGCCAAACCACATTTGGTTTGGGGCATTTTGTTCAATCGCTTGACGAATCATTTTTTGCTCGCCAATAGTGGCATCAACACTTGAAACGGCTACTTGCTCATTAATTAAAAACTGTATATCAACACTATTATAAAAAACAAACATACTCGCGGCGGTGGCAACTGCTATACAAATAAGGGCCAACCATGACCAGCCTTTTGCTTGCTCTATACCATTAAACGCTTTACTTGGGCTGATATAAATATCGATTAGTGCGCTTAGCGCGTTAGGTGACTTCATTATTATTCCTTAATAACCTAATTTGGGGGGAATTACTGGCTATAGCATAAGGCAAAATGAGGATAAGGTGATTATTTTATTGTAACGGTTTGTTAACGTAGTTTGTTTAGTGGCCAGGTTATTTATGCTGCTAAAACTAAAAAAGAGCCTTTCGGCTCTTGGGTTGCAGCAATTACAGTGTAATTTTTAAAGTGTAAAGTCTACTGAATAAGCAACATAGGCTTTTACGTCAGAGCCATCTATATCGGTATCAGATAAACCAAAAGTGAAACCATCTTTAGATACTGCTATGCCATAATCAATAATATTGTCATCACCTATAAAATCACCAGAGTAGTGGCCTAAATGAAATGCTATTTCGGTGCCGTTATTGCCAACAGCAAAAGCATAATCTGCCGTTAGGTAAAGTGAGTCAGCAAAGTCTGTACCGTCACCACTTGCTGCAGAGGTTGCTAATACAGCAGCACCAAAGGTGAAGCCTTTTACACTTATACTGCCGTAAATCTCAGAAAAGTCAGCATCAGCCGTGGAAGCTGCATCTGGGTATGCATAATAAATGTAACCAACATCGTAGCTCACGCTTTCATTAATAGCGCCACCAAAGCCTGCATACAAGTCTAATTCATAGGTCATCTCATCGGCCCAAGAGGCATTTGATGCCCAAGCACCGGCATAAAAACCAGACTCGTTGGTGTAGTCAATGCCGCCTGAAATGGCAGCATCACCACTGGTTTGTTCTTGTCCGCGCCATAAATAGTTTGATGTTGCTGCCGCATTAGCGGTTACTTCAGCATAGGCTGCTGTTGATGCGACACTAACTAAAGAGAGTGCTGTTATTGTTATGACTTTTTGTAGTTTTAGCATGTTTTAGTTCCTGTTATATGATTGCATGCCAAAGCTTTAAGGCTTATAGCTTGGCAGCATTTTATTATTTAACAGAAAAGAAGATTGCACGGGGTATGCCAGCTTCACTTTATTGCAGTGAATATGGTTTTAGGTGTTTTAAAACAATAGCTTATAATTAGTAGAGGGAGAGGTGCAGAGATAAGATTTTAAGGGGTTTTACATTTGTGGTGCATAAATTAACCTAGCTGCACCAAATCGGCGCTGCTAGGTTAGTTATTAATAATTAACCAAAAATAGTACGCATTAAGCTAATTGTTTCGTTAACTCCACGACCTTTTTGTACTTCATTAATAATAGAATCACGTTTGCTACGAATATGCTCAGGAATATCGTCAGCTGCAAGTGCGCGGTCTACTAAAATTTCTGCAGATTCTTTACCTCTACGCTTAGTTTTACCTGTACCTGAAGTACTGCGCTTTGGCTTGCTTAGCAGCTTGATGTAATTAGAGCTATCGGCTGTTGTGGTGTCTGCATAGTAAAAAAAGCACGGAATAAGCGCTTTAATGCTTACCAGCTGCTCTTCTAATTCGTTGTCTGCTTTAGCCATTTTAAACCAAGACAGAGTTTGAATTTTTTGTACTATGTCTTGCCAGTAACGCTCAAAGTCAGTGTTTTTTAGCTTGCTAACACCCAGTGCGCCACATAAAGCATCTAATCTATTATTGCTAATAGGAGTAAATACGTCAGGACGACGCATCGCTAATAAGCGAGTTGCTGGAGCGAGCGTTGGCTTTTCGTTACCATCGCTAAAAGCTTTTAAGTAAGCAGCAACAAATTGCTGGTACTCATAATGAGTAATATTACCTTCCAACGGAATATTGCTAAGTGCATCATCAAACGCATCAGGCATATCAGCCAGTAGTTGATGAAACGCTTTAGCGCTTTTAGTTGATGCAAACCATTCAACATCAAAGTTGTAAGTGCTTGGATCAAGCGATGCCATGTGCTTACCACTAAATGCAAGTAAGTCTTCTGGGATCATATCTTTAAGTGATTGCGGGCGAATGCTTGCAATGTAGCTTGTTAAGCGAAGCTGCTCATCAAGTGCAATAAGATCTTTGTGCTGCTCAATAAATGTAGTTACTACAGGCCAAGGCGCTACACGTAACGTTTTAACTTGTAAAAAGCTAATAGCAGAAATAAGTTGGTCGTGCAGTTTTTTTAGTACTGGTAACTGTTGCGGCTCTAGCAAGTCGTAATTCATACGATCTTTGCTTGCGTTAAGCAGTTCATAGCACCAAAGTAAAAAATCATCTGGGTGGTTTTCTACTTTCACGGCCATTAGATTTAGGCTGAGTTCTGAGGATTGCTTCAGAATGTTTTGGTATATTTGGTTTTCTTGCTCGCCTAGCGACATTTGTGACGGTGAAATTAGCAGTTTTTTCATGCCTTGTAGAACCTCGAGTTAGATGCATTTTTTAGCTGGTCTATTTTAGCGCAAATCTTGCAATAACAACAGAGGCATATACAAGCCTTAAGAATACAACAGTTAAAGTGCTCATAATTATTAATTTATTAAAACAATAAAATAGTTAACTTCAGTGACGAAAACTCAATTAGTTTAGATTGTTTGAAAATCATACGACAGTGTGTTTTTCATGTCTTACTTGTTGAAAAGTAATGATTTGTTGTTTTTTATAAAGCGTTCATGTGTTGTTTGTTAATATTTAAATAGTGTTGATATTATTAGCGCGTAGATTCATCATTAAAAAATAAATTAGTTGAAAGTTATTTTTTTTAGTACTGACAATGATTTTAGTGATAACTCTCGCTATGATATGAGTATTATTTGCACATTTGAAAGGACGATCATGAAAACCTTATTTAAAATTAT
The DNA here is from genome assembly GCF_002221505.1 of Pseudoalteromonas nigrifaciens. Lineage (NCBI taxonomy): Bacteria > Pseudomonadati > Pseudomonadota > Gammaproteobacteria > Alteromonadales > Pseudoalteromonadaceae > Pseudoalteromonas > Pseudoalteromonas nigrifaciens. The sequence continues at coordinate 3,292,067 of NZ_CP011036.1, read as the reverse complement.
AGGTGTAATACTGCTGTTATGTATTGCACTTATCGTTGCAGCACCCTTTTTAATTCCTACTGATGCTATTTTTAATAAAGTCTCTGAGCAGGTAGAACAAACCACAGGACGTACATTAACTATTAAAGGCGATAAAACGCTGAGTGTATTTCCTGCATTAAAATTAGAACTTAATGATGTACATTTTGCCAACATGAAATCGGGCTCTCGCGCCGATATGGCAAGTATGCAGCAGCTTGCAGTACACATCCCTTGGCTATCGCTATTAGATGGTGAATTTAAACTCGATAAGTTTGTTATTAACGAGCCTGATATTTTATTAGAGACCGATAAAAACGGTAAAGCTAACTGGCAGCTATTTGATGCGGTAGCTGAGCAGCCTAAAGAGCAAACAGGATCTGCGGAAGCTATAAAATTACCTGAGAACTTTGACATTGAGCTAGGGGAAGTTGCCATTTATGGTGGTACCTTTACTTATTTAGATGGTAAAACCGGGGTTAAACAGCAAATAAGTGATTTAGAACTGGCTATTTTACTTCCATCACTGCGTAAAACATTAGAAGTAAAAGGCGCAATAACTTACATGCAAGAGCGCTTTGAGCTTGATGTAAAACTAGATACGCCAGCAAAAGCGATCGAAGGTACTACTTTTAATATTCAGCAGAGTTTAGATTCACGTTTAGTTGATTTAACCTTTGAGGGAACTATTGCTAAACAAGGCCAAGATATAAAAGGTCAGTTAGCGCTAAGTGGAGACTCGGTAAAAAATATAGCCAAATGGCAAGGTGTAGAGTTAAACGCCAAAGATAACGCCTTTAATGCTTTTAGTGTAAATGGCAAAATGCATTTAGCGGGTGAGCAATTTAAGCTTGAAGAGCTTATTGCCACATTAGATGCACTGCAAATAAAAGGTAAAAGTGAGCTTAATTTAGGTAAACGACTTGCTGTAATGGCAAACATTGACTTAGGTATGCTTGACTTAAACCCATACTTACCAGAAGCCGTAGCTAAAAAAGAGCAGCCAACTACAGACGAAACTAAACCAGCAGAGCCTATTGTATGGGACGACACTAAAATAGACTTAAGTGCCTTAAATACGCTTGATGCTAATGTAGTAATACGCTCAAGCGGTTTAAAAGCTAACGATATTAAACTCGGTGCAAACCAATTTACAGTAGCGTTAAAAAATAGTGTCGCTAAATTAAGCTTAGATAACTTTGCAGCCTATGAGGGAACAGGGAAAGGGGCAATTAATATTAATGCCCAGCAAATACCTTATAAAATAACCACTAATTTTGATTTGGCAGGTATTGATGCACAACCGTTATTAACCGATGCCGCAGGATTTGATAAATTAATGGGTAATGGCTCATTAAATTGGAACTTAACCACAAATGGGCAAAGCCAAAAAGAGTTTGTTAACGCACTTAATGGTGAGTTAGGGTTTGAGTTTGCTAATGGCGCAGTACAAGGCGCAAATATAGCTGAAATGATTCGCAAAGGTAAAGAGTTGCTTAAAGGTAATGTAGGGGCTGTATCAGAAGGACTAGATACTGGCTTTGATAAGTCACAGCAAACCGACTTCTCAGCATTAACGGGTAGCTTTAAGTTTACTAATGGGGTGGGCCATAATAACGACCTGTCGTTAATCAGCCCACTGATCCGTATTTCAGGCGAAGGTGATGTGGATTTACCTAATACTATTATTAATTACCGACTAGTAACCGGTATAGTCGGTTCTATTGAGGGGCAGGGTACAACCGATGATAGTACCGGCTTTAAAATACCACTGCGTATTAAAGGGCCATTCCATGATGTAGGCATTAAGCTTGATTTTGGTAATGCGCTTAAAGAAGAAGCAAAAGAAAAGCTCAAAGAAAAAGCAAAAGACAAACTTAAAGATAAATTGAAAGGTTTGTTTGGCTAAAACCCTGATAAATAATCTACAAGGCACTAAGATAGTGCCTTGTTTGTTTTGTAACCATATGTAAAGTAGCTAGATAGCCGTAATTACTCAATATTAATTAGCTTTCCCTCATAATTAATTAAAAAATAACCTACCGCTCCCCCCGTAATGCTGGTACAATTGCCCGCCCTTAAGAGACAACTAGCTTGTTTTTTGAGTGGATTTCAATCGAAATGTCTTGATTTTAAACGAATTTAAGACAAGTTGTAATTACTACACCGGAGGTCATTAACATGATCCAAATGCAAACTCAGCTGGAAGTTGCTGATAACAGCGGCGCTCGCAAAGTGCAGTGTATAAAAGTCCTTGGTGGTTCTCACCGTCGCTATGCAGCGATTGGCGACATCATTAAAGTTTCTGTAAAAGAAGCTATTCCTCGCGGTAAAGTGAAGAAAGGTGATGTTAAAAACGCGGTAGTTGTGCGCACCAAAAAAGGCGTTCGTCGTCCAGACGGTTCTTTGATCCGTTTCGATAGCAATGCAGCTGTTATCTTAAATGATAACTTGCAGCCTATTGGTACTCGTATCTTCGGCCCTGTGACTCGTGAACTTCGTAATGATAAGTTCATGAAAATCGTTTCACTAGCCCCAGAAGTACTGTAAGGAGTCTATCATGGCAGCAAAAATCCGTCGTGATGACGAAGTAATCGTTCTAGCAGGTAAAGACAAAGGTAAGCGCGGAAAAGTGCTTTCAGTTGTTACTGAATCTGGAAGATTATTTGTCGAAGGCATAAACTTGATCAAAAAGCACCAAAAGCCGGTTCCACAATTGAACCAGCCTGGCGGTATTGTTGAGAAAGAAGCGTCTATCGACGTATCAAACGTTGCGATCTACAACTCGGAAACGAGTAAAGCAGATCGTGTAGGTTTCAAGATTGAAGATGGTAAGAAATTACGTATCTTTAAATCTACTGGTAAAACTATTTAATAGTTGGAGTAGAATGATGGCGAAACTGCATGAAGTATATAAAGACAAAGTAGTAGCTGAACTTCAAGAGAAGTTTGGTTTCAGCTCTGTCATGCAAGTCCCTCTGATCGAAAAGATCACATTGAATATGGGCGTGGGCGAAGCCCTAGCTGACAAGAAAATTCTAGATAACGCTGTTGCGGATCTAGCTGCAATCTCTGGTCAGAAACCTCTAATCACTAAAGCACGCAAATCTGTTGCTGGCTTCAAAGTGCGTGAAGGTTACCCGATAGGTTGTAAAGTAACCCTACGTGGCGAACGTATGTGGGACTTTTTTGAGCGTTTGGTATCAATCGCTATCCCACGTATTCGCGACTTCCGTGGCGTAAGTGCTAAGTCTTTTGATGGACGTGGCAACTACAGCATGGGCGTACGTGAACAAATCATCTTCCCAGAAATCGATTACGATAAAGTAGACCGTGTACGCGGTATGGATATTACTATTACTACTTCTGCGAAATCTGATGAGGAAGGCCGTGCGTTGTTAGAAGCGTTTAACTTCCCATTCAAGAAATAAGGGTAGGGTTATGGCAAAGAATTCTATGAAAGCGCGCGAAGCAAAGCGCACAAAACTAGTTGCTCAGTTCGCTGAAAAGCGCACAGCACTAAAAGCTATCATCAGTGATGTTAATACATCTGAAGATGATCGTTGGGACGCGGTACTTAAGCTACAAGCTTTACCACGTGATTCTAGCCCTGTACGTCAGCGTAATCGTTGTAACATTACGGGCCGCCCACATGGTTTCCTTCGCAAATTCGGCATGAGCCGTATTAAAGTTCGCGAAGCAGCTATGCGCGGTGAAATTCCTGGCCTTAAAAAAGCTAGCTGGTAAAAGAATCACGGGAGTAAGACTATGAGCTTGCAAGATCCTATCGCGGATTTGTTTACACGAATCCGTAACGGTCAGTCAGCGAAGAAAGTATCTGTAACGATGCCTAATTCAAAACTGAAAGTAGCAGTAGCTAAAGTATTAAAAAATGAAGGTTACATCGCTGATTTCGCAATCAATGGCGACGTAAAACCTGAGCTTTCTATCGAATTGAAGTACTTCGAAGGCAAAGCTGTTATTGAAAATATCCAGCGTGTTAGCCGCCCTGGTTTACGTATCTATAAGAGACGTGACGAATTACCAAAGGTAATGGGTGGTCTAGGTATCGCTATCGTATCAACTTCTAAAGGCCTAATGACAGACCGCGCAGCACGTAGTGCAGGCGTTGGTGGTGAAATCATTGGTTTTGTAGCTTAATCGGAGGGGAACTATGTCTCGCATAGCAAAGGCACCAATTAGTGTTCCTGCCGGTGTAGAAGTTACATTAAAAGGCCAGGAAATCACAGTTAAAGGCAAAAACGGTGAATTAACTCGTACTATCAACAACGCTGTTGAAGTAAAAGTTGAAGAAAACGTTATTACAACTTTACCTCGTGAAGGCGTAACAGATGCATGGGCTCAAGCAGGTACTGCTCGCGCTCTAATCAACAATATGATTGTTGGTACGCATGAAGGTTACGAGAAGAAACTTCAGTTAGTAGGCGTTGGTTACCGTGCAGCAGCTAAGGGTAAAACATTAGATTTAACTCTTGGTTTCTCGCACCCAGTTCATTTCGCAGTTCCTGAAGGAATTACGATTGAAACTCCAAGCCAAACAGAAGTTCTAGTTAAGGGCGTAGATAAGCAGTTAGTTGGTCAAACAGCTGCTAACATTCGTGCATACCGTAAACCTGAGCCATATAAAGGCAAGGGTGTTCGTTATTCAGATGAGAATGTGCGCCGTAAAGAGGCTAAGAAGAAGTAAGGTAAGACGATGGATAAAAAAACAGCTCGTCTACGTCGTGCTAAACGCACTCGTAGAAATTATATTGAACAAGGCACAACGCGTCTTGTTATCCACCGCACGCCACGTCACATATACGCTCAAGTAGTTACTGCTGAGGGTACTGTACTGGCTGCTGCTTCTACTGTTGAAAAAGCTATTTGCGAAACAGTTAAAGGCACCGGCAACGTTGCAGCTGCGCAAGCAGTTGGTAAAGCGGTTGCTGAACGTGCGGCTGACAAAGGCATCGAAAAGATTGCTTTTGATCGTAGTGGCTTTAAATATCACGGCCGTGTGAAGGCGCTAGCTGATGCTGCGCGTGAAGCCGGTTTGCAATTCTAGGAGTAGACAATGGCTAACGTAGAAGCAAAGCAACAACAGCCTGATCTAGCTGAAAAGCTAATCGCGGTGAACCGTGTGTCTAAAGTAGTTAAAGGTGGTCGTATCTTTAGCTTTACAGCACTAACAGTAGTTGGTGATGGCGCAGGTAAAGTAGGTTTTGGTTATGGTAAAGCACGTGAAGTTCCAGCTGCTATTCAAAAAGCAATGGAAAAAGCACGTCGCAATATGATCAATGTAGACCTAAATGGCAACACATTACAGCATCCTGTTAAAGGACGTCATGCTGGCTCACAAGTGTTTATGAAACCAGCCTCTGAAGGTACTGGTATCATCGCTGGTGGTGCAATGCGTGCGGTACTAGAAGTGACTGGTGTGCAGAACGTACTTTCTAAATGTTACGGTTCTACTAACCCAATCAACGTAGTGCGTGCAACAATCTCTGCTCTTGAGAATATGAATTCTCCTCAGTCGATTGCTGCTAAACGTGGTCTTCGCATAGACGAGATACTGGGGTAACCATGGCAAATCAAACTGTAAAAGTAACACAAGTAAAAAGCTCTATCGGTCGTTTACCGAAACATAAAGCTACATTACGCGGTCTTGGTTTACGTCGTATCAACCACACTGTTGAGTTAGAAGACACAGCATGTGTACGTGGTATGATAAACCAGGTTTCTTACATGGTTAAGGTAGAGGGTTAATTTCATGCATTTGAATACACTTTCACCTGCTGCAGGTTCAAAAACTGCTCCAAAACGTGTTGGTCGTGGTATCGGTTCTGGTCTTGGTAAGACTGGTGGCCGTGGTCACAAAGGTCAAAAATCACGTTCTGGCGGTAAAGTACGCGTTGGTTTCGAAGGCGGTCAAATGCCTATGCAACGTCGTCTACCTAAGTTCGGTTTCACTTCTCGCAAATCATTAGTATCTGCAGAAATAAACCTATACGAAATCGCTAAAGTAGAAGGCGATGTGGTAGACCTAAGCGCGTTACAAGCAGCTGGTCTAGTTAAAAAGAACGTTTTGTTCGTTAAAGTTGTTAAATCTGGCGAAGTTTCACGCGCTGTTACCGTTAAGGGCCTTAGAGCCACTAAAGGTGCACGCGAAGCTATCGAAGCTGCCGGAGGCAAGGTAGAAGACTAAGGAAGTACTAATGGCTAAACCAGGTCAAGATATGCAAAGTGCACAAGGTGGACTTTCGGAATTGAAGCGCCGATTACTCTTCGTATTAGGTGCTATCATTATATACCGTCTAGGTTCATTTGTGCCGATCCCTGGGATTGACGCCGCTGTACTTGCCGATTTCTTCGAGCAACAAAAGGGCACCATTGTTGAGATGTTCAACATGTTTAGCGGTGGTGCGCTTGAGCGAGCTTCAGTGTTAGCACTGGGTATTATGCCGTATATCTCGGCTTCGATTATTACGCAACTATTAACGCATATGTATCCTCCGTTTATAGAGCTTAAGAAAGAAGGTGAGCAAGGGCGTAAAAAAATTAGCCAGTACACACGCTATGGCACGCTTGTGCTTGCTACTATCCAATCAATCGGTATTGCCACAAGCTTACCGGGCATGATGGAAGGGTTAGTTGTTAACCCTGGTATGGGTTTCTATTTCACCGCAGTGGTGAGTTTAGTGACTGGTACTATGTTCCTTATGTGGTTGGGCGAACAAATAACAGAACGTGGTATTGGTAACGGTATCTCTGTTTTAATATTTGTTGGTATTGTAGCTAACCTGCCGTCTGCTATTGGTTCGACAGCTGAAATGGCGCGCCAAGGTGATTTGAATGTTTTTGTACTGTTGATGGTTGCGGTAATCGTATTCGCTGTTACTTATCTTGTAGTGTTTTTTGAACGTGGCCAACGACGTATTGTTGTTAACTACGCTAAACGCCAACAAGGTCGTCAAGTATTTGCTGCCCAAAGCACGCATTTACCACTAAAAGTAAATATGGCGGGTGTTATTCCACCAATTTTCGCTAGCAGTATAATTCTGTTCCCTGGTACAATTGCCAGCTGGTTCGGCCAGGGTGAAGGTCCGGTCGCTGATGTGTTACAAGCTATAGCTACAACGTTGACCCCAGGTCAGCCATTGTATGCAATGGTTTTAGCAGCAGCTATCATCTTCTTCTGCTTTTTCTACACAGCGTTGGTGTTTAACCCACGTGAAACAGCAGATAACCTGAAGAAATCTGGCGCATTTATCCCAGGTATTCGTCCAGGTGAGCAGACATCTAAATACATTGATAAAGTGATGACACGCCTGACATTGGCAGGTGCTTTGTATATAACCTTTATCTGTCTGGTGCCTGAATTCATGACAATGGCATGGCAAACGCCATTCTACTTCGGCGGTACATCAATTTTGATTATCGTAGTTGTTATCATGGACTTTATGGCACAAGTACAGACTCACCTGATGTCTCATCAGTATGATTCTGTGCTGAAAAAAGCGAACCTTAAAGGCTATGGTCGATAAGGTCAGTTTACGGAGTTGAGCAATGAAAGTACGTGCTTCCGTTAAGAAAATATGCCGTAACTGTAAAGTTATTAAACGTGCTGGTGTAGTACGCGTAATTTGCAGTGAGCCTAAGCATAAGCAAAGGCAAGGTTAAGTAAACAGCGTGCAGGCTGAGTTTTCTCGGCCTGTGTTTTTAGTAGTGATTTGGTCTTCGTTTGAGTATCCTTACGGGCTCTTCAAACAGATGATTACCAAATTCGAATATAGGAGATGTGTTAGTGGCCCGTATTGCTGGCATTAACGTCCCTGATCATAAACATGCAGTTATTGGTTTAACAGCTATTTATGGCATAGGTAAGACTCGCTCTAAGGCTATCTTAGCAGCGACTGGTATCGCCGAGACCACAAAAATCGGTGAACTTTCAGACGAAACTCTTGACGTATTGCGTGATGCAGTTGGCAAGTACACCGTTGAAGGTGATCTTCGTCGTGAAGTTACTTTAAATATCAAGCGCCTAATGGACCTTGGTTGTTATCGTGGCCTACGTCACCGTCGCTCTTTACCACTACGTGGTCAAAGAACTAAGACTAACGCGCGTACCCGTAAGGGTCCTCGTAAGCCTATTAAGCGATAAGGGGATAGTATTATGGCTAAGACACCAATTCGTCGTAAAAAGGTTAAAAAACAAGTTGCTGATGGTATGGCTCATGTTCATGCTTCTTTCAACAACACTATTGTAACGATTACCGATCGTCAAGGTAATGCACTATCATGGGCTACTGCCGGTGGTTCAGGTTTCCGTGGTTCACGTAAATCTACTCCATTTGCTGCTCAGGTTGCTGCAGAGCGTGCAGGTACTGCTGCTCAAGAATACGGTTTAAAAAATCTAGAAGTTTTCATCAAAGGTCCAGGTCCAGGTCGTGAATCTGCTGTACGTGCTTTGAATGCTGCTGGCTACCGTATTACCAACATTACTGACGTGACGCCAATACCACATAATGGTTGTCGTCCACCGAAGAAACGTCGCGTTTAACAATAGGTTAGGAGAAATAACATGGCAAGATATTTGGGCCCTAAGCTCAAGCTGAGTCGTCGTGAAGGCACTGACCTGTTCCTTAAGAGCGGCGTAAGAGCTATCGACTCTAAGTGTAAACTTGAGACTGCACCTGGTCAGCATGGCGCTCGTAAAGGTCGCTTATCTGATTACGGTTTACAATTACGTGAAAAGCAAAAAGTACGTCGTATCTACGGTGTATTAGAAAAGCAATTCCGTAACTACTACAAAGAAGCTGCTCGCCTTAAAGGTAATACAGGTGAAAACTTGTTACAGCTATTAGAGCAACGTTTAGACAATGTTGTATATCGCATGGGTTTTGCTAGCACACGTGCAGAAGCACGTCAGTTAGTAAGCCATAAAGCGATTTTAGTTAATGGTCGTGTTGTGAATGTTCCTTCGTACGTAATTGCTCCAGAAGATACTGTTGTAATCCGTGAGAAGTCTAAAACACAAGCACGTATCATCGCTGCTCTAGAGTTGGCTGAGCAACGTGAAAAGCCGACTTGGGTTGAAGTTGACGGTAAGAAATTGGAAGGCAGCTTTAAGCGTCTACCTGAGCGTTCAGATCTGTCTGCGGACATTAATGAACAACTAATCGTCGAACTTTACTCTAAGTAAAGTTAAGAGTTAAGAGAGGATAAAATGCAGGGTTCTGTTACAGAATTTCTAAAACCAAGGTTAGTCGATATCGACGCTATCAACCCAACACGTTCTAAAATAGTTTTAGAACCACTTGAGCGTGGCTTCGGTCACACTTTGGGTAATGCCTTACGCCGTATACTGCTTTCATCTATGCCTGGATGTGCAGTAACTGAAGTTGAAATCGACGGTGTATTGCATGAGTACAGCGCGAAAGAAGGCGTTCAAGAAGACATCATTGAAATACTATTAAACCTAAAAGGTTTAGCAGTAACGTTAGAAGGCAAAGATGAAGTTTTTCTGACCCTGGCTAAATCTGGTGTAGGCCCTGTGACTGCGTCAGATATTCAGCACGATGGCGATGTAACAATTGCTAACCCAGATCATGTTATTTGTAATTTAACAACAAATAACAGCGAGATCAGCATGCGTATTCGTGTTGAACGTGGTCGTGGTTATGTGCCGGCATCTAGTCGTTTATCCTCTGATGACGATGAGCGTCCAATTGGTAGATTGTTGCTTGATGCATCATTTAGCCCAGTTGAACGTATTGCGTACTCGGTTGAATCAGCTCGAGTTGAGCAACGTACAGATTTAGACAAGTTAATCATTGATATGGAAACAAACGGCACTTTAGATCCAGAAGAAGCGATCCGCCGTGCGTCTACTATCTTAGCTGAGCAATTAGATGCATTCGTAGATTTACGTGATGTAACTGAGCCAGAAGAGAAAGAAGAGAAGCCAGAATTCGATCCTATTCTACTTCGTCCAGTTGATGATCTTGAACTAACAGTACGCTCAGCAAATTGTTTGAAAGCCGAGCAAATTCAATATATCGGTGATTTAGTTCAGCGCACTGAAGTTGAGCTTCTTAAAACGCCTAATTTAGGTAAGAAGTCTCTAACTGAAATTAAAGACGTGCTAGCTTCACGTGGACTTTCTCTAGGCATGCGCCTAGAAAATTGGCCACCTGCAAGTTTAGCTGAATAATCTAAATCACTATATTAGTTTAGTTAGAAGGATAGGGTCATGCGCCATCGTAAGAGTGGTCGTCAATTAAACCGTAACAGTAGCCATCGTAAAGCGATGTTTAGCAATATGGCAGGTTCTTTGGTGAAACATGAAATCATCAAAACTACTTTGCCTAAAGCGAAAGAGTTACGTCGTGTAATTGAACCTTTAATCACACTGGCTAAGACTGACAGTGTAGCAAATCGCCGTTTAGCGTTTGCTCGCACGCGTGATAATGAAGTTGTTGGTAAGTTATTCAGTGAAATCGGTCCACGTAACGCGGATCGTCCAGGTGGTTACACTCGTATTCTTAAGTGTGGCTTCCGTACTGGTGATAATGCACCAATGGCTTATATTGAACTAGTTGGTCGCCCAGCGACTAGCGAAGCAGTTCAAGAAGACGCACAGTCTGCAGAGTAAGTCTTAAAGAAACCTAAAAGCCGAGCCTATGCTCGGCTTTTTCTTGCCTAAAATTTGTTAATCTATATGGATCAGTGATTACCTTCTATTATGATCGTTTACGAGTACTGACTCATAGATTCTAAATTGATAAGTTGTTTTAACACCTGCTTTAATATCCCTACCAAGTTACTCTTTACTTATTACTCATTCAAAATAGCCTATCAGATCATGGTTAAGGATTATCTTCATTATATATTGTTCGTTTAGAGCTATTATATAATACAACTCCAAAACTTAGATTATCCAGTAGAGCGGCCCACTACGAAGTTTATATTTATAAATCTGATTATAAGACATAACGTGTACTCATTTACCTATATACCTATATTAAGAATCTCATATCAAGGTTGAGTATTACGGCCTAAGTAAACTTATTTCTTAATATTATTAAATTATGATTAAACATAGCTCGATCAATTCAATTTTCGCCTTTTGATTACTTTAAATGATTTTAAGTAATACGAGTCTTCTCATATTGGTTAGTTATTTAGCATAGATGATCCAAATATGTCTTTATTCATTAGTAGTTGTCATAACTTTCATTTCAAATAGCGCTATAAATTTCTTAACGATAGTAGTTTAGTTGTGTTTTTAAGCGTTTAGCTCAAATACTCAGCGAACAGCAGTTTATTTCAAGTTTTCTTTAAAAAACAGTTGATCTGTTTTCGGATCTCCCTATAATGCGACCCCACTGAGAAGGGAAACGCCGAAGCATAGCAAGGCAGCAACTACTTAGAGAGTTAAATAAAACTTCGGCTTTAAATCTTCCAAAAAGAAAGTTTAAAACTAAGTGTTGACTCGAAAAATAAAGGATGTATTATACGCATCCCTTGAGACGCTAAAGCGACTCAAAACGTTCTTTAACAATATAAAGCAATCATCTGTGTGGGCACTCGTACAGATTGAGTTCTAACAGCCAAGCTTAGTTCGCTAAGTAAGGCAAACAAATTAGAGTCTCAATTGAAAACTGAGTGACCAACAGAAGTAACTTATTTATAAGTTGCTTCGGCACAGTCAATTCAATATCGAAAGATATTAAAAATAAATTCAGAATTCATTGAGCTGTCGAAAGACATAAAACTTTTTAATTGAAGAGTTTGATCATGGCTCAGATTGAACGCTGGCGGCAGGCCTAACACATGCAAGTCGAGCGGTAACAGAGAGAAGCTTGCTTCTTTGCTGACGAGCGGCGGACGGGTGAGTAATGCTTGGGAACATGCCTTGAGGTGGGGGACAACAGTTGGAAACGACTGCTAATACCGCATAATGTCTACGGACCAAAGGGGGCTTCGGCTCTCGCCTTTAGATTGGCCCAAGTGGGATTAGCTAGTTGGTGAGGTAATGGCTCACCAAGGCGACGATCCCTAGCTGGTTTGAGAGGATGATCAGCCACACTGGGACTGAGACACGGCCCAGACTCCTACGGGAGGCAGCAGTGGGGAATATTGCACAATGGGCGCAAGCCTGATGCAGCCATGCCGCGTGTGTGAAGAAGGCCTTCGGGTTGTAAAGCACTTTCAGTCAGGAGGAAAGGTTAGTAGTTAATACCTGCTAGCTGTGACGTTACTGACAGAAGAAGCACCGGCTAACTCCGTGCCAGCAGCCGCGGTAATACGGAGGGTGCGAGCGTTAATCGGAATTACTGGGCGTAAAGCGTACGCAGGCGGTTTGTTAAGCGAGATGTGAAAGCCCCGGGCTCAACCTGGGAACTGCATTTCGAACTGGCAAACTAGAGTGTGATAGAGGGTGGTAGAATTTCAGGTGTAGCGGTGAAATGCGTAGAGATCTGAAGGAATACCGATGGCGAAGGCAGCCACCTGGGTCAACACTGACGCTCATGTACGAAAGCGTGGGGAGCAAACGGGATTAGATACCCCGGTAGTCCACGCCGTAAACGATGTCTACTAGAAGCTCGGAGCCTCGGTTCTGTTTTTCAAAGCTAACGCATTAAGTAGACCGCCTGGGGAGTACGGCCGCAAGGTTAAAACTCAAATGAATTGACGGGGGCCCGCACAAGCGGTGGAGCATGTGGTTTAATTCGATGCAACGCGAAGAACCTTACCTACACTTGACATACAGAGAACTTACCAGAGATGGTTTGGTGCCTTCGGGAACTCTGATACAGGTGCTGCATGGCTGTCGTCAGCTCGTGTTGTGAGATGTTGGGTTAAGTCCCGCAACGAGCGCAACCCCTATCCTTAGTTGCTAGCAGGTAATGCTGAGAACTCTAAGGAGACTGCCGGTGATAAACCGGAGGAAGGTGGGGACGACGTCAAGTCATCATGGCCCTTACGTGTAGGGCTACACACGTGCTACAATGGCGCATACAGAGTGCTGCGAACCTGCGAAGGTAAGCGAATCACTTAAAGTGCGTCGTAGTCCGGATTGGAGTCTGCAACTCGACTCCATGAAGTCGGAATCGCTAGTAATCGCGTATCAGAATGACGCGGTGAATACGTTCCCGGGCCTTGTACACACCGCCCGTCACACCATGGGAGTGGGTTGCTCCAGAAGTAGATAGTCTAACCCTCGGGAGGACGTTTACCACGGAGTGATTCATGACTGGGGTGAAGTCGTAACAAGGTAGCCCTAGGGGAACCTGGGGCTGGATCACCTCCTTATACGATTTAGAACTTATTTGTTCGTAGTGTCCACACAGATGATTGTTAATTAGTGCTTGTTCTTCGGAATAACTAATTAATATGCTCTTTAAAAATTTGGAAAAGCTGATAATAAAATTCTGATGAATAACATTGTTATTTATCAAGAGTTTTCAAAAGTAAAAAAAGAATGGTAGCAGTACCATTCAGTGCCATTTAATTAACTCTTTGAGTTGATTGATTGGTATCTACTTTAGTATTCAATATTGACTTCTGGCGAAGTTAAACTGTCACACAACAAAGACCCGTTTGGGTTGTATGGTTAAGTGACTAAGCGTACACGGTGGATGCCTTGGCAGTTGGAGGCGATGAAGGACGTATTAACTTGCGATAAGCCTAGTCAAGCTAGTAAAAAGCACTTGAGACTAGGATTTCCGAATGGGGAAACCCACCTGCTTGCAGGTATCGTTAACTGAATACATAGGTTAACGAGGCGAACGCGGAGAACTGAAACATCTAAGTACCCGTAGGAAAAGAAATCAACCGAGATTCCGAAAGTAGCGGCGAGCGAAATCGGAACAGCCCTTAAGCTTATTATGTGTTAATGGAAGGCTGCTGGAAAGCGCCACGATACAGGGTGATAGTCCCGTACATGAAAAGACATTTTAAGTGAAATCGAGTAGGTCGGAGCACGTGAAACTTTGACTGAATATAGGTGGACCATCATCTAAGGCTAAATACTCCCAACTGACCGATAGTGAACCAGTACCGTGAGGGAAAGGCGAAAAGAACCCCTGTGAGGGGAGTGAAATAGAACCTGAAACCGTGTACGTACAAGCAGTAGGAGCCCACTTGTTGGGTGACTGCGTACCTTTTGTATAATGGGTCAGCGACTTATATTTTGTAGCGAGGTTAACCGATTAGGGTAGCCGTAGGGAAACCGAGTCTTAACTGGGCGAATAGTTGCAAGGTATAGACCCGAAACCCGGTGATCTAGCCATGAGCAGGTTGAAGGTTGAGTAACATCAACTGGAGGACCGAACCCACTAACGTTGAAAAGTTAGGGGATGACTTGTGGTTAGGAGTGAAAGGCTAATCAAACCGGGAGATAGCTGGTTCTCCCCGAAATCTATTTAGGTAGAGCCTCGGACGAATACTTACGGGGGTAGAGCACTGTTAAGGCTAGGGGGTCATCCCGACTTACCAACCCTTTGCAAACTCCGAATACCGTAAAGTAATATCCGGGAGACACACGGCGGGTGCTAACGTCCGTCGTGAAGAGGGAAACAACCCAGACCGCCAGCTAAGGTCCCAAAGTCATAGTTAAGTGGGAAACGATGTGGAAAGGCCCAGACAGCCAGGAGGTTGGCTTAGAAGCAGCCATCCTTTAAAGAAAGCGTAATAGCTCACTGGTCGAGTCGGTCTGCGCGGAAGATGTAACGGGGCTAAACTATGCACCGAAGCTGCGGATTCATCTTAGGATGAGTGGTAGGGGAGCGTTCTGTAAGCCGTTGAAGGTGATCCGGGAGGGTTGCTGGAGGTATCAGAAGTGCGAATGCTGACATGAGTAACGATAATGGGAGTGAAAAACTCCCACGCCGGAAGACCAAGGGTTCCTATCCCATGTTAATCAGGGTAGGGTAAGTCGACCCCTAAGGCGAGGCCGAAAGGCGTAGTCGATGGGAAACAGATTAATATTTCTGTACTCGATATAATTGCGATGGGGGGACGGAGCAGGCTAAGCAAGCATGGCGTTGGTAGTCCATGTGAAAGTGAGTAGGGCGTTTGTTTAGGTAAATCCGGACGAACACTAAACCTGAGACACGAGACGAGTCACTAAGGTGATGAAGTTGTTGATGCCATACTTCCAGGAAAAGCCTCTAAGCTTCAGATTATATGGAATCGTACCCCAAACCGACACAGGTGGTCAGGTAGAGAATACTAAGGCGCTTGAGAGAACTCGGGTGAAGGAACTAGGCAAAATCGTACCGTAACTTCGGGAGAAGGTACGCTCCTATCTGTGATGAGACTTGCTCTCTAAGCGGACGGGAGCCGCAGTGACCAGGTGGCTGGGACTGTTTATTAAAAACACAGCACTGTGCAAAATCGCAAGATGACGTATACGGTGTGACACCTGCCCGGTGCCGGAAGGTTAATTGATGGGGTTATCCTTAGGGAGAAGCTCTTGATCGAAGCCCCGGTAAACGGCGGCCGTAACTATAACGGTCCTAAGGTAGCGAAATTCCTTGTCGGGTAAGTTCCGACCTGCACGAATGGTGTAACCATGGCCACGCTGTCTCCACCCGAGACTCAGTGAAATTGAAATCGCAGTGAAGATGCTGTGTACCCGCGGCTAGACGGAAAGACCCCGTGAACCTTTACTACAGCTTGGCACTGAACATTGAACCTACATGTGTAGGATAGGTGGGAGACTTTGAAGATGAGACGCTAGTTTTGTTGGAGTCAACCTTGAAATACCACCCTTGTAGTTTTGATGTTCTAACGTTGGCCCCTGAATCGGGGTTACGGACAGTGCCTGGTGGGTAGTTTGACTGGGGCGGTCTCCTCCTAAAGAGTAACGGAGGAGCACGAAGGTTGGCTAAGTACGGTCGGACATCGTACGGTTAGTGTAATGGTAGAAGCCAGCTTAACTGCGAGACAGACACGTCGAGCAGGTACGAAAGTAGGTCATAGTGATCCGGTGGTTCTGAATGGAAGGGCCATCGCTCAACGGATAAAAGGTACTCCGGGGATAACAGGCTGATACCGCCCAAGAGTTCATATCGACGGCGGTGTTTGGCACCTCGATGTCGGCTCATCACATCCTGGGGCTGAAGTCGGTCCCAAGGGTATGGCTGTTCGCCATTTAAAGTGGTACGCGAGCTGGGTTTAGAACGTCGTGAGACAGTTCGGTCCCTATCTGCCGTGGGCGTTTGAGAATTGAGAGGGGTTGCTCCTAGTACGAGAGGACCGGAGTGAACGAACCGCTGGTGTTCGGGTTGTCATGCCAATGGCATTGCCCGGTAGCTACGTTCGGAACTGATAAGCGCTGAAAGCATCTAAGCGCGAAGCAGGCCTCGAGATGATTTCTCACTAGAGCTATAAGCTCTCTGAAGGGCCGTTGGAGACTACAACGTTGATAGGCAAGATGTGGAAGTGCTGTGAGGCATTAAGCTAACTTGTACTAATTACCCGTGAGGCTTAACCATACAACGCCAAACGCGTTTTATGTGACAGTTCAAGCAAGAAGTTAATATGACTAAAGTAGATATTTACGCAAAGACTTAAAAAATATTATCAGATATTTTCCAAATTCAGTTAATTTGTAGTGATACGAATTAACGCCCTAATTTGCTTGGTAACAATAGCGTTTTGGACCCACCTGACCCCATGCCGAACTCAGTAGTGAAACGAAACAGCGCCGATGATAGTGTAGCATTTGCTATGTGAAAGTAGGACATTGCCAGGCTTCAAATTGTAAAAAGCCCGAATTTAACGATTCGGGCTTTTTTACGTCTGCAGAAAAGTGAAATGTGGGTGAATAATGTACACAAGTCTCCCGCGTAGGTCGGGCGAGCGTAGCGACACCCGACACTCAAATCATAAAAACATCATCACTAGCCAATGAGTTTAGTGCATTTGCACTGTGACTCTCCACTGCTGTGGGCACCACGACATTGCCAGGCTTCAAATCGAGAAAGCCCGATTGAAAATATTCGGGCTTTTTTACGTCTGCAGAAAAGTAAAACTTAAGCTGGAAAGTACTAGGGATAATCTCGATATTGTGAAAGAGCGCAGTTTTAAGCTAGTGCGTAGTTGGATTTATTACCAAGCCATCTACTTATAAGTGCATCTACTTGTTTTGGGTGCTGTATTAGCATTTGCTGCGCTATTGGCCTGACTTGATTTAAAGTGTGTTTGTCGCGGGTTAGATCGGCAATTTTAAATTCAGCTAAACCGGTTTGTTTAGTGCCGAGCACTTCACCAGGGCCGCGGATCTCTAAGTCTCGCTCAGCTATAACAAAACCATCGTTACTATCTCTTAACACGCCCAGACGCTTTTGTGCTGTATGTGAGAGAGGTGCATGGTATAAAAGTACACAATGCGAAGCGGTAGCTCCACGCCCTACTCGACCACGTAGTTGGTGTAATTGTGCTAAACCTAAACGCTCAGGGTTTTCTATAATAATCAAACTGGCATTAGGTACATCCACTCCTACTTCAATGACTGTGGTTGCGACTAAAACATGAATATTACCAGCTTTAAACTCACTCATAATGGCTTGTTTTTCTGCAGCTTTCATCCGTCCATGTATAAGGCTTACGTTTAGCTCTGGTAAGGCTTCTTTTAATTGCTGCGCGCTATCTTCGGCGGCTTGGCATTGCAGCACTTCTGATTCATCAATGAGCGTGCATACCCAATAAACTTGCCTGCCTTGCTCATGGCAGGCTAATTTAACGCGATTGATAATATCGCCTCGACGAGTGTCTGGTAATGCCACTGTTGTTATGGGTGTTCGACCCGGTGGTAATTCATCTATTACAGAGGTCTCTAAATCGGCGTAAGCGGTCATTGCAAGTGTGCGAGGTATAGGTGTTGCTGTCATGACTAGTTGATGTGGGTAACAGTCGCCAAAGCGGCCTTTTTCACGCAGTGATAATCGTTGATGAACACCAAAACGATGTTGTTCATCGATAATAATAAGCACGAGATTATGAAATTTCACCTCGTCTTGAAATAACGCATGGGTGCCGACGATCATTTGCGCCTCCCCGGAGGCTATTTTTTCAAGTGTAGCTACACGTTCTCTACCTTTAGTTTTACCTCCAAGCCAGGCAACTGTAATACCTAATTGGTTAAACCAGTTATTAAAGTTAATCCCATGCTGCTCGGAGAGAATTTCGGTAGGAGCCATTAAAGCTACCTGAAAACCTTGTGCTATAGCAGTCAATGCACTTAATGCTGCTACTAATGTTTTACCTGAGCCAACATCGCCTTGTACTAAACGCATCATAGGGTAAGGCTGTTGTAAATCACCTTTAATTTCGGCGACTACACGACTTTGTGCATTGGTTGGATCAAAAGGGAGTTGCGCTAAAAATTGGCTTTCTAATGCGTTGTTAGGATTTAAGCTGACAGCTTTAACTTGTTGCCCTTGTTGGCGTATTTTTAACAAGCTGAGATTTTGCGCTAGTAGCTCTTCAAAAACGAGCCGCTGCTGAGCTGGATGAGTACCTTGTTCAAGTGCAATTACGTCTATGTCGTTAGGTGGGCGATGTAATAATAGTAAGGCATCACTTAGCCCTAAATTAGAAGGTTGCCATTGCGCTGGAAGCAGCTCCTCTACTGAATATTTTTGCAATAGATTAATAGCTTGATCGCTAAGTGCTCTAATTGATAATTGCTTTAAACCTTCAGTGGTTGAGTAAACCGGAGTAAGCGTTGTAGCCGTAGGCTGCTCATTGGGTGTGTCGCTTATGCTATATTCCGGATGACTCATTTCAAAGCCTACACGGCCACGGCGAACTTCACCAAAACAACGTATTATTTTTCCTGCACTGAGGGCATTTTTTTGTGCCGCGGTAAAATTAAAAAATCGTAGTGTAAGTCTGCCGGTGCCATCGTTTATTTGGCAAACTAGCATGCGCCTTTTACCAAAGGTGATCTGGCTTGTTTCAATTGTTGCTTCCACGCTTACATGGCTGTGTAATGAAAGCTCGTTTATAGTATAAAGCCGGGTGCGGTCTTCATAGCGAAGAGGTAAATGAAACAGCATGTCTTGTACTGTAGAAATACCTAGCTTTAGCAATCGCTCGGCCATTTTAGGGCCAACGCCTTTGAGTTCTGTTATTGGGTATTGGCTTAAGCTAGGTTTAGACAAGGTGGGCTCAAATCTTATTATTTGTAAGTGAGTTAAGTGTACTTATAGTGCGACGTGGCATCAAGCATGTTTTAAAGCTTGCCAAAACTGTTCATCAGCCACTATTTCACCGTGCTCATCGAGTACCGGGTAGGGAAGCTTTTTTAGCTTACATTGCCGAGCAATAATAGGGTGACACCCTTCAAAATAAATGGGATGTTTAATTTCATCACTCAACATATTGCGATTATAAAGCCCTGCAAGTTCGCGCTGACGTTGAGCTTCAAAGAGTATTAATGCAGCTGCAACGGATACATTTAGTGATTGAACCATCCCTTGCATGGGTATAATAATGTTTTGATCAGCGTGTTTTAAAGCTTGCTCTGAGATCCCTGTTTTTTCTTGGCCGACAATAATGGCGGTTGGCTTAGTATAGTCTATTTCTCTAAAATCAACGGCATCGGTTGATAAGTGAGTCGCGAGTATTTGTATATCGGGATTACGAGCACGCATAGCTGTTGTCGCATCGTCAATATTTTTATGTAAATGTGTTTCCAGCCAGTTTTTACTACCACCAGAGGTATTATTAGTAAGCCATTTTTGATTTTCTGGCCATACGGCATGCACGTGATGACAACCTACGGCGTCTGCACTTCTTACGATAGCGGAAAGGTTATGGTGTTTATGCACGTCCTCTAAACACACTGTTAGGTCAGTTTGTCGGCGCGAAAGTACGTCTGCGATTCTTTGATAGCGAGTTTGCTGCATGATTATCCTCTTTTTCAGTAATTATACGAGATTTTTAGTGTTAAGGCATTACTGTGCGGCTAATTGGGTTTTGTAGCGATATAAGAGTTTCTGTTGATTGAATAGCTTCAATTGCTTGTATTTTATTTATCAGTACATCTTGCAGATGATCGATTGAGCGAGTCATTACTTTGATAAAAATACTGTAGTTACCAGTGGTGTAATAAGCTTCAACAACTTCCTCTAGTGCTTCGAGTTTAATTAAGGTTTGCGGATAGTCGCGTGCACTATTTAAATTAATCCCAATAAAACAGCACACGTCATAGCCCAACTGCTTGGTGCTGATAGTTAACTGAGTTCCTGTGATGATCCCCGCTTGCTTCATTTTTTCAATACGAACATGAATTGTGCCGGCACTCACATTAAAACGTTTTGCTAATTCTGCGTAGGGTGTGCGTGCATTGGCCATTAATGCATGCAGAATCTGTTTATCGAGATTATCGATTTGATAATTTTCCATTACCTTTACACTCTTTGATTGTTGAATCTTAATGTTTTATAGCATTTAATTGATGCTTTTAATATGTTAAAGCTATTTTTATTGTGGGTTATTGAATTAAATAATTAAATTGTTACGATAACCATATTGAAGCGTTATTTAAGACGCAATGAGTTACGAAAGTACAATAACTGGGAATGAGGCCAATTATTATGAGTTCACTTTATGTGCAGCAGCAGCAGCAAATAAGTCAAGTTAAGCATTTTTTTTCACAGCAACTAGAGCAGCAATTAGGATTAATAGAAGTACAAGCTCCTATACTTGCTCGAGTGGGCGATGGCACTCAAGACAACTTAAGTGGCCATGAAAATGCGGTAGCTGTAAATATAAAAGCTATTCCAGATAGCCGTTACGAAGTAGTGCACTCACTTGCAAAGTGGAAACGTAAAACATTAGGAGATCATAGCTTTTCTCATGGTGAAGGCATTTATACACAAATGAAGGCGTTACGCCCAGATGAAGACTCGTTGAGTCCTATTCACTCAGTATATGTTGATCAATGGGATTGGGAAAAGGTGATCTGCCAAGATAGCGAGCGCACACTAACTACACTTAAACAAACAGTTGAAGCAATCTATACCGGTATTAAAAAAACGGAACAATTTGTTAGCGATAAATTTGGTATTATGCCATTTTTGCCAAGCAGTATTACATTTGTACATAGCGAAGAGCTGCGAGAAATGTACCCAGATTTTAGTGCTAAGCAACGAGAAAAAGCGATTGCACAAGAGTACGGGGCGGTATTTTTAATTGGCATTGGTGGTAAATTGAGTGATGGTAAAATTCATGATGTAAGAGCACCAGACTACGATGACTGGTCAACGCCAACCTGTGACAAATACGCAGGGTTAAATGGTGATATTTTAGTGTGGAACCCATTATTAGAAGACGCATTTGAGCTATCTTCTATGGGGATCCGCGTTAGTCCAGATGTGTTGCAAAAACAATTAAGTATGACGAGTGACGAAGACCGTTTAGAGTTTGATTGGCATAAGGCATTAATACAAAATAAATTTCCGCAAACAATTGGTGGCGGTATTGGTCAATCTCGTCTTGTTATGTTGTTATTACAAAAACCACATATTGGCCAAGTACAAGTGAGTGCATGGCCGCAGCACACTCATGCTGCATTCGATGGCTTGTTATAAATAATAAAGCCAATTAGCATAACTGCTTGGGCAATTTAACAAATTTAAATAGCCCCTTAGTTAAGTAGGTTGATTTAATGAGTGCTTCAAAAGCACTCATTTTTAATGCGTTTTAAATTCTACCTCAATTTTATTATTTTGTAGCTTTACACTACACGGAGGATAAGTTCGCGTTGTTTTGAGTACTTTATCAAAAATATGTATCACTACACCTGAATGTAAAACACTGTTAACTGCTAAATTGGCATTATTCAATAAATCATGTAAATTATTTTCTAGGTTTGATAAGCGCTTTTCTAACTGCTCGGCTTGTTGGCAGTAATGCTGTTGAGTCGCGCCAATTTTCCCAATAAGCATATTCTTTTTTTCTATATCCTTAAGTAAATCGGCTTTTTCTAATGCGGCTTGTAAGGTATCAAGTTGTTTATCGGTATTTGCTAAGTCTTGAAAGCAATTATCGGTATCAGCAGTGATTTCGGCCCCCGATGCAGCTAAGTTAATGACCATTTTTGCACCCGACTCATTGCCTATTTCGCCAGCAATAAGGGTTGTTGCATTGAGTACTTCTCCGCCAAAGAGCCTGCCTTTGGGGAGCTCTGCTTGACCAACTTGCAATAAATTAACAGCCTTTATTGAGCAGTGACTTGCTTGACGTTCAATGAGTATATTAGTTGCTTCAAGGTAGCTATATTGTGCATGTGAAATATAGATGTCACCTTTACAGTTGAGCGCGCAAGAGAGTGATTTATCTTCAGGTTTATAATGGCCAATAATACCTTGTTTTACGGTAATGTTACCATCGGCTGTTAACTGCGCAGACTCAACAGTACCAAAAATAGTAATATCGCCTTTAGCCTTTACTCGCATACCTGGCTCAATGTTGCCACTAACAATAACGCTGCCATTAAAATCAATATGACCACTTTTTACTGTAACTTCCGATATGGTAAAAATATCATCAACACGCATGCCATTATTTATTTCAACCGGTACACCAGCAATAGTAGAGACAAGTTCAAGTGGGTTAGATTTTGATATTTCAGTGCCTTCACCAGAAACTAAAGAAAGTATCTCGCCTGATTTAGCTGGGAGTAAGTCGCCAAGTACATTAAACCCTTCTTTACCTGGCGTGGCTGGTTGCTGGCGAATAAGTGTTTCGCCGGGGCTTACACTGGCTAATTTACCAAAGTCGCGCATATCAACACTGCCATCATCTTTTAGTTTTGGTGTTTTTAGACGATCTTTAAGGGTTTTTACTAAAGTATTAAATTTAGTATCTTGGCCATCAATAGGTAATCTGCCTTTAGCCAAAATGCCTTTAGTTGAGCTTCCGGCAGGCATTTCAAATTGTTTTTGCAGGAGTTTTTCTAAAAAAGCTTGTTTATAACCTCTTGCTACTCGCGCTTTTACCAGCTGCATTTTTGCATCATCTAAACTAAGAACATTACCGCCTTGAGCTAGTGTTAATTCGCCAATAGCGAGCATTTTGTCATCACTAATAGTCACGCTTAATATTGCATCGTGTTTAGTTGCTACTACTAAGATAGGCTCAGGGTTTTTACTTTTAAAAAAGTTATTTATAGAGTCATAATCTATTTTACAATCACAAAAATTCGACTCTTCTAGTGCTTCAATTATAAAAGCGGCTGAAGGGGGCGAGTGCTTACCGATATCAAGTAATACATTTCCATTATGAGCAAGCTTAAACACGAGTTAATCCTTTTTACTATCAAAGTTAAGTTTGTTTATATGACAGAATAATAGAGTGCTAGAAATTTACTTTTGAGTCAAGAATTGAGGGTAATAATGCGCAGGAAGTAGCAGAATAAGAGCTATAGCTTTGGCTATAGCTCTTAGAATAAATTAGTTAGTTGAAGGTAACTCCATAATTCCATCAATTTCAACTTGTACATTTTTAGGTAAAGCTCTTACACCAATAGCTGCACGGGCAGGGTATGGTTTTTTAAAGTATTGGCTCATTACTTCGTTAACTATTGCAAAGTTAGATAAGTCGGTAAGGTAAATATTCACTTTTACTAAGTCTTGAATTTGACCACCTGCTTCTTCACATACCGCAGCAATATTTTTAAATACTTGGTGTGTTTGCTGCGCAAAGTCTTCTGATATGACTTCCATCGTCTCAGGTACTAAGGGTATTTGACCAGATAAATAAACAGCAGTGCCTACTTTAACTGCTTGGCTATAAGTGCCAATTGCAGCAGGTGCTTTGTCGGTAGAGATAAATGCTTTATTCATGTGTTTCCTATTTTACTTTTTACGATAGACCTTTTGCACATCAGGCATCACACGAATGCGACGCATAATATTAGCAACATGGATACGGTTTTTAACGGTAATCCCTAAATCTATCACGTATAAATTACTTTCTTTTTCATCGGTGGCAATTTCTACAATATTAGCTTGTGTTGTCGCAACCACATTAGTTAACTTAGCGAGTGCACCTTGGTGGTTAATAATTTCAACACGTAAAGCCGCAATATATTCTTTTTCAGGGTTGTCATCCCATTTAACCACTAAGTATTTAGAGCGATCATTTTCCCACCCACGAATGTTTTTACATTCTTGGCGATGAACTGTTAGTCCTTTACCTTGGCTGATGTGTGCAGTAATAGCATCACCAGGAACAGGGCGGCAGCATTTAGAATAGTTAACCAGCATGCCTTCAGTACCAATAATGGTTGCCTTAGCTTGCTTGGCAATATTGGCTACATCACCATCCTCGTTTTGCAATAAACGTTTTGCAATTAGCATACTCATTAAATTTCCAGAACCAATCTCAACTAATAACGCTTGTACTGTAGTGAGCTCATGCTCTTTAAGTACTCTGTCGATATTTTCTTGGGCAATACTGTCGAGCTTACTTTCACCCAATGCAGAATCGAGTAAACGTCGGCCTAAAAGGAGTGCTTCTTCGTGATGCTGGCTTTTAAGGTAATTACGAACCCCTAAGCGCGCTTTACCTGTAACAATAAAGTTTAGCCAAGTTGCATTAGGGTGAGCGCCAGAGCTGGTAATTATTTCTATCGTTTGCCCTGTATCAATTGGTTTACTCAACGGGTAAGGTTTGCGATTAACACGTGCGCCAACACAAGTGTGGCCCACGTCAGTATGCACCGCATAAGCAAAATCAACCGCTGTTGCGCCCATAGGTAGCTCAATAATACGACCATCAGGTGTAAATACGTAAATTTCTTCAGGGAATAATTCAGTTTTTACATTTTCAACAAACTCAAACGACGAGCCAGCGCTTTGCTGTAACTCTAACAGGCTTTGCATCCATTGGCGTGCACGTTGCTGTGCAGTACTTCCAGCGCCACCATCATTTGCTTTTTTATACATCCAATGTGCAGCGACCCCTTTATCTGCCATATGATCCATGTCATGGGTACGGATCTGAATTTCAACCGGAATCCCATGCGGACCCACCAAAGAGGTATGTAAAGACTGGTAGCCATTTGTTTTTGGCACGGCAATATAATCTTTAAAGCGTGTTTCAATTGGTTTATATAAATTATGCGCTACGCCTAAAACGCGATAACAGATATCCATAGATTCAACCGCGATTCTAAACGCATAAATATCCATTACTTCATTAAATAGCAGCTCTTTATTAAGCATTTTTTTATAAATGCTATAAATATGCTTTTCGCGGCCAGACACAGTTGCCTTTATTCCTGATTGCTCAAGACGCATTTCTATTTCGTTTTGAATGTTAGAAATAACTTCCTTGCGATTACCTCGTGCTTTAGCTACTTCAGATTTAAGTGCACGATGACGCATCGGATATAAAGCCTGAAAACCTAAGTCTTCTAGCTCATTTTTAATATCATGAATACCTAAACGATTGGCTATTGGCGCATAAATTTCTAATGTTTCGCGGGCAATACGGCGGCGCTTATCAGGGCGTAGTGAGCCTAATGTGCGCATATTGTGCGTACGATCGGCAAGCTTGATTAAAATAACCCGAATATCTTGGGTCATTGCCATAATCATTTTGCGGTAATTCTCAGCTTGGAATTCTTTTTTATCTTTAAAGCTAAGTTTATCGAGCTTACTTACCCCTTCAACTAATTCAGCAACAGTATCACCAAAAATTTCAGCTAAGTCTTGCTGGCTAAAATTAGTATCTTCAATAACATCATGCATCAACGCAGCCATAAGTGTTTCATGGTCAAGATGCATACTTGCAAGAATTTGGCTTACTTCAACAGGATGAGTTATGTAGGGCTCGCCACTTGAACGAGTTTGTCCTTCATGGGCCTCTCGGGCTACCACATAGGCTTTTTGCACCAGCTCAACGTCGGCGGCTGGCAAGTATTCTGAGATTTTCTTTTTAAGACCTTCAAAAAGATACATTCACACTCCAATGTTCTTGTGAAGCAAATAGGAAACGGTAAGTTAAGAATATACGATGAAAAGACAGGATTGCCAACGGCTAGTGAAGAAATACTGCGCCGCTGGCTAAAATCAGACCGGGAGGTTGATTATTGGTTGCCACCAACAATAGCAGCAACAGCAGCTAATTCAGCTGCTTCTTGATGTTGTTGCTCTTCACGATCAATAACGTCCATTGATGAGCTATCTACCAAACCTAATTCAATTTCACGTAAAGCAATTACCGTAGGCTTATCGTTTTCAGGGTCTACTAGTGGTCTTTTACCACCAACAGCAATTTGACGGGCACGACGGGCCGCAACTAAAATTAAGTCAAAACGATTACCAATTGCATCTACTGCATCTTCAACTGTTACGCGGGCCATCTCAGCACTCCAAAATAATTTAAAAGCAAAGGCGTAGTTTACTGCAAGCAGCCTGTTTCGCCAATAGCCAGTGGTTAATTTTTATCTGTTTTACTTGCTTAATAGCAATATAAGCAAAGCTTACATTATTTAAGTAAGCTATTTAGTAAACTTTGATGACGAACGCTTTGCATTTTTAATGTTAAACGCTGCGCCATAACAATTGTTTCTATGTCGGTTAGTGCAGTATCAAAGTCATCATTAACAATTACAAAGTCGTATTCGTTGTAATGTGACGTTTCTGATTGCGCTTGTGCCATACGCCCAGCAATAATTTCTTGCGAGTCTTGGCCACGG
This sequence comes from Pseudoalteromonas nigrifaciens, assembly GCF_002221505.1. Taxonomy (NCBI): domain Bacteria; kingdom Pseudomonadati; phylum Pseudomonadota; class Gammaproteobacteria; order Alteromonadales; family Pseudoalteromonadaceae; genus Pseudoalteromonas; species Pseudoalteromonas nigrifaciens. The sequence continues at coordinate 3,265,318 of NZ_CP011036.1, read as the reverse complement.
TTATTCAAGCGTTGCTCTAGTTCTGCTTTTGAAGGCGGTAAAATAAAAATAGTTTGTACACTAGGCATAATTTTACGCACTTGCTGCGCGCCCTGCCAATCAATATCTAAAAACACGTCAATACCAGCATCTAGTTGCGACTCAATAGCTTGTTTTGATGTGCCATAGTAGTTATCAAACACTTGCGCCCATTCAAAAAAGTCATCTTTAGTTATGAGTGCTTTAAACTCATCGGTTGATACAAAATGGTAATGTACACCATTCTCTTCACCAGGTCGTTTAGCGCGAGTCGTGTGTGATACAGATACCTTCATATCCGTATGCTTTTTCAATAACGCATTTATTAAGCTTGATTTACCCGCTCCCGATGGTGCCGATAAAATAAATAAGTTTCCGCGAGTTTGAGCCATGTTTTTCTCTATCTAAAATAAATAGGCTTGAGTTATAAATAACTCAAGCCTTTAATAACACTATTGCACTTTAATTAACTCTTAGTGCTCAATTTTAAGGCTTGAACATTAAAGCATTACTCAATATTTTGGATCTGCTCACGCATTTGCTCAATCAGCACTTTTAGCTCTACAGCGGCAGTAGTAATGTCACTATTGATAGACTTAGATGCTAATGTGTTTGCTTCGCGGTTAAACTCTTGCATCATAAAGTCTAAACGACGACCACATGCCCCGCCTTTTGTAAGAATTTTTTTGGTTTCTTTAACATGCGACTTTAAGCGATCTAATTCTTCAGCCACATCTTGCTTTTGAGCTAAATAAATAAGCTCTTGTTCAAGGCGTGATTCGTCAATATTAGCCGTTAAATCTTCGAGTTTTTGCGCTAACTTTTCGCGCTGCCATTTGGCAATTTCAGGCATGTGCGTTTCTACAATAGCTACTTGCTCTAAAATAGCTTCAAGGCGAGTAGCTATCATCTCTTGTAGGTTTTCACCTTCATCACCACGTGCAGATTTAAAATCTTCTACTACTTGGTCAAAGCCTGCAATAAGAGCAGTATTTACACTATCCATATCAAGCTCTTGTGCTTCCATAACACCAGGCCAGCGTAGTATATCAACTGGGTTAATGTCACCATCACTGTGTTGTTGTACCCACTTAGCACTATTTATTAGCTGCTCTGCAAGTGCTTCATTTATTGACAGCTCGCCAACATGCGCAGGGTTTGCTACAAACTTTAAGAAAACTTCAACTTTACCGCGTTGTAAATGTTTACGTAAGCGCTCACGAATTACTGGCTCCATGCCACGAAATTGCTCTGGGGCACGAATAAATGTTTCAAGGTAGCGCTGGTTCACTGAACGAACTTCCCAAGTGCCGGTGCCCCAATCGCCTTTTATTTCGCGACGCGCGTAAGCAGTCATACTGTGGATCATGGATAGTTTCCTAAAATTAATAAATACAATATTACAATGATTATACCGTAACACTGCTTAAGCTCTAGGGAAAATTTAATAGACTGAATATTTTACAATCAGCATGGCATCTACACCGACATGCACTTATAATGTCGCAAATTCTGAATTAAGGGGATCGTCAATGCGTCCAAGCGAAAGAACAGCTAACCAAATTAGACCTGTTACATTTACACGTAATTATACTTTGCATGCAGAAGGCTCAGTACTTGTTGAGTTTGGTAATACTAAGGTGCTTTGTACTGCCACAGTTGAATCGGGTGTACCTCGTTTTATGAAAGGCCAAGGTAAAGGTTGGATCAATGCAGAATACGGTATGTTACCGCGTGCAACGCACACACGTAATGCCCGTGAAGCGGCGCGTGGAAAACAAGGCGGTCGTACTATGGAAATTCAACGCTTAATTGCGCGTGCACTTCGTGCTGCTGTTGATTTAAAAGCGCTTGGCGAAAACACTATTACTATTGATTGCGATGTTATTCAAGCTGATGGCGGAACACGTACCGCATCTATTAGTGGTGCCTGTGTTGCATTAGTTGACGCACTTACGCATATGCGTGCTAAAGGGATGATCAATTCAAACCCACTTAAATACATGATTGCAGCAATTTCGGTAGGCATCTATAAAGGCCAAGCCATTAGTGATCTAGAGTACATAGAAGATTCAGCAGCAGAAACCGATATGAACGTCATTCTGACCGAAACCGGCAAAATTATCGAAATTCAAGGAACTGCCGAAGGTGAACCGTTTTCGTTCGACGAACTCGATGAGTTACTTACATTAGCTAAGCACTCTATTCGTGAAATTATCGACGTACAAAAGCAAGCATTAGCATAACGCAAAGGATCACTGTATATGAAAGATTATCAAATAGAGTTTATTGAGTTCGCTTTAGAAAAGCAGGTATTAAAGTTTGGTGAATTTACTTTAAAGTCAGGCCGCACTAGCCCGTACTTTTTTAATGCTGGTTTATTTAATACAGGACGAGATTTAGCGCGTTTAGGCCGTTTTTATGCTGCAGCATTAGAAGATGCCGCCATTGAGTACGATGTATTATTTGGCCCTGCTTATAAAGGTATTCCTATTGCAACGACAACCGCAGTTGCTTTAGCAGATCATTACAATAAAGATGTACCTTATTGTTTTAATCGTAAAGAGAAAAAAGCACACGGTGAGGGTGGCACATTAGTAGGCTCTGAACTTAAAGGTAAAATCATGCTAGTGGATGATGTGATCACCGCCGGCACTGCTATTCGTGAGTCGATGGAAATTATCGCAGAGAATGGCGCAGATCTAAGTGGTGTATTGATCGCCCTTGATCGCCAAGAAAAAGGTAAAGCCGAGTTATCAGCTATTCAAGAAGTTGAACGAGACTTTAATACCAAAGTCATCTCTATTGTAAAACTAGCAGATCTAATTAGTTACCTTGAAACCCAAGGGACTATGGATCAGCATTTAGCCTCAGTTAAAGCTTACCGCGACCAATATGGTGTAGCGTAAATAAAAGCCTCGCAATGCGGGGCTTTATTTTGACCTTCATTTATAGAGTTTATTAATGAAAGATGTATTAAAACCAAATGGCCTCGGTCTCAAGCGTGTTTTTAAAGCAAGCTATTGTTCGTACCTTGGCTTTAAAGCCGCGTTTAAAGAAGAAGTCGCATTTAGACAAGAGCTACTCCTATGCATTATTTTGTTACCACTATCATTTTGGTTAGCTTCGTCATTACTTCATTGGGCACTACTTGTTAGTACGCTACTGATTATGCTTATAGTCGAATTATTAAACTCCGCAATTGAAGCCCTAACCGATCGGGTAAGCACAGAGCGGCATGTATTATCAGGTAGAGCCAAAGATATGGGATCTGCTGCAGTAACACTTGCATTGTCGATCGTCGTGATCATCTGGGGCATTAGCCTTTATATAAAGATCGTTTAACCCTACTTTTAAATATGAGAAGGTATAAAAATATCTTTAGTTGTTAATAGCTTGCTAGTTATGTTGTATTTTTAACGTGTTTAGCTCAAATACTCAGCGAACAGCAGTTTATTTCAAGTTTTCTTTAAAAAACAGTTGATCTGTTTTCGGATCTCCCTATAATGCGACCCCACTGAGAAGGGAAACGCCGATGCATAGCAAGGCACGAACTACTCAGAGAGTTAAATAAAACTTCGGTTTTAAATTGTCGAAAGAAAGTTTAAAACTAAGTGTTGACTCGAAAAATAAAGGATGTATTATACGCATCCCTTGAGACGCTAAAGCGACTCAAAACGTTCTTTAACAATATAAAGCAATCATCTGTGTGGGCACTCGTACAGATTGAGTTCTAACAGCCAATCTACTTACTCTTTATGGGTAATTAGCGAGGCAAACAAATTAGAGTCTCAATTGAAAACTGAGTGACCAACAGAATAGTTATTTCGGTAATTATTCGGCACAGTCAATTCAATATCGAAAGATATTAAAATAAATTCAGAATTCATTGAGCTGTCGAAAGACATAAAACTTTTTAATTGAAGAGTTTGATCATGGCTCAGATTGAACGCTGGCGGCAGGCCTAACACATGCAAGTCGAGCGGTAACAGAAAGTAGCTTGCTACTTTGCTGACGAGCGGCGGACGGGTGAGTAATGCTTGGGAACATGCCTTGAGGTGGGGGACAACAGTTGGAAACGACTGCTAATACCGCATAATGTCTACGGACCAAAGGGGGCTTCGGCTCTCGCCTTTAGATTGGCCCAAGTGGGATTAGCTAGTTGGTGAGGTAATGGCTCACCAAGGCGACGATCCCTAGCTGGTTTGAGAGGATGATCAGCCACACTGGGACTGAGACACGGCCCAGACTCCTACGGGAGGCAGCAGTGGGGAATATTGCACAATGGGCGCAAGCCTGATGCAGCCATGCCGCGTGTGTGAAGAAGGCCTTCGGGTTGTAAAGCACTTTCAGTCAGGAGGAAAGGTTAGTAGTTAATACCTGCTAGCTGTGACGTTACTGACAGAAGAAGCACCGGCTAACTCCGTGCCAGCAGCCGCGGTAATACGGAGGGTGCGAGCGTTAATCGGAATTACTGGGCGTAAAGCGTACGCAGGCGGTTTGTTAAGCGAGATGTGAAAGCCCCGGGCTCAACCTGGGAACTGCATTTCGAACTGGCAAACTAGAGTGTGATAGAGGGTGGTAGAATTTCAGGTGTAGCGGTGAAATGCGTAGAGATCTGAAGGAATACCGATGGCGAAGGCAGCCACCTGGGTCAACACTGACGCTCATGTACGAAAGCGTGGGGAGCAAACGGGATTAGATACCCCGGTAGTCCACGCCGTAAACGATGTCTACTAGAAGCTCGGAGCCTCGGTTCTGTTTTTCAAAGCTAACGCATTAAGTAGACCGCCTGGGGAGTACGGCCGCAAGGTTAAAACTCAAATGAATTGACGGGGGCCCGCACAAGCGGTGGAGCATGTGGTTTAATTCGATGCAACGCGAAGAACCTTACCTACACTTGACATACAGAGAACTTACCAGAGATGGTTTGGTGCCTTCGGGAACTCTGATACAGGTGCTGCATGGCTGTCGTCAGCTCGTGTTGTGAGATGTTGGGTTAAGTCCCGCAACGAGCGCAACCCCTATCCTTAGTTGCTAGCAGGTAATGCTGAGAACTCTAAGGAGACTGCCGGTGATAAACCGGAGGAAGGTGGGGACGACGTCAAGTCATCATGGCCCTTACGTGTAGGGCTACACACGTGCTACAATGGCGCATACAGAGTGCTGCGAACCTGCGAAGGTAAGCGAATCACTTAAAGTGCGTCGTAGTCCGGATTGGAGTCTGCAACTCGACTCCATGAAGTCGGAATCGCTAGTAATCGCGTATCAGAATGACGCGGTGAATACGTTCCCGGGCCTTGTACACACCGCCCGTCACACCATGGGAGTGGGTTGCTCCAGAAGTAGATAGTCTAACCCTCGGGAGGACGTTTACCACGGAGTGATTCATGACTGGGGTGAAGTCGTAACAAGGTAGCCCTAGGGGAACCTGGGGCTGGATCACCTCCTTATACGATTTAGAACTTATTTGTTCGTAGTGTCCACACAGATGATTGTTAATTAGTGCTTGTTCTTCGGAATAACTAATTAATATGCTCTTTAAAAATTTGGAAAAGCTGATAATAAAATTCTGATGAATAACATTGTTATTTATCAAGAGTTTTCAAAAGTAAAAAAAGAATGGTAGCAGTACCATTCAGTGCCATTTAATTAACTCTTTGAGTTGATTGATTGGTATCTACTTTAGTATTCAATATTGACTTCTGGCGAAGTTAAACTGTCACACAACAAAGACCCGTTTGGGTTGTATGGTTAAGTGACTAAGCGTACACGGTGGATGCCTTGGCAGTTGGAGGCGATGAAGGACGTATTAACTTGCGATAAGCCTAGTCAAGCTAGTAAAAAGCACTTGAGACTAGGATTTCCGAATGGGGAAACCCACCTGCTTGCAGGTATCGTTAACTGAATACATAGGTTAACGAGGCGAACGCGGAGAACTGAAACATCTAAGTACCCGTAGGAAAAGAAATCAACCGAGATTCCGAAAGTAGCGGCGAGCGAAATCGGAACAGCCCTTAAGCTTATTATGTGTTAATGGAAGGCTGCTGGAAAGCGCCACGATACAGGGTGATAGTCCCGTACATGAAAAGACATTTTAAGTGAAATCGAGTAGGTCGGAGCACGTGAAACTTTGACTGAATATAGGTGGACCATCATCTAAGGCTAAATACTCCCAACTGACCGATAGTGAACCAGTACCGTGAGGGAAAGGCGAAAAGAACCCCTGTGAGGGGAGTGAAATAGAACCTGAAACCGTGTACGTACAAGCAGTAGGAGCCCACTTGTTGGGTGACTGCGTACCTTTTGTATAATGGGTCAGCGACTTATATTTTGTAGCGAGGTTAACCGATTAGGGTAGCCGTAGGGAAACCGAGTCTTAACTGGGCGAATAGTTGCAAGGTATAGACCCGAAACCCGGTGATCTAGCCATGAGCAGGTTGAAGGTTGAGTAACATCAACTGGAGGACCGAACCCACTAACGTTGAAAAGTTAGGGGATGACTTGTGGTTAGGAGTGAAAGGCTAATCAAACCGGGAGATAGCTGGTTCTCCCCGAAATCTATTTAGGTAGAGCCTCGGACGAATACTTACGGGGGTAGAGCACTGTTAAGGCTAGGGGGTCATCCCGACTTACCAACCCTTTGCAAACTCCGAATACCGTAAAGTAATATCCGGGAGACACACGGCGGGTGCTAACGTCCGTCGTGAAGAGGGAAACAACCCAGACCGCCAGCTAAGGTCCCAAAGTCATAGTTAAGTGGGAAACGATGTGGAAAGGCCCAGACAGCCAGGAGGTTGGCTTAGAAGCAGCCATCCTTTAAAGAAAGCGTAATAGCTCACTGGTCGAGTCGGTCTGCGCGGAAGATGTAACGGGGCTAAACTATGCACCGAAGCTGCGGATTCATCTTAGGATGAGTGGTAGGGGAGCGTTCTGTAAGCCGTTGAAGGTGTGCCGGGAGGGATGCTGGAGGTATCAGAAGTGCGAATGCTGACATGAGTAACGATAATGGGAGTGAAAAACTCCCACGCCGGAAGACCAAGGGTTCCTATCCCATGTTAATCAGGGTAGGGTAAGTCGACCCCTAAGGCGAGGCCGAAAGGCGTAGTCGATGGGAAACAGATTAATATTTCTGTACTCGATATAATTGCGATGGGGGGACGGAGCAGGCTAAGCAAGCATGGCGTTGGTAGTCCATGTGAAAGTGAGTAGGGCGTTTGTTTAGGTAAATCCGGACGAACACTAAACCTGAGACACGAGACGAGTCACTACGGTGATGAAGTTGCTGATGCCATACTTCCAGGAAAAGCCTCTAAGCTTCAGATTATATGGAATCGTACCCCAAACCGACACAGGTGGTCAGGTAGAGAATACTAAGGCGCTTGAGAGAACTCGGGTGAAGGAACTAGGCAAAATCGTACCGTAACTTCGGGAGAAGGTACGCTCCTATCTGTGATGAGACTTGCTCTCTAAGCGGACGGGAGCCGCAGTGACCAGGTGGCTGGGACTGTTTATTAAAAACACAGCACTGTGCAAAATCGCAAGATGACGTATACGGTGTGACACCTGCCCGGTGCCGGAAGGTTAATTGATGGGGTTATCCTTAGGGAGAAGCTCTTGATCGAAGCCCCGGTAAACGGCGGCCGTAACTATAACGGTCCTAAGGTAGCGAAATTCCTTGTCGGGTAAGTTCCGACCTGCACGAATGGTGTAACCATGGCCACGCTGTCTCCACCCGAGACTCAGTGAAATTGAAATCGCAGTGAAGATGCTGTGTACCCGCGGCTAGACGGAAAGACCCCGTGAACCTTTACTACAGCTTGGCACTGAACATTGAACCTACATGTGTAGGATAGGTGGGAGACTTTGAAGATGAGACGCTAGTTTTGTTGGAGTCAACCTTGAAATACCACCCTTGTAGTTTTGATGTTCTAACGTTGGCCCCTGAATCGGGGTTACGGACAGTGCCTGGTGGGTAGTTTGACTGGGGCGGTCTCCTCCTAAAGAGTAACGGAGGAGCACGAAGGTTGGCTAAGTACGGTCGGACATCGTACGGTTAGTGTAATGGTAGAAGCCAGCTTAACTGCGAGACAGACACGTCGAGCAGGTACGAAAGTAGGTCATAGTGATCCGGTGGTTCTGAATGGAAGGGCCATCGCTCAACGGATAAAAGGTACTCCGGGGATAACAGGCTGATACCGCCCAAGAGTTCATATCGACGGCGGTGTTTGGCACCTCGATGTCGGCTCATCACATCCTGGGGCTGAAGTCGGTCCCAAGGGTATGGCTGTTCGCCATTTAAAGTGGTACGCGAGCTGGGTTTAGAACGTCGTGAGACAGTTCGGTCCCTATCTGCCGTGGGCGTTTGAGAATTGAGAGGGGTTGCTCCTAGTACGAGAGGACCGGAGTGAACGAACCGCTGGTGTTCGGGTTGTCATGCCAATGGCATTGCCCGGTAGCTACGTTCGGAACTGATAAGCGCTGAAAGCATCTAAGCGCGAAGCAGGCCTCGAGATGATTTCTCACTAGAGCTATAAGCTCTCTGAAGGGCCGTTGGAGACTACAACGTTGATAGGCAAGATGTGGAAGTGCTGTGAGGCATTAAGCTAACTTGTACTAATTACCCGTGAGGCTTAACCATACAACGCCAAACGCGTTTTATGTGACAGTTCAAGCAAGAAGTTAATATGACTAAAGTAGATATTTACGCAAAGACTTAAAAAATATTATCAGATATTTTCCAAATTCAGTTAATTTGTAGAGATACGAATTAACGCCCTAATTTGCTTGGTAACAATAGCGTTTTGGACCCACCTGACCCCATGCCGAACTCAGTAGTGAAACGAAACAGCGCCGATGATAGTGTAGCATTTGCTATGTGAAAGTAGGACATTGCCAGGCTCCAAATTGTAGAAAGCCCGAATTTAACGATTCGGGTTTTTTTACGTCTGCAGGAAAGTGAAATGTGGATGAATAATGTACACAATTCTCCCGCGTAGGTTGGGCGAGCGTAGCGACACCCGACACTCAAATCATAAAAACATCATCACTAGCCAATGAGTTTAGTGCATTTGCACTGTGACTCTCCACCGCTGTGGGCACTACGACATTACCAGGCTCCAAATTATAGAAAGCTCGACTAGAAATAGTCGGGCTTTTTTACGTCTGCAGGAAAGTGAGGTTCGTATAATTAATATACACTCATCCAACACCTAACACGTAGGTCGGGCGAGCAACGCGATACCCGATGATAAAATCATAAAAAAAATCACCACCGGCGAATAAGGTTAAACTTAACTTGTGAGTATGATTGAATTGATAATGTAGTTATTCGTTTTTTATCACTAAATACAGCACATAGGCGTAGTTACTGTTGATAACTTTCGCTAATTTTTGATCTTATTATTTGCTATAATTGTTTTATAAATAGCCTGTATAGCCGTATTGAGAGAATCAGCACAATGGAATTTGAACAAAATAGCACTTTAACCCTTCCTTTATTTCTTTTTGATGACACTTTAAGTGACAGAGATTTAGAGCAACCTGACTTTGAAATTTCATTGCCACTAGATGACGAATTACTGACTCAACTATGTCAAAACCCTAGTGAAGACAGTAGTATAGCAATTAGTGTCGAGAGCTATCAGTTAACAATAGTTAACCCTGAACTGGCAGATATTGCAGAGCAACAGCATGATGCACAATTAACTTTAACCCGCGGGCCATTATTAAGTGCAGTACTGATTACAGCAGATCAACAAACATTTGTTTCTCCACAAATGGATATGATGCCTACGTTTGATTTAGGCGATGAGGACGAATGATGAGAAAAGTCGTAATAAGTACGCTAATACTGATTATTTTAAGTGGCTGTGCGTATTTAGGTAATGCTCATTACAATGATTTATTTGGCCCTGAGCAAACACAAGATCGTATGGTTTTACATAGTACAATTGAGGGGGCTGATTTTTTACAAAATGTAAAGCCAGTGCTTGATACACGCTGTGTAGTTTGCCACGGTTGCTACGATGCGCCATGTCAGCTTAAGCTCTCATCTCCCGAAGGCATTGATAGAGGTTTAAGTAAAGAGCTGGTCTATGATGGTACGCGTTTATTAGCCACTACACCGAGCCGTTTGCTGTTTGATGCAGATAATACCCAGCAATGGCGTGATAAAGGTTTTTCGCCGGTGCTAAATGAGCGCGAGCAAAGCTTAGAAGCAAACTTAGCAGGCAGTGTGTTATTTAATAGCTTAGTGCTAAAGCAAAGCTCTGATATTGCTAACAATGAAGTACTTGATGATGATGATTTTGATTTTTCGTTAAGTCGCTCTCAAACCTGTGCCACTATGGGAGAGTTTGATAGGTTGGCGGATGATCAACCACATGGTGGTATGCCTTATGGTTTGCCAGGTGTATCGCGTGAGGAATTTAAGCACTTACAAAATTGGCTGAAAAACGGTGGTAAAATGGCCAATATTGCACCGCCAACAGCGTTTGAGCTACAACAAATTAAGCGTTGGGAAGCATTTTTAAATCAAGATAGTTTAAAGTATCAGCTTTCTGCGCGTTATATTTACGAGCATTGGTTTTTAGCAAATATCTATTTCACTCCAGAAAACACGCAAACCTTTTTTAAATTAGTGCGCTCAAGTACACCACCCGGTGAAGATATTAAACTCATTAGCACACGTCGTCCTTATGATGATCCTAATGTTGAACGTGTTTACTATCGAATGATGCATGAACGCTCAACTATTTTGTCAAAAACACATTTGCCACTTAAATTAAATGATGCAAAGCTAACGCGTTTATATCAGCAGTTTATAGAGCCTGAATATACGGTAGCGAGCATGCCAAGCTATGAGCCAAAGGCTGCCTCTAATCCTTTTAAAACCTATGAAGTGATTCCAATCGACTCAAAATATCAGTTTATGCTTGATGAAGCTGAGTTAATAATTATGGGCTTTATTAAAGGGCCGGTTTGTCGTGGGCAAATTGCACTTAACGTCATAAATGATCATTTTTGGGTTGCATTTGCTGATCCTAAAAAAGTGGCTACTCCTGCTGTAGGTGAAATGCTGATTCAGCACGAAGATGCGCTTGAGCTACCTGCCGCTGAAGAAAGTAACGCATTAGCGATTAAAAGCTGGATTAAATATTCGGTGCGCGAAAAACGTTACTTAAAAGCTAAAGTTGAGCTGGCTAATGAGCTGTTTAAAAATGGCGATCACTTAACCACTAATTTATTGTGGAAAGGTGATGGTGTTAATAAAAATGCTGCGTTAACTGTATTTCGTCACTCAGACAGTGCCACGGTTGTGAAAGGCTTAATTGGACAAGAGCCTAAAACTATGTGGGTGCTTGATTATGCTTTATTTGAGCGCATTCACTATTTATTGGTTGCTGGATTTGATGTATATGGCAATGTAGGGCACCAACTCGTTACACGTTTATATATGGATTTTTTACGTTTAGAGGGAGAGGGTAACTTTCTTGGCCTATTACCTGAAGATAAACGAGAGCAAATTAAAAGTAGTTGGTATCGTAAGTCACCGCCTAGCTTATCTAAGTTCTTTAAAAGTAACCAAGAGTTTAGCCAACCTAGCGGAATAGTTTATAAAACCGATGATCCGCAACATGAGCTTTATGGCTTAATTAAAGCGGCATTATCGCCCGTACTTAGTGAACATTACGATTACACTAGCGTTTCTGGGCCGTTAGCAAGTATTAATACTATGCCTGTTAAGGCAATTAACTTATTGCCACCTGTATCTTATGTATTGGTTAAGCAAACAGACAATAGCCATAAAGCGTATACCATTATTCATCATAACGCACATTACAATATCTCTAGCTTACTTAACGAAGAAGGTCAGCGAGCTTTTGAAGAAGATACTGTCACTCTAGTTCCTGGTTTTATTGGGGATTATCCAAGTGCTATTTGGTATTTAAATAATCAACAGCAAGTTGCAGCATTTGCAGAGCAGTTACCACTGATGCAAATTGAAGCTGATTATCGTGCGTTAAAATCTAAGTTTGGCATTCGCCGTACTCATCCACAATTTTGGCAGTATAGCGACATTTTACATCGGGCTGCTAAGCAGTATCGTGGTGTTGAATACGGTATGTTTGACTATAATCGCTTAGAAAACCGCTAGTTTTAATGAACTAAACGCAAGCCCAGCACTAAGTTGCTGGGCTTTTTATTGCTTGCTGTTTATTACTTGAAATAATTTACAGTGCAGGAAATAGCGGTTGCTTCGAAGTTTAACTTTGCGGTAATTTAAATTAAGTAGAATAAATAATAAGAGTAAACAGTGCAGTCAATTCAGCTTCAAGCATTTAGTGGCTATTTACAAGGTCAAGGGCAAAGTCGTTACCATATTAATGACCTAAGTTGGCAGGTTAACCAAGGCGAGCATTGGTTGTTACTTGGCGCTAATGGTGCCGGCAAGTCAGCTATTACTGCTGCGTTAGCTGGCGAAGCTAAGCACAGTAGTGGTAAGCGCCGTTGCAGTATAGATGCTGTGCAATTGGTTTCATCTGATGCGCAAAAACAGCTTATTAATAAAGAACTAAAAAATGACAAACAAAGCTCAGTGAAAGAGCTGTTATTGGGTACAGCCAATTATGATATCGATTTGGCGCAGCGTTTAATTAACATATTAGACTTTGAGAAATTACTAGCTCGTCATTTTAGAGAGCTTTCAACCGGTGAAACTCGAAAGTTATTATTAATTAAAGCGCTGAGTTCGCGGCCTAATTTAGTGGTGCTTGATGAACCCTTTGACGGGCTTGATGTAGAGTCGAGTACTGCGCTTAATGTCATTTTGGCGCAATTAAGTGAATATATTAGTTTTGTGTTTGTAGTGAATCGTGTAGACGAAATCCCTGCTTTTATTACTCATTATGGTTATGTAAATCAAGGGTGTTTACAGTCTATTTTAGCGCATCCAAATGCAGAGCAAGTAGCCGATTTACTCAAGTTACTGCACTTAGAGCACAGCCAACTGAATATTCCAGAGCGAGATAGCGCGCAAGTTCAAGGGGTGTTTACGGGCAATACCTTGGTAAAGCTAAGCCAAGCAAGTGTAAGTTATAGTGGTTTGAGTATTTTTACAGGGCTTGATTGGACTATTAATAAACATCAGCATTGGCAGTTAAGTGGTAAAAATGGCTCAGGTAAAACCTGCTTATTAAATTTAATTACTGGCGATAATCCGCAGTGTTATAACAACAATATTGAAGTGTTTGGCTTTAAGCGTGGCACGGGGGAGAGTATTTGGGATATAAAGCAACATATTGGCTTTATATCGAATGCGCTACACATGGATTATAGGGTGAGTATTTCGGCATTAAATACTATTGTTTCTGGCTTTTACGACAGTATAGGTTTGTATCAAACCCCAAGTGATGCACAAATTAATATTGCCAAACAATGGCTCGCGCTAATAGGTTTGGAGGAGCAATATAATACCTCGTTTACTCAGTTATCGTATGGCGATCAGCGATTGTTACTTATTGCCCGCGCTATGGTTAAGCACCCAACCTTGCTTATTTTAGACGAGCCCTGTTTAGGGTTAGATGAGGCAAACCGACAGCGAGTGCTATTATTGATTGAAAAAATATGCGCCGCAGGCAGCAGCACGGTAATTTATGTAAATCATCATGCGGCAGATAAAATTAACGGTATAGAGAATTACTTAAAAATGGAAGATTTTAATTAAAACTGAGAGAAAGGTTGAATGAAAAATCACTCAACCTATTTTTTATTTTAAAGACGAGTAACGTTAAAACCTTTATCTTTTAATTGTTTAAGTAAGCCGTGTTGTTCAGGTAAGTGCAGTGCGCCGACGGCAATAAATAGTTGCTCGTTTACTAAACGTGGTGTTAGTTGTTTAATCCAGTTGTTGTTGCGGTTAATGAGCATTACTTGCTCACTAATTTCACCGTAATTACTATCATCAAAACTAGTATTGTAATAATTGGTTAGAGTTTGCATATCGCCATTTTTCCAGGCATCAACTAGCTTAATAAAGTAGGTATTAATGTCGGCAAGCTGCTCAAAGGTTTCTGCAATCATTTCATTACTTAATAATTCCATACCATCAAACATTTGTAGTTGTTGTTCAAGAGTCTCCAGCTCCCCTACTTTAATATCTTTATTTTTGGCGTAAGCGAGTACTTGCTTATCAATACCTGTTTTATCTGAATAACCGGCATTTTGAAACTCAATTTGCATCATAGTTACCATTACCGCCCATGGCTTTAAGCCATTAAACATAGCCACATCAATCGACTTTTTGGCAAAATAATCTTTAAGTTTATTGTAATTTTCTGCAGAGAGCTCAGTTTGCAATGTTTTACCGTTTTTTAGTAGCATGAATGGCATAGAGCGCTGCTGCATTTGCAGTGGCGTTAGTTTGTTTATATCTACCTCTACAATAACTTGAGAGCTTGCATCAATTGCATCAGTTACATTTTTAGGCAAGCCTTGCATGCTGGCGTCGCCTACGTGCACAGTGCCAAATAAATAGGAATTAACTCCGTTTTTTTCTATTTTGTATAACGCAGGAGCAGCATAGCTGTTAAGGCTAAATGTTATAAGTAACGCCACAATAAAAAAGTGGCTAATACGAGTAAGAGCATTCATGGTTTGTCCTTAAAATCTCAAAAATTAGTAGTGTAAATACTAACCTAAATTTACCCGGAGGGCAGCGTTAATATAAACGTTAGCGTATTGTTTTCGGTATTACTAGCCGTAATAGTAAAGCCATTTAAGTTACATAAGCTCTGCACAATAGATAACCCTAAACCGTGACGGTGGTTATTAGTTCTAGATGAATCTAGCTGATAAAGCGGGTCGAAAATAGCTTGTAATTGTTGTTCGCTCAATACTGTAGCCACTTTATTACTTAATGAAATGATAGTGGATTTTGGGTTACTTACGGCACTTAATTCGATGTTGTGCTGCGTTAAACCATAAAATAACGCGTTATCTATTAAATTACATAAAATAGTATTAAGGCTAAACTCGTCAGCAATAATGGTTACATTATTTGCAATAGTATTATTTATACGGGTGGCAATATTAGGGTGTTTAAAGGTTAGCTCATTAATTGTTTGTTTGAGCAAATTATTTAAAACGATAGTTTGCGCGTTTAATTCTATGCTGCTAGTTGAGCGCTGCAATAAGAGCAGGTTGTTTACAATGGTTTTCATACGCTCAGAAATACTGAGTACGTCACTGGTATAGGTATCGCTAATACGCTTGTCATCTGGGTATTTAAGTGCGACCTCGGATAAGCTTATTAGCTCTGCAATGGGAGTTTTAAGCTCGTGCGCTATATCGCTGGTAAGGCGTTTTTCATTACTATAAAGCTGCTGATTAGTAGTAATGAATTTATTGAGTTCATTGCGTATAGGCTCTATTTCTTCTACTTTAAAGTCGCTTTCTATAGTTTGTGCCACGGTTGTAATATCGAGAAGTTTTATTTGCTCGTTCAGGTTGTGTAGCGGAAATAGCCCTTTATTTACAATGCGTGTAACCAAGTAGCGCACGCCAAATACACCAATCACACAGGTGAGAATAAACACCACATCAATAATGATCAGTACTTTATTAAGCTCGGCCGTTGGGGCTGCTATTGCCAGGGTCATACTGTTAATAGTAGCTGATGCGTTGGTGTTTCTAATATCTTTTTTAGCAACAAAGTGGCTTATAAGTACTCGGCCGCTTTGTCCGTTAGGTAAGTCGTAATCAATTATTTTAGATTCGTTTATAGGTAGTTCTAAAAAAGGCAGTTGAGTGTTTTTATACAGTTGTAACGATTGAGAGCGCTCAAACACCTCGCTGCCATGCCATAATTGGTAAAACTCACTGGCGTCGGCTTGTTCGTATTCCGACATAAATTTACCCGAAAATTCAAACTCAACTTTACCGTTGTCATCCTCTACTAAGGTTTTTAAGTAGTTAGCTTTATTAGTGAGGGATTGATTAAACTGCTCCTCTACCCAAGAATCGACACTTAAATCAACAGTTAAAAATATAGTGAATAATATAACGGAGATCACCGCGCTAATATTATTAACGAGTTTACGTTTTATTGAGTGACTTTTACTTTGTTGTTGCGACATAACCAAACCCACGTTTATTTTTTATAGGGAGTTCGCCATCAAACTGTCTTACTTTTTTACGTATGGTTGATATATGTGCTTCAAGCGCATTTTTAGAGAGCATATCGAACTGACCGACCACCGCTTCACTTATAAGCTCCAGCCCTAATACTCGCTCGGGGGCATTAAATAAGCACTCTATTATTTTGTATTCATTACGAGTGAGTTCAATGGCATGTTGCTGGTAATGAAGTGTTTTTAGCGAAAGATCTAATACACAGTCACCTACGGTAAGCGTATTTTGTTGGTTTTGCAGTGAACCACGGCGAAGTAGCGCAAGCACGCGAGCGTGAAGTTCTTCAAACGAAAACGGCTTAGTTAAATAATCGTCAGCCCCTTTCATAAGGCCATTTATTTTATCTTGCGGCTCACTACGAGCAGATAAAATAAGTACACGGCTTTGGTTATTACTGCTGCGCAATGCTTGCAAAATACTCATGCCATCTACACTGGGTAGCATTAAATCAAGTAATATTAGGTCGTAGTTTCCACTAAGTGCCATGCTTAATCCTTCTGAGCCGTCACCGGTTTCATCTACGGTAAAACCAAGGTTGCCAAGGCCTACTTGCAGGCTGCGCCTTAGTGCTTCTGAGTCTTCAATAACGAGGATGTTCATCTTTGCTCGATTTGTAAAAATAGCCTTGTTACTTTAACAAGGCTTTATTATCAAGTCACTTTGTTAATGATACCAACCATTTGTATAAGCTAAGTTACCTAGGTTGGCATGGGCTAGGGCTTTTTTAATCAGTTGCTCATCGTTTTTACATGGCACAAGCTGATTATTACTATACGTATAGGTGGTTGCTGGTTTTTGCGGTTGTAGCACCACCACTTTATTGTCGTGCATATAGGCAAAGTTTTTGTCGTATTGCATCATTGCGCGTTGTTTGTTGTCGCTAATAGGTTTTGATAAATCATGGCCTATCATAGGGTGTTTGCCACTTACGCCAATTAAAGATAGTAAAGTAACGGGAATATCGAGTTGGCTGGCTAGTTGATTATCGCGTTTATGGGCAATGTCTTTACCAAAAATAACCGCTGGAATTCTAAAGTGATCAATTGGCACCAAGCTAGCACCTGATACACGCGAGTCGTGATCGGCTATTACAATAAATACCGTATCGTCCCAGTAGCTCGACTTTTTAGCTTTTTCAATAAATGTACCTAGCGCGTAGTCAGCGTATTTTGCCGCATTATTGCGGGTTTGTTTTTGTTTGTCGTACAGGGTTATTTTATCGTCAGGAAATTCATACGGGCTATGGTTGGAGCTGGAAAATATAAGACTTAAAAATGGTTTATTTTGTTTTTTAAGTTTAGTGAGTTCGATATCAGCTTGGTCGTATAAGTCTTCGTCTGATGCGCCCCACGAGCCATTAAAGTCTATTTTATTAAAGTTATTTGTATCTACAATATCTTTAAAGCCATTACCTAAAAAGAAGCTTCGCATGTTATCAAAGTGGCTTTCGCCGCCATAAATAAATTGGGTGTTATAATTTTGCTTCGCTAAAAAGTCAGCGATAGTAAAAAAGTCACGTTGTGATTTATCAAGCTTAACAACTGCACGCGAAGGTGTAGGCGTAAAGCCTGTAATTATCGCTTCAATACCACGCACCGAGCGCGTGCCAGTGGCATATAAATTATCAAACCCCCAACCTTGTTGATAAAGGGCGTCAATATTAGGCGTTAGCGGTAAACCGCCAAGTGTGCCTACATAGCGTGCCCCTAAGCTTTCTTGTAAAATAATGACTAGGTTTTTTGGTTTAGTGTTATTCGTTGCGGTATGAAAGGTGTTTGTTGGCGCACTTTTATCAGTAAATGTGGCTTGGCTATCTTGCATATTATTGCGCACTATACTGAGCAGTTCATCTGCTGGCATTTTTCCGTAATAATCTTGGCTAGATTGCTCATTAGAGAGCTGCTTTACCGCAAATGCTACGCTATAAAGTGAGTTAAGGGTTAAGTCGTTAAGTAAGTGATCGGTCGAAAACGATACCATGGCTGGGTTAAGTGGTCTGTGCCCTAATGAATTACGCGCGCCTAAAATAGTTAAGCACACTAAAACTAACGCCAAAATTGATTGATTTAACCTTGTTAGTGACGACTTACTTTGCCATTGATGGCTAAATACTTTACCTGCAAATTTGCAGCTTAAAATAAGTGCTATAACAGCAATAAGTATTTCTAATTTATAGCCCGAAAGAATCATTTTAGAGACTTCTTTAGGGTAAATTAAATACTCTATAAATAAGCGGTTTGGGCGTAAATCATACTCGTTTATAAATGTAGGGGTAATCACTTCAAAAAAAACGAGTAAAGCAGACATACCCACTAAGTAAATTTTAATTAGGCTGCGTATTTTATTTTGCCAACCTACGCTCTGCATCAGTAAAGTAAGTAGCAATACGGGCATAATAATGTAGCTTAAAGTGGCTATATCAACTCTTAAACCACCTACAAATATAGAAAACCACGCATGCGATCCAAATACACGCTCCCCTTGCCATACACTTAAACCAAAGCGAGCAAGTGTTAAAAAGCCAAGGGCTAAAACAGCAAATACAACAAAAATCCATACCGGGCCAAGTGCATTTTTCACCTGAGGTATTACTTTAACTATTAGCCCCGTTATTTTAGGTATAAAATTTAGCTTTAAGCCCATAATACAGCCCACCAAATAAGTGCGGCAATTAACATGGCTATAAACACACTGGCAGAGGCTATATCTTTAGCGAGACCCGAAAGCTCATGGTGTTCGCTGCCAATCCTATCAACTACAACCTCAACTGCCGTATTTACTAGTTCAGCAAACAATACAAAAAGCAGGCTGGCTATAAGTAGTAATTTATCGCTTAGTGCAATTTCTTGCAGATATACAAACACACCAAGTAACGAAAACAGTGCTAACTCTTGTTGAAACGCCGCTTCAAATCGACTCATCCATTTTAAGCCGTTAAAAGAATGGTTTAAGGTAAAAATAAGGCGCATTAAGCCTTGGCGTTTTATAACGGTTTTATTGCTCATAGTTGTATTTCGCTTGGTGTTGTTTGGCAGCTCGCAAGTAGATCAAGCGATGCCTGATACGTTTTGCTGTTAATGCCAATTAAATTTAAAAGGGTGTGGAAAATATTGTTGTGTGAGCGTGCAGCATTGGTGTCTAAATTAGCTAAGCAGGTATTGGTAATGCGCTGATTATGCTCATCAGCCCACATATAAAGTGGTACGTGGGTTTGTGTGCTAGACGCAAAGCTATACGGAAAGCCATGTAAATAAGCACCGCCCTCGCCAAGAGATTCACCATGATCTGACACATATAAAAATTGCTTATCTATATTGTTTGGCAGCGTTTTTAATTGCTCAATTACTTGGGCGTTAACAAAGTCGCTGTACGCAATGGTGTTGTCGTAGGTATTAACTAATTCATCAAATGAGCAATTTTGAATATCGCTTCTGTCGCAGGTTGGGGTAAATTGTTTAAATTGTTCAGGGTAGCGTTTAAAGTAAGTTGGCCCGTGCGAGCCCATCATATGCAGTACGATAACGGTGTTAGCTTGGGTTAAATTAGCCAGTTTGTGTTTAAGTGGAGCTAATAGCGCTTCATCAAAACAGTACTTACCATCACATAAAGTAGATTTTGTTGTAGGTATGTCGATAGTAACTACTCGCGTACATACGTCTTTACAGCCGCTGTTGTTATCAACCCAGAGTACATCACTGCCTGCGTGCTGGGCCAAATCAATCAAGTTTTGCTGGCTGTCGGCTTCGAGTCGATCAAAGTTTGTTTGTGTTTGCAACGAAAACATACAAGGTACAGATACCGCTGTAGCCGTGCCGCAAGACGCCACATTATTAAAGTAAGTAACGCCGTGTTTTTGGGTATAAAAATTGGTGTTACGTTTATAACCTTGATAAGCAAAGTTTTCTGCTCGTGCAGTTTCACCAACCACTATTACGGTTACGCTACTGGTATTAGGCGCAATTAGGGTAGGTGCAGCATCTATATTTTTAAATTCCATATTGGTATTCAGCAGCTGATCGCGCATATATTTATAGCCGCTAGAGAGATACTGAAATGGAATAATTTCTTTTTTCAAAATGCGGTTATTGCGGCCCGTTGCAGCATAGTCGGCATAAAAGTTTGTAACCACCAATACTATAAGCGCCAAACACGCTACAACTAGCTTTACGCGGCTAAGTACTTCTTGGTGAGGGCGGGTAAAGTGTATTTTTATTTTGCTTAAAACAAAAACAGGCAGGGCAGAAAACAGCAGTAAAAAGCCAATAAGCTGCGGATTTAAATAGCTTAATGCTTCGCTTGAATCAGTTTCGAAGGTGTTTTGGATCATAGAATAATCAAACACCACGCCATAATTTAAGGTGCCGTAAAGTACTGCACTGGAAATAACCAATAAAAAGTAATTAAGTGGCTTTAATAACCACCGAACCGACACTATCGAAAAAAATATAATTAGCAGGCAGAGTAGTAATAGCGGTACTGAAAATAAAAATAGCCAAGAAAAAGAAGCTAAAGAAGTAATGGCGCTAAAAGAGCCATGAATGAATGGAATATTTATAACCAAGCAATAGTAGCAGGCAATCATTACTACAAAAGCGTTGGCGCTACAGTGAATGTAAAACCGTTTACCACGATTAAGTTTTTGCTGTGTAGATAT
This sequence comes from Pseudoalteromonas nigrifaciens, assembly GCF_002221505.1. NCBI lineage: Bacteria > Pseudomonadati > Pseudomonadota > Gammaproteobacteria > Alteromonadales > Pseudoalteromonadaceae > Pseudoalteromonas > Pseudoalteromonas nigrifaciens. The sequence goes on along the minus strand of NZ_CP011036.1, from coordinate 3,244,452 downwards.
AGGACTAAGTGAATGCATATTTAGGCTCGTTTAAAACAACAACGCCATGTTATGCAACAACACTTAAGAACTGCTTAAGAGAAGCTACGCATTTCCTGAGGGGGTAAAATAAATTTATTCCCAGAGTATTATTAAAAATTAATCAAACCATAAAAAGGGCATATTAGAATAGGGAATTTATAGCGCTTAACTATTCACATAAAAAAACCATAGCAGGTAATTATAGTGAATATTAAAACCACTTAAATTGCTTATTTGTCTTTTATTTGAATTGAATTTGATGTTGACTTAAAGGGCTCAGCACGGTATTAATATAAAAAGAGAGCAAAGGAATAACCTTTGCGATAATTTAACAACATTTGGTATTAATTACATGCTTGCAAACGCACTAAACCTAGTCCTGATTATTATCGTGGTGATTATTCCCGCGAGGGCTTCGTAGTGCTTTAAAAAACTTAAGCATTTAAAAGCCCTCCGCACTTAACCGTTCGGGGGGCTTTTTGGTTTTAGCGGCAAAATATGTGATTGAATTGTCACTGAGGAATGAGGGTTTTATTAATGACAGGCGCAGAATTAACAATAGATTTATTAGCCAAACACGGCGTAAAAGAAGTATTTGGCTACCCAGGCGGAGCTATTATGCCAATTTACGATGCCTTGTATGGCGCGCCAGTCAAGCACTACCTTACTCGGCATGAGCAAGGTGCAGGCTTTGCGGCAGTAGGTTTTGCTCGTAGTACGGGTAAATTAGGAGTGTGTTTTGCAACGTCAGGCCCTGGTGCCACTAACTTAATTACTGCTCTTGCCGATGCGATGATGGACTCAGTGCCATTATTAGCAATTACCGGGCAAGTGCCTACCGCAGCGATTGGTTCAGATGCCTTTCAGGAGATAGATGTGTTAGGTATGTCGCTGTCGTGTACTAAGCACAGTTACATGGTAGAGCGAGCCGAAGATTTAGCCGAAATATTGCAAGAGGCCATGCACTTAGCGCAAAGCGGTCGCCCAGGGCCCGTACTCGTAGATATCCCAAAAGACATTCAAATGGCGCAAGTGCCATTTCAGCCTTGGCTAGCAGCAGACGAGTACTTACCAGAACTTGATTTAAAGCAAGTTGCTATTGCTAATCAACTGCTTAGTGAAGCTAAACAGCCGGTTGCTTATGTAGGTGGTGGAGTGCAATCAGCGGATGCACAAGCCCAGTTGATGCAGTTTTTAAATAAAACCCACATGCCAGCGGTTGCCACACTTAAAGCGCTGGGCAGTGTGTTACCCGATTACGAGTATTACTTAGGTATGCTAGGTATGCACGGCGGCCAAGCTGCTAACTTAGCGGTGCAAGAATGCGATGTACTAGTGTGTATTGGGGCGCGGTTTGATGACCGTGTTACCGGCAACTTAGCAAAGTTTGCTGCAAACGCTAAAGTAATTCATTTAGACATAGACGCCGCAGAAGTCGGTAAGCGTAAACCAGCAAAAGCTTCTTTAATTGCTGACTTAAAAACGTCCTTACCTGCATTAGAGTGTTTTGTAACTCCGCAAGCATGGTGCGATTATAACAAGGCAATGATGGTTAAATATGCATGGCGTTACGACTATCCGGGCGACAAGGTATTTGCACCCTATTTACTTAATCAACTTAGCCAACGTATGCCTAAAACGGGTGTCGTGTGCTGCGATGTAGGTCAGCACCAAATGTGGGTGGCCCAGCATATGAAATTTAATCATCCCAGTAATCACTTAAGTAGTGGTGGTGCAGGCACTATGGGCTTTGGTTTACCTGCGGCAATTGGTGCACAAGTAGCGCGCCCCGATGACTTTGTTATTACGGTATCTGGTGATGGCTCTATCATGATGAACATTCAAGAGTTGGCAACAATTCGTCGTAATAATTTACCAGTAAAAATACTTATTTTAGATAACCAACGCTTAGGTATGGTACGTCAATGGCAGGAGCTGTTTTTTGAAGAGCGCTACTCAGAAACAGACCTTTCAGATAATCCAGACTTTGTGCAGCTAGCAGCGGTATTTGGTATACCAGGGCAAACCATAACCCATGCTAATCAAGTTGACGATGCAATAACTGCACTGGTTAATAGTAAAGGTCCATACATAGTACATGCCTGCATTGATAATAAAGAAAATGTATGGCCGCTAGTACCACCAGGTGCAGCTAACGATGAAATGATGACGGGGAAAGCACAATGAAACATAGTTTAACAATCGCCTTAAAAAATCAAAGTGTTGCTGTAGAGCGTTTTTTACGCGTAGTACGTCATCGTGGTTTTGACTTAACCCATTTTCAACTCAATATAGACGATGGCCAATACCATGTAACCATGACGGTAGACAGCGATAAGCCAATTCACTTATTAACCAGCCAGCTAAATAAGCTGGTGGACGTAAAAGCCGTTACTTTACAAAATTTACAGCAACAAGTGGTTTAAGTGTGCGCGCAGTAAACAATTACAGAGTGGGTTAATAAACTTACTCAATAACTAAGAATGAGGAATGCTTGCTTATAAAGCAGCAAAACAGAGGTAACCATGGCAAAATTAAGAAGTGCAACAACAACCGAAGGTCGAAAACGTGCAGGTGCTCGTGCATTATGGCGTGCAACAGGAATGACAGATAGCGATTTCGGAAAGCCGATTATTGCGGTTGTAAACTCATTTACACAATTTGTACCTGGGCATGTGCACCTTAATCAGCTGAGCGAACTGATGGCTGAAACCATTACCCAAGCGGGTGGCGTGCCAAAAGAATTTAACACCATAGCTATAGATGATGGTATTGCTATGGGTCATGGTGGCATGTTGTATTCACTGCCATCACGCGACCTAATTGCCGACTCGGTTGAGTACATGGTTAATGGCCACTGCGCCGATGCGATGATTTGTATTTCAAACTGCGACAAAATTACCCCAGGAATGATGCTTGCAGCGTTGCGTTTAAATATTCCGGTTATATTTGTATCGGGTGGTCCGATGGAAGCCGGTAAAACTAAACTTGCTAATATCGATATTAAACTCGATTTGGTAGACGCCATGGTTAAAGGTGCAGATGAGTCGGTAAGTGATGCAGATTCAGAGCAAGTGGAGCGCTCAGCATGTCCTACATGTGGTTCGTGTTCAGGCATGTTTACTGCCAATTCTATGAACTGTTTACTTGAAGCCATTGGTTTAGCACTACCGGGTAACGGTACTACGCTAGCAACGCATAAAGACCGTAAACAATTATATGTTGAAGCGGGCGCACGCATTGTTGATTTGTGCCGCGAGTATTACCAAAAAGATAACCAAGAAGTATTGCCACGCGCGATTGCTAACAAAACAGCCTTTATGAACGCCATGGTAGTAGATATAGCCATGGGCGGCTCGTCAAATACGGTATTACATTTACTTGCTGCGGCGCAAGAGGCAGGTGTTGATTTTGATATGTCGCACATTGATGCACTATCTCGTAAAACGCCCTTTTTATGTAAAGTAGCACCCGCTACGCCAGAATATCATATTGAAGATGTACACCGCGCTGGTGGCATGATGGCAATTGTACGTGAGTTGGGTAAAGCAGGCTTAGTTGATATGTCGGTAAATCATGTCGCTGGGTCAACAATGGCTGAGCTAGTTAAAAAGTGGGATGCAACAGACCCAACTAACGAAGCTGCTCGCAAATTTTATCGTGCAGGCCCTGCGGGTATTCGCACTACTAAAGCAATGAGCCAAGAATGCCGTTGGGATGAGGGCGATAACGACCGCGAACATGGTTGTATTCGTAGTGTTGAACACGCTTTTCGTCAAGATGGTGGTTTAGCCGTACTGTCGGGCAATTTAGCGGTTGATGGCTGTGTTGTAAAGAGCGCGGGTGTAGTTGATGACATGCTACATTTTGAAGGTACTGCCGTGGTGTATGAGTCGCAAGATGATTCGGTAGAAGGTATTTTAAACGACGAAGTAAAAGCCGGCGATGTAGTGGTTATTCGTTATGAAGGGCCAAAAGGCGGGCCTGGAATGCAAGAAATGCTTTATCCAACCAGTTACTTAAAGTCAAAAGGCTTAGCAGAAAAATGTGCCTTGATCACTGATGGTCGTTTTTCTGGCGGCACATCAGGCTTATCAATTGGCCATGTATCACCAGAAGCGGCTAGTGGTGGTGCGATTGCCTACGTTGAAAACGGCGATAAAATAATTATTGATATTGCTACTCGCGAAATTACTTTAGCGCTTAGCGATGCAGAGCTCGAAGCTCGTAAACAAAAACAGCTAGCGCGTGGCAAGCAGGCTTATAAACCGCTTGATCGTCAGCGTTATGTATCATCTGCGCTTAAAGCATATGCGCTACTTGCTACCAGTGCCGATAAAGGTGCAGTGCGCGATTTAGCCAAACTAGAGGAGCTTAGTTAATTATGGTTTCTCAAGAACTCGATTATTTTCGTGCAATTATTCAAGCAAACATGGAGCCGCTGGCTAAAGTAACTGAGGTTAGCAAAATGGCCGAACTCAGTACTAAGCTGGGCAACCATGTGTGGCTAAAACGCGAAGACCAGCAGCCGGTGTACTCATTTAAATTACGTGGTGCATTTAATAAACTTAACAAGCTGCCTAAAGGCTCAGTAGTGATTACTGCATCTGCGGGAAATCATGCTCAAGGTGTGGCGCTGAGTGCCTCACATTTAGGGCATCAGGCAACTATAGTTATGCCAGTAACTACCCCAGAAATAAAAGTAAGTGCAGTGCGTGCACTTGGTGGTGAAGTAGTATTACATGGTCATCACTTTGATGCCGCTAAAGCCCATGCGCTAGAACTTACAGAGCAACTCAACGGTATATTTGTACCGCCATTTGACGACCCAGACGTAATTGTAGGGCAAGGCACAGTAGCCCGTGAGCTAATGCAGCAGTTAAACGAGCTTGATGCGGTATTTATTCCCGTTGGCGGCGGCGGTTTGCTTGCTGGTATGGCGGTATATATAAAATCACTGCGCCCTGATATTAAAGTAATAGGGGTAGAAGCCGATGAAAGTGCCTGCTTACAAGCCGCACTAAAAGCGGGTAAGCCAGTAGAGCTTGATAGAGTTGGTAGTTTTGCCGATGGTGTGGCGGTTAAAATTATTGGCACTGAAACGTTTAGATTAGCGCAAAAGTTTTGCGACGACGTAGTTACCGTAAGCAGCGATGAGATATGCGCCGCCATGCAAGATATTTTTGTATCTACGCGTGCCATTGCCGAGCCTTCAGGCGCGCTTGCCACTGCCGGGCTGAAAAAGTGGAGTCAGCAATCGGGGTTAAAAGGGCTGCATTTAGCTGCCGTGCTTTCAGGAGCTAATTTAAATTTTGATCGCTTACGTTATGTAGCAGAGCGCACCGCACTTGGCGAAAAAAACGAAGCGCTATTAGCCGTTACCATTAATGAAGAAAAAGGCAGTTTTAAACAATTTTGTGCCTCGTTAGGTGGGCGCGCTATTACCGAGTTTAATTATCGTTATGCAGGGCCCGGCGATGCGCAAATATTTGTAGGTATTGCGCTACGTCAAGGGTTACAAGAGCTAGAAGAGTTAAAGCGAGATCTAACCAATAACAATTATCAATTTTGCGACCTATCGGATAACGAACTCGCTAAGTTACATGTGCGTTATATGGTTGGAGGTAAAGCACCTGAGCAATTACATGAACGTTTATTACAGTTTGAGTTTCCTGAATACCCGGGCGCATTAGCACGCTTTTTAGATACCTTAGGCAGTAATTGGAATATTACTTTATTTCATTATCGTAATCATGGTGGCTCTACGGGGAATGTATTAGCAGGTTTTGCAATTGAACCAAGCCAATTTGATGTGTTTAATGAGCACTTAAATCGCTTAGGCTATAACGTACAAGATGAAACAAATAACCCGTGTTTTACCCAGTTTTTAACCTCGCAGCCTCAGGGCAAAAACGTCGATAAACTCGCTTCGGCATAACCCTCTTTATTAACAAGCACCTCGTTGAGGTGCTTGCTTTATCATGTTTTTTACATATTATTATCAATAAATAATAATATGCTTTGAGGGGAACTCGTTGCTAATTAAAGGACTAATCATTGTTTTAGGGCTTTTTTGTTGCCAGCTACAGGCGCAAGAACCGGTTACATTGCAATTAAAATGGACTCATCAATTTCAATTTGCCGGCTATTATATGGCCAAGCATAAAGGCTTTTATAAAGAGGTCGGGCTGGATGTAAATATACTCCCTGCCAAGTTAAGTATGCCCGACAGTTTTGATGCAGTAGCACAAGGTGAGGTGCAGTTTGGCATTGGTCATTCTGGTGTTTTACAGCAACGCATTGCCGGTAAACCTTTAGTGGCAATGGCTGCTATATTGCAGTTTTCCCCTTATTGCTGGATGGTTAAAGACAGCTCTGATATTTTTCATGCACGAGACTTTATTACTAAACGAGTCACTACCAGCGGTAAAAGAGAGAATACTGAGTTATTAATTATGCTCCAGCGCAGTGGCATTAATACCGACCGCTTAGCCCATTATGAAGGTGATAATCCGACCCGCGCATGGATTGACAATAAAGTAGATGCAATGCAAGTGTATGTAACCGACCTACCTTATTACATGGCGCAACAAGGAATTGCTCACAGACTTATTTGTCCGCAAAGGTACGGTATGGATCTGTATGCCGATATTTTGTTTACTAGCCAAAGTATGCTTAAAAACCACCCGCAAACAGTAGAAAGCTTTTATCAGGCAAGTCTTAAAGGTTGGCGTTATGCAATGATGAATATGGATGAAGCGATAGCAGTAACTCAGCAATATGCACCGCATAAAAGCCCCCATCAGCTAGCTTATGAAGCCGAGGTATTAAAAGGCTATGTTACAGTACCCAGTACTCACCTAGGTAATATGTCGATGGCAAAGTGGCGCTTAATAGCTGATTTATATGGTGTTGAACAAAGTGATTTTGACAAAGTAAAAGCTAGTTTTATATATAAGTATCAGGAGCCCGAAAGATTACAGCTTTCATGGATGTTACTGGCAGCAATTATTATCAGCATTATTTCTATCCCGCTGTATTTACGTTTAATCTTCAAAAAATAACCACTTAATGACAGTGGGCTGAGCTGCTATAATTAATTGTGTTTATTTATTTTAAGTTGATATGACCTTAGCTGAGCAGTTTTCTGCACTTGATTCTCTCCTTATGCGTAATCGCCAATATTGGCAATGTACGGCATTTGATTTTGATGCACTACCTTGGCCTGAGCTACAAGAGCCTTTAAATAATTTAACGGATGAAGAAGTTGCCCAATTAGATGGCAATGAAGAACAGTTATATCAATTTTTTGAGCCGCATATTGAGCAACTTGAACAGCTGGTAAATTTGTGTGAGTTACCAACAGCGAACTTAACGCGCAGTGACTATCCGTTTTGGCTTAGTAACGGTATAAAAGGGCGGAAGTTTCAGCAGCTGCAAGATTTTGTAGCGGCTTTACCCAGTAGTACCAAGCCTGTTTTAGAATGGTGCGCGGGTAAAGGGCACCTCGGGCGTATGCTAGCGTTTAATGGTGCTAAAAGCGTGCACAGTATAGAGCTGCAACCGCAATTATGTGAGCAAGGGCAGCACAGTGCAAAGCAGCAAGGCTTAGCTATGCACTTTAGCCAAGCTGATGTATTGAAGGATGACATTACTGCTTTTTTTAAAGCCGATATGCACGCAGTCGCTTTACATGCTTGCGGCGGTTTACATCAAGCTTTTATGCAGCAGGCCAGTGTAGCTAAAGTCTCTAACATTAGTTTTTCTCCTTGTTGTTATCATTTATTTACCCCAGATAATTACCTAGCAATGAGTACGCTTGCACAACAAAGTCTCCTTAACTTAACTCATCGCGACTTAAAGCTCGCACTTCAAGAAATGGTCACCGCGCCTTCACGCATAGTTAAAGTGCGTAACACTGAAGTTGCATGGCGACTCGGGTTTGATGCCCTGCGAAAATCGATTACTAATGAGCAACATTACGTCAGTGTGCCGTCGGTTAACAAGGCGGTGTTTTCAGATTCATTTAAATCATTTTGTGCATGGGCTGCAGACAAAAAGTCGTTAAAGTTGCCACAAGAGATTGATTATAATGAGTTTTTACTTATTGGGCAGGACAAGATAAAAGTAACAGATCGTATTGAACTGGTTCGACATGTGTTCAGAAGAGCAATAGAAGTTTGGCTTGTGCTCGATCGTGCTTTATATTTACAGCAGCAAGGCTATCAAGTCAGTATTAAAACGTTTTGCGCAAAACAGTTAACACCGCGCAATATTTTGATCTTGGCAAATTACCCGTCTTCGAACTGAAAAGAGATGCAATGAGAAAGCTAAAAAATTTATTCGACAATAATAAACGTTGGGCAGATCGCACTAGTAAAGCGGATCCTGACTTTTTTAAAATACTATCAATGCAGCAAAATCCAGAGTACTTATGGATTGGTTGTTCCGACTCCCGCGTGCCAGCCAATCAAATTGTAGATTTACTCCCAGGTGAGCTATTTGTACATCGTAACGTAGCAAACGTAGTTGTACATACAGATCATAACTGTTTATCGGTAATGCAATATGCTGTTGAAGTATTAAAAGTTAAACATATTATGGTGGTGGGGCATTATGGTTGTGGTGGTGTACAAGCAGTACTAGATGAAGCCCGCTTTGGCTTTATTGATAATTGGCTGCGCCATGTTGGTGATGTAAAAGAGAAGCACCTAGAGCAATTAAATGCAGTGCCTGAAAAAGAGCGTTTAAGCCGTTTAATAGAGCTTAATGTAATTGAGCAGGTACGTAATGTAGCGCGTACTAATATAGTACAAGACGCATGGGCACGTGGACAAAGTTTATCGATTCATGGTTGGGTTTACGGCCTAGAAAATGGCCACCTACATGACCTAGAGTCAGTAGTAACTTGTGCATCAGAAGAAGCCGACACTTATAAAAAAGCCGTGCAACACGTGTTTTCAAAACTTGACCATGGATAATTAAAGCGATGACAAAAACGGCGGTAATTATAGGTGCAACAGGGTTAGTAGGAAATGAGTTATTAAAAAAGTTACTACAAAGCGCGTATTTTTCTAATGTAATTGCCTTAAGCCGTCGTGCGCTAAGCATACGTCATCCAAAACTCGTTAATCATATAATTGAGTTTGATGAGTTAACTCAATATGCTGCATTATTTAAAGGCGATGTGTTTTTTTCTTGTTTAGGTACTACTAAAAAGCAAGCCGGCTCAATTGCGGCGCAGCGAAGAGTTGATTTTGATTATCAATTTATTGCCGCGCAATTAGCCGCAAGTAATGGTGTGCAACATTACTGCTTGGTGTCATCAAGTGGTGCAAATGCGCACAGCACTAGCCCTTATTTAAAAATGAAGGGGCAACTAGAGGAGCAGGTTAAGCAACTGCCTTTTGCACGTATCAGTATTTTTCAGCCGTCGTTATTATTAGGTAACCGTAAGCAGTTTAGAGTGGCTGAGAAAATTGGCAGTGTTATTTTACCCATTATAACTCGCCTGCCACTTTTAAAACGCTATAAACCAATAACTGGGGAGCAAGTAGCGCAAAAAATGCTGGTTGTGAGTTGCGCGCAGCAGAGCAATTTAGCTTACTATGTACTTGATGAGCTATTTAACCTGAGCTCCGGATAATAAATCTATCTCAAGCAGCTATTTTCAGCGCTAACTGCGTTGAATTTACTTGCAATAGGCCAGCTATTGACGCGTAAATTCGCCTTGTTTTCACTGAAAACTTCTGGCTAGAGAAAATAAATATAATTATAATTCAATATGTTAGTAAGTTCCTTAACTAGAGTTCAGGTTATTTAATTAATTAGCACTATTACAAAACAAAAAAGCAGCCTTGGCTGCTTTTTTACTTTAAGCGTATATATTATTCAGCATTTGGCTGAGTGCTAAGTTGTTGCTCTAACAGTGCAACTTTAGCTTCAAGCTCAGTTAGCTTTTCGCGTGTACGGATCAGTACTTGGCTTTGTACATCAAACTCTTCACGACTTACAAAGTCCATCTCAGCAAGCTTGTTTTGTAAAACTTGTTTGGTTTTACCTTCGAGTGTATCGGCTAAGTTTTTTACGCCTTGTGGCATATTACTAGTGATTTGCTTTGCAATTTCTTCAAGTTTTGCTGGATTAATCATGTTCGTCCCTTGGCTGTTGCCCAGAATTTATAATAACTAATATTACCTTATAGCCAGTGTATTTAACACAGGTTGATCTTTATCGAATTAATTAGTGCAATTGCTATGCTCGCTGTAATGGTTACGTTAAAATTGCCCGTCTTTTTAAATCTCTTTGGTCGTTATGAAACTCAATCCTAAACAAGATGAAGCGGTAAAATATATTAGTGGGCCATGCTTAGTGCTTGCTGGAGCTGGCTCTGGTAAAACGCGTGTTATTACTAATAAAATCGCATATTTAGTGAAACAGTGTGAGTATAAAGCGCGTAATATTGCCGCGGTTACTTTTACCAATAAAGCTGCTAAAGAGATGCGTGAGCGTGTTTTGCAAACACTTGGCAAGCAAGATGCCAAAGGGCTTTGGGTATCTACATTTCATACGCTGGGTTTAGAAATTATCAAAAAAGAACTTAGTACACTGGGCTTTAAGCCGGGTTTTTCGCTATTTGACGATCAAGATACCAACCAGTTATTAAATGATTTAACCGAAGACGAACTTAAAAATGATAAAGACCTACTCAAGCTATTAAAAATGGCAATTGGTAGCTGGAAAAACGAATTAATTTTACCAGAACAAGCAATCCGCGAAGCGCAAGAGCCACAAAAAGCATTATTTGCACAGCTTTATGGTCGCTATCAAAACCAGTTACGTGCTTACAATGCACTAGATTTTGATGACTTAATAATGATCCCTACTTTGCTCCTTACTAATAATGCCACCTCACGGATGCGCTGGCAGCAACGCTTTAAATACTTGCTGGTGGATGAGTACCAAGATACCAATACCAGCCAATACCAACTTGTTAAGCTGTTAGTAGGTGAACGCGCCCGCTTTACTGTGGTAGGCGATGACGATCAATCGATATATTCATGGCGCGGTGCGCGTCCGCAAAACTTAGTGTTATTAAGTAAAGACTTCCCCGGGCTTAGACTTATTAAGCTGGAGCAAAACTACCGTAGTGCAGGGCGAATACTAAAAGCGGCTAATATATTAATTGCCAACAACCCGCACGACATTGAAAAAAAGCTGTTTAGTGAACTCGGTTATGGTGAGCCAATAAAAGTAATTGGTTGTCGTGATGAAGAACATGAGTCTGAGCGCGTAGTGGCTGAAATTATTTCGCATAAGTTTATGAAACGCACTAGCTACAAAGATTACGCTATTTTATATCGTGGTAATCACCAAGCGCGAGGCTTTGAAAAATCGTTAATGAGTAACCGTATTCCATACAAAATTAGCGGTGGTATGTCGTTTTTTTCGCGCTCAGAAATTAAAGATATTATGGCCTACTTACGGCTGCTGGTTAATCAAGACGATGACAATGCATTTTTACGTATAGTAAATACGCCACGGCGCGAAATAGGCACGGTGACACTTGAAAAGCTGGGTACGCTCGCAAATGAAAAGCACATGAGTTTATTTGCTACCTGTTTTGATAATGACCTAGGTTATAGGCTAAAAGGGCGTGGTTTGAACGCACTTACTGGGTTTGCACGTTGGGTTGTGGAGCTATCAGACAACGCGGTGCGCGGTGATACCCTAGAAGCGGTTAAAGATTTAGTGCGTAACATTAACTACGAAGCGTATTTATACGAGTCATCACCTAGTGCCAAAGCGGCTGAAATGCGGATGAAAAACGTATCGGAGTTATATCGGTGGATCACCGACATGCTAACCGGCGACGCCGATAACGAGCCCATGACCTTGGCCGAAGTAGTGAGCAAACTTACATTACGCGATATGTTAGAGCGTAACGAAGAAGAAGATGAAGCCGACGCGGTGCAGTTATCAACCTTGCATGCATCAAAGGGACTAGAGTACCCGTACGTGTTTATGGTGGGTATGGAAGAGGGCTTGCTACCGCATCAGGTAAGTATTGATGAGGACAACGTAGATGAAGAGCGTCGCCTTGCGTATGTTGGGATCACCCGAGCTCAACAAGAGCTCACCTTAACTTATGCTAAAATACGTCGTCAATTTGGCGAAACATCACAAACAGAGCTCAGTCGTTTTGTACAAGAACTACCACAAGACGATTTAGCATTCGAGAATAAAAAAGCACCTAATAGCCAAGCCGAGCGAATGGAAAAAGGTCAGGCGCGTGTGGCTAATCTACGCGCTATGCTTAAAAAACCTGAATAAATTGGTTAACGTTGCAGTGATTCAGAGTGACTAATAGAGGGCTGCAAACTACTGTTAAGTGCAGACTGTTTACCGATAAAAAATCCTAGACCGTGTTTATCTAATAGAGCTCTAAAATTTAATATAGCAGGGCCTTTTGCTATTACTTTAGTGTTTTTAATTTTAGTAATGGCAAGTACGCCCTGCAGTTGTAGGTCGTAGCTAGCTTGCTGCAAAATACGTTTACTAAATGTCGAGCTTAGTAGTAGGTAGTCAAAATCAATTTCGCTAAGTAAGTTAAGCTCGCATTTATCTTTAGCAAAATTATTTAACCCAATAGAGTAGCCGTTTAAAGATAATTGCTTTAAATTTTCAATTTGTGTTGCACTAGCATAACGAATTTCTTGTTCGTCAAAGAGTAAGCAAAGCTGTGTTTTGTTTTCGCATTGGCTCAAAGCATCAGTAAATAAATTAAACTCAGGATGGGCCAATAACAAACTAGAGCAAGGTAGTAAGCCGACGTTTAAGTTAGCGTTACTTGTTTGTGTGTATGCTTGTTGTAGTAGCTGTAGTTCAACATTAAGATGTTGCTCTTTATCGCAGGCAAACTTTTTTAGAATATCAAAACTGGTATAGCCCAATATAGGGTGCTCGCCAAATGCCTCTAGCAATGACTCAGACTGGCAATTTTCATCAAGAGTAATGATCTCAGAACTTCTAAAGTTCATCGGTAGCTGTTCAAGGTAATGCAGTACTGGTGATTGCTGCTCTGGTATTGCTTGCGTTAATAGCGGGTGGAATAGCTCATAGCGGTTTCTACCTGAGTTTTTAGCGTAGTACATAGCGGCATCGGCATCACGAATTATTTCATCCGTATTTTTATAGCTTTGGTTAGAGTAAGTTATACCAATACTTGCACCACTTTGCAGTGACGAGCCTTTAAAACAAAATGGTTCTGCCATTAAGTTAATTATTCTATTTGCAACATCTTCAGCTTGTTGAGGCTCGGTTAAATGAGTCAATAAAATTACAAACTCATCCCCCCCTAAGCGCGCTAATAAGTCGTGCTCGCGAATACACTGCGAAAATAGCTTACTCACGCTAATTAAAAACTGATCCCCGGCATGATGGCCAAGTTGGTCGTTAATACTTTTAAACTTATCTAAATCAATAAATAATACGGCAAAGTGTTGCTCTACAAAGCGATGATATTCTTGCAGGGTTTTTTCAAGTTGAGTTAAAAATAAGCTTCGGTTAGCTAAACCGGTCAGCGAGTCGTGATGCGCGTCGTGATAAAGCTGCTGCTCTATTTTTTTTCGCTCATCAATTTGCATTTGTAAATGTAGGTTAGCTTGGCGTAACTCTTTAGTTTTTTCGTCAACTCGAAACTCAAGCTCCTGATGACTCTTTTTAAGTGCGATATTAGCTAATTTTGTTTGTAATACTGTAGCAATTTGATGGGATACAAAGGTGATGAGTTCGCAATCATCTTGGCTAAAAATATGTTTATTGTTATACGCTTGGCAAACAATTAAACCAATAACACCTTGTGATGTTTTTAATGGTGCGCCAAGCCAACTAGTAGCCATTTGCTTTTCAGGCACAGGTGAAGTGCGTTGTACTGTGCCATCTTGTATAAGCGCTTTTGCTCTATCGGGATGTATAAGCTGAGTTTCTTCGGTGCTAATTACCAGCTCACTATAGCCTTTAGAAAAACGCCTTGATTGAGGGTTCTTTTTAAATTCATCTACGTAATAAGGAAAGCTTAGCCAGCCAGAATCTTTGTTATAAAGTGCAATATAAAGGTTATCAGCATAGGTTATCGACTTTATAATTTCATGCAGTTGTAAATATACATCATCAATATTTTTAGCTTGTGTTGCCAGCTCCGATATTTTAAATAAAATTTGCTGGCGTTGTAGGGCTCGTTTACGTTGTTCGACTTCAAGGTTAAGCGCTGCGTTACTTTGTGTAAGTGCTTGGGTGCGAACTTTAACTTCGGCTTCGAGTTGCTCGCGCTTTTTTACTCGCTCTATTGCGGTAGCTAAGTACAGCGACATAACCTCTAGTAATTGTATTTGTTGAGGGCTGTATCCTTGCTTTGTGTCGTAACTTTGTGCTGCAAGTACGCCTATAATGCTTTTTTCTTGAAATACAGGCACGCCAATCCAGTGCTCAGCAGGCGTACCTAAAGCTTTAAATAAACCATTATTAGCAGCATCTTGCATTTGTTGCTTAGTAAAGTAGGTTGTTTTACCTTGTTTAAATACATAACCAGTTGCACCTTCGTTAAAACTATTATGCTGATTAAGGGCAATAGCAAGACCATCTTTTTCGTCTGAAAAATAAGAAAGTTCTAATAAGTTTGTGTGTCTGTTGGAAAGTACAACATAAAAACTTTTGCTTGGTACGTACTTTTGCAAAATATCGTGTATAGCGGGATAGAGTAAGGTAAGTTCTGCAACCGTGCTGGCTTGCTCTGATAATAGGATCAGGGCATTTTGTAGATGATGTGCATGCTTGTACTTTTTCAGTAGCGCTTTAAGACGTTTATTTTGATGCGCTAAGTTACTAGGTACTGTTAATTTATCTTCCAATGATGTTAACCAGCTGTGTTTTTATTGTATACTAATTGCGCTTATAATTTCATTTTTAACTATTAGCGTCAAGTATATATTCGTTAAAATAGCGGTTAAAAGTAGATAAAAAGCATTAAAAAAGGCTTACCTTAGGTAAACCTTTTTATTTATTGATTTTAATAGGCTTTTACTTAGTTGTCATAAAGTTAATTGCGGCACTAATTTCGTCTTCAGAACAATCCATACAAGTACCTTTTGGCGGCATTGCATTAAAACCATTCAGTGCGTGATCGAGTAATACATCATTACCTTTAGCAAGGCGAGGTGACCAATCATCAGCCGATTTAGGTGCGCCTAACGCACCAGTACCGTGACACGCAAAACATGAAGCTTGATATACTTGCTCGCCAGAACGTGGGCCAGTAGGGGCTGCAGGAGCGGCCACTTTGTCACCCTCAAGGTATACAGCACCAATCGGTGCGAGACGTTTTTTGATTGCATCGGCAGTCATAGAGTTATCATATGGCTGTGCGTATGCGGTGGTTGCTAGCATTAGTAATGCTGCAGCTGATAGTTTTTTCATTTTGCCTTGCCCACTTCAATTTGAACGTGATCAATCACGATTGTAAATGACGGAATTTAAAACAATTATAACTCCCCTAAGCAATTTATAAAATGCTAAGAGTAGATTTTATTGATTAAATCGACTAAAGATTGCGTTAACTCAATAAAAACAGCAGTTTACTAAATGGTTAAACAGAGTAACTGTTATTCTAAGTTACAAAAATCTAAATAGATCATATTGCTCAAAAATCAGCTTAGTGCGAGCACTTCACTCACCAGTTTAGCTATTCCAGCATCGGCATCGAGTATAGATTGTGCCAGCATATAGGCTGGTGTTGTTACTAGCTTATACTGCTGATCTACAACAATATCATCTACTGCGCAGGTGACATGCTGAGCACCTAGGGTGTTAAGTGCATTAGCTGTGTCACTATCATTACCTATAGTTAGGTGTGCTTGCTGATAAATAAAAGGAATTAAATTAGGAGCAATACACATATAGCCCGCCGCTTTATTGGTATTGGCAAACGCTTTACAGGCATGTAACACGTCAGCATTAATACTTGCCTGTGGCCCTTTTATAGCAAAGTCAGATAGATTTTTTGCAGCACCAAAACCACCCGGTACAATTAAAGCGTCAAACTGTGTAACGTCCAGCTCAGTAATCGCTTTTACTTCGCCGCGAGCAATACGCGCTGCTTCTACAAGTACATTACGATTATCGGTGGTTTCTTCACCAGTGAGGTGATTAATGGTGTGATGCTGCGCTATATCGGGTGCAAAGCATTGATAACTTGCACCATTTTTTGCTATGTGTAATAAAGTCAAAACGGCTTCATTAATTTCACTACCATCATAAACGCCACAACCGGCTAAAATTACTGCAACTTTTTTCATTTTTTATCTGCTCCGTTTAAGTCGGCAAACTAAAATTTAGTTCGATAGATTAGGGTCTGTTAACCTTTGCGGATTAAAATTCGTTCAAACTAGGAGCGATTTGATCGCGGCGCGAGGTTTGTAACCTAGTAGGCTCGGTAACTGCTCCTGCGTTATTCTACTGGCTTACATCTATGTGTAAATAAGTAAAAACAGAGCAAAGCTTTTGCATCCTGCTCATGCCCCTAACAAAGAGTTAATCGCCCCTAGACAGAACCCTTCGGGCAGCGCATGTTTGGTATTAATGCTGCGTTATCGCCTATTTATGGGGAATAACCACACCACATAGGCTCTGCCTTGTCTAAATACCAAACACACTGCTGCAAACTCAACCTTGAAAGATCAACAGACCTTCAAGTTTAACATGGCAAAAATAATCTGTTTGAAAAATTATTTGTATAGTTACTGTTCGCTAAGCGAGTGATCATAGGGTATATGCCATTTGGTGATCAACCACAGTGAAAAAAATTATAAAGGATCGCTATGATCTTTGATCCATTATGCTAGAATGCTCGTCCAGTTATTTAAATGGATGCAAATAATGGCAATGACTAACAGCGGATGTAACGCTTAAAACTTTTTTCCACATTGGTAAAAAAATAATAAAAAAAGAACCTCGTATTATCTTTTTTAGTAAAAACAACCAGTTAACTTTATTTCTAAGCGTTTTTTAATGCTTTGGAAGAATGGCCTGTGGCTGTTATCTACAAAGTTATCCACAGTTTGTTCTGAATTAATCAACATCAGTAGTATTAATTCGCAGTCGTTTTATTCACTGCCTTATGGCATGCTTATAATTATCTTACTTTTTGTATTTAGGATCCAAATTCACCATGGCTCAGATCCCCGAAAACCCACTTATTTTAGTTGATGGCTCTTCATATTTATTTCGTGCTTATCATTCACCGCCACATTTAACTAACTCAAAAGGTGAAGCGACCGGAGCGATATATGGTGTGATCAACATGCTAAAAAGTTTGATCAGACAATATGATCCCTCGCATATGGTGGTTATATTTGACGCTAAAGGCAAAACCTTTAGAAATGACATGTATAGCGAATATAAAGCGAACCGTCCGCCAATGCCAGATGACTTACGCACGCAAATAGCGCCAATCCACCGTATTATTAAGGCAATGGGTTTTCCGCTTATTAGCATTGAAGGTGTTGAAGCCGACGATGTAATTGGTACGTTTGCGCGCATAGCTTCAGAGCAAAAGCGCCACGTACTGGTTTCTACCGGTGATAAAGATATGGCGCAGTTGGTAAATGAACATGTAACGCTTATAAACACCATGACCGACAGTATCTCGGATCCTGTTACTGTAGTTGAAAAGTTTGGTGTGGGCCCAGAGCTTATTATCGATTATTTAGCTTTAATGGGCGATAAAGTAGATAACATTCCAGGGGTAGAAGGGTGTGGTCCTAAAACTGCGGTTAAGTGGTTAGAAAAATACGGATCGCTACAGGGCGTTATGGATAATGCCAGCGAGATCAAAGGTAAAATAGGAGAAAAGTTAGCAGCTGCGCTAGATCATCTGCCTTTAAGCTATCAACTTGCTACTATTAAGTGTGATGTTGAGGTTGAGTCGGATCTTGATACCTTTAAGTTACAAGAGCCCAATAAAGATGAGCTAATTGCGCTTTATGGTGAATGTGAATTTCGTCGTTGGTTAGCTGAGTTACTCGATAACCCTAAAGATACCGAAACACACTTAGCTGTTCCCACTGAGGCTAACGAAGTACCAAAAGTAGCAGAGGCACAATACGAAACTATTTTAACCGAGAGCCAGTTTGATGCATTAATAGAGCAGCTAAATGATGCTGAGCTATTTGCCTTTGATACAGAAACAACCAGCCTTGATTACATGCAAGCACAGTTAGTAGGTATGAGCTTTGCGGTAAAAGCCGGTGAAGCTGCTTATTTACCCGTTGCTCACGACTATCCGGGTGCACCTGAGCAACTAAGCCTTGAGTTTGTAATGCAAAAATTAGGACCTATTCTAGCCGATGCCAAAAAAGCTAAAGTAGGGCAAAACCTTAAATACGATAAAAGCGTATTAGCAAATGCGGGTTATGAATTAAACGGTATTAAGTTTGATACCATGCTTGAATCGTATGTGCTTAACAGTGTGGGTACGCGCCATGATATGGATTCACTGGCACTTAAATTTTTAGGCCATAAAAATATCAGCTTTGAAGATATTGCTGGTAAAGGTAAAAAGCAACTTACTTTTAATCAAGTAGAGCTAGATAAAGCCGGCCCCTATGCCGCTGAAGATGCAGATATTACGCTGCGTTTACACCAAGTTTTATGGCCAAAATTAGCCGCTGACGAAAAACTAAAATCAGTATTCGAAGATATAGAAATGCCACTGGTTAATGTTATTTCTGATATTGAACGCACTGGTGTAGCAATAGACAGCAAAATGCTTGCTGCGCACAGCCAACGCTTAGGCGAGCGTTTATTGGAGCTGGAAAAAGAAGCGTATGAAATAGCGGGTGAACCATTTAATTTAAGTTCTCCAAAACAACTACAAGTATTGTTGTTTGAAAGACTGGAACTGCCAATAATTAAAAAAACGCCTAAAGGCGCGCCTTCTACCGCAGAAGAAGTATTACAAGAATTAGCGCACGACTATCCACTGCCTAAAGTAATTATTGAGCACCGTGGTTTATCAAAGCTTAAATCAACCTATACCGACAAATTACCGTTAATGGTTAACGAGAAAACGCAGCGTGTGCATACCTCGTATCATCAAGCCGTAACGGCAACTGGGCGTTTAAGTTCAACCGATCCTAATTTACAAAATATTCCAATTCGCTCAGAAGAAGGGCGTCGTATTCGTGAAGCGTTTATAGCGGCCGATGGCTATAAAATTGTCGCTGCCGATTATAGCCAAATTGAGCTACGTATAATGGCGCATCTTTCACAAGATAAAGGTTTATTAAGTGCGTTCGCTAATGGTTTAGACGTGCACAGTGCCACTGCAGCAGAAGTATTTGGTGTAAGTTTAGAAGAAGTGACCAGCGATATGCGTCGTAAAGCTAAAGCGGTTAACTTTGGCTTAATTTATGGCATGTCGGCATTTGGTTTAGCACGCCAGCTGGATGTGCCACGCCATGAAGCGCAGCATTATATTGATAAATATTTTGAGCGTTTCCCAGGTGTTTTAGAATATATGGAAACAACGCGTGAAAAGGCCGCTGAAAGCGGTTATGTAGAGACTATTTTTGGACGCCGTTTATATTTACCAGAAATAAAAGCCCAAAATGGTGCACGAAGAAAAGGAGCTGAGCGCGCAGCAATCAATGCGCCAATGCAAGGCACTGCTGCCGATATCATTAAAAAGGCAATGTTAAGTGTACACAGTTGGGTATACGAGCAAGCTCCCAATACCGTTAAGCTATTAATGCAAGTACACGATGAGTTGGTATTTGAAATTAAAACAGACTGTGTTGATGCTTACACAAAGCATATTTGCGAACTAATGTCGCAAGCGGCTACTCTTGATGTACCACTTATAGTTGAAGCTGATGAAGGCGACAACTGGGAACAGGCTCACTAAGTTTATATAATAAAATGACAAAAAAGTGCCTAAGGGCACTTTTTTTATGTCAGTATAAAAATATTAATTACTTAAATAAATAGCCGCTTTAGTTACATAAAAGTTAACCAAAGAAAAGACCCATGTTAAATCATAAGGTGTTGGCAAATATACACAAATTATCTAGAATTTTATTGTACTAGTGCGCTGGCTTTTGTTAAAGTCGCGCCGTCCTCATCCTGTAGGACATCCTGTTGATGATGCATCTGCGAAGATGCAATTATTCATAGCTTCTCCCCAGTTTGCTATACCGGCCTATCATATATTTGATGGGCCGTTTTTTATTCCTAACCTTAATTATTCCCCATTTATTATTCTATAATTACACTTAATCCTTTAGGTGATACCATATAAGCTCATAAAAAGTACTTTCTATTCATTTGTGGTTCTAATGAATGGGGTATTGTTCATTTATAGAAGGAATTCGTCATGTTTAAAGCATTAGCTATTGCAGGTTTGTCGTTATCAAGTTTAGTTATTTCTAATATCGCTCAGGCCGATTGGCAGTTAGTAAACGATAAAAGCCAATTAAGCTTTGTTTCTATCAAAAAAAATAGTATTGCTGAAGCAAATCACTTTACTAATATTGAAGGCAAGTTATCAGATAAAGGTGAGTTTAGTGTAAATGTAGACTTAACCTCGGCAGAAACACTGATCCCCATTCGTAATGAGCGTTTAACAAAATTATTATTTGAAGCCGATACATTTGCAAATGCCATATTAACCGCAGATCTAGCATCGCAGCTCAGCAGTATTAAAAAACCTGGCCAGTATGTGCTTAAAGGGATTAATGCGGAACTTGATTTTCATGGTAATAAAAAGCCGCTTACTATAGATGTGCTGGTTAGCAGTGCAGAAAATGGTGATTTAAGTGTGTCTTCTTTCAGTCCTATTATTATTAATAGTAATGATTTTGCAATTACAGAGGGCATTATGGAATTACAAAAATTAGCGGGTTTACCGTCAATTGCGACTGCCGTACCTGTTACTTTTGCACTGACATTTAAAAAGCAGTGATTTCCCTTAGCCAACTAAGCAAGCAATTAAGCGAGCCAAGTAAACCCTTTGATAGTTGGCAACCAACTCACTGTGGATCATTGCCAATGGTTATTAACGACCAAGGGCAATGGTTTTATGCTGGCAGTGAAATAACACGCCCGGCTATGGTAAAGCTGTTTGCCTCGGTATTGTGTAAAGAGGGTGAGCAGTTTTATTTAAAAACGCCGGTCGAAAAAATAGCCATCACGGTTGAAGACGCCCCCTTTATTATTGTTGCCTGGCGATTTGAAAATACCGAGCAAGGACAAGTGCTTTGTTGTATAGATAACCTAGACAGACAATGGCTCATCAGTGCTGAGCAACCTATATATATACAAGACTACAAAGATGCAGCCGTGCCTTATATACAACTCCCTTATGGGTGCTGTGCACGCGTGGCAAGAAGTGTATTTTATCAATGGGCAGAAATAGCCCAGACAGACAAACAGGGTTATTTTATAACATCTGCCGGGGAGCCGTTTTATTTATCCTAAACTCGAGTAATAGCGGATAATAATGGCTTAGGTTTGTAATGCGTGCGTGGCAAGAAGTGTATGCTATTAATGCAATGGGCTAAAATAGCCAATACTGATAAACAGGGTTATTTTATAACATCTGCCGGGGAGCCGTTTTATTTATCCTAAACTCGAGTAATAGCGGATAATAATGGCTTAGGTTTGTAATGCGTGCGTGGCAAAAAGTGTATGCTATTAATGCAATAGGCTGAAATAGCCGAGACAGATAAGCTCGGCTATTTATCGAATGTGTAAGCTTTTAAGCCTTGCAGAATAAATTAGCTTGCTGGGTTAGTGTCATCGTTAAGTATTTTTTCAGCAGGTGGTACCGCTACAACTGGGCCTAAAAACCATTCATCAAGTTTTTTGGCAACGTCTGGCAAGCCAGTACCTTTTAGTGATGAAAATGCATGTACCGTAATATCACCATCAAGGGCGCTTAATTCACGGCGAACTTTAAGTACTTGTGATTGACGCGGACCTTGTTTAAATTTGTCTGCTTTAGTTAATAGCGCTAAAACAGGAATTTCACTGCTAATAGCCCAATTAATTAAATCACGGTCTAAATCTTTTAATGGATGACGAATATCCATTAAAATTACAATACCTTTTAAACTCTGACGCTTTTGTAAATATTCGCCTAGCGACTTCTGCCATTTCTTTTTCATTTCAATTGGTACTTTAGCAAAGCCATAGCCTGGTAAATCGATAAGGCGCATGTCATCAACATCAGCAAGTTCAAAGGTATTTATTAGCTGAGTACGTCCAGGAGTTTTACTGGTACGCGCTAATTTTTGGTCGGTAAGTGCATTAAGAGCACTTGATTTACCTGCATTGGAGCGACCGGCAAACGCAACTTCAATTCCCGTATCAGCAGGTAATTTAGTAATGTCTGGAGCGCTTGTAACGAAAGACGCGGTATTATATTTGATACGAGATTTGAGCACGGGCTCTCCTAAAACTTAAAAATGATCACATTGAGCTAAATTCGCTCATGGGGCGTATTTTATACTATAAAGGAGTTATTAAAAAGCTGTTAAACCACCATATACAGCACATTTAAACCAAGTTAAAGCTTAACCTAAGGCAAAACCCTATAAATTATAAGTTTAATATGAGTAGAAAACGTGCCAGAGAATTTATTATCGTGTAGAATATAAAAATCACAACATCCATATTGTAGATGATACAGGGTCGGAAACAGAGAATTCACCATGAAAAAAATAGCACTATCTTTAACTATATTGCTTGGTGCGTTGTCAGCAAGCAACGCAACAGCATTTGAAGGCGATGTAAACGCAGGTAAAGAAAAATCAGTAACGTGTGCGGCTTGTCACGGCCCAGACGGTAATGCACCGATTAATATCTATCCTAAGCTTGCGGGTCAACATGCCGATTATATTTATAAGCAACTTCAAGACTTAAAACTAGGTATGACCTCAGGTGGCAAAAAAGGTCGTATGGATCCGGTTATGAGCGCAATGGCTATGCCATTAAGCGAACAGGATATGAAAGATTTGTCGGCTTATTTTGCATCACTAAACATGAGCGAAGAAGCTACGCCTAAAGACGTAGTTGAAACCGGTAAAATACTTTACAAAGCAGGTGATGCAGATCGTGGTATTCCAGGATGTGCTGCATGTCATGGCCCTCGTGGTAATGGCTCGTCACTTGCAAAATTTCCAAAAGTTTCTTTTCAGCATCCAGGTTACGTTAAAGCGCAACTTGAAAAATTTCGTGATGGCACACGCCAAAATGATTTAAATGGTGTGATGCAAGATATTGCAAAGAAATTAACAGATAAAGACATTGAAGTACTTTCGCAGTACTTAGGTGGCTTACACTAAAGTTGTATTTATTTATTTAATTATTATTAATGTAATAAACTACAATATGTACAAAAAAGCAGCTTAGGCTGCTTTTTTTGTTTGCCCAGCGAAGCTGGCAAACCCGATAGGCTGAAAGATGCCTTATTACCCTGACTAAGGGGAAGATAATCTGAATGGCAAGGGCGTCACTGGCCAACGGTGGGGTCTGAAGGAAGCCATAAGAAGTTAGAGGTACACAACTAACCGTAACCTGTTTCGGCAGTATTGGTGGGTCAGCGTGCAAAATAGCGCAACGCCCTATACTTAGTCAGACCAATACTGTGCTTGAGGGTGGGATTTCTAACAGGGAGCCAGTGCAGTAACTGGGGAAGCCTGGCATCTAAACTTAGTGTAAATAAGTGGCCTAAACTCAAGGGGAAACCCAAGGTTTAACGTCGGTGTGAGGTGGCAGATGAACCCGTAGTAGTGAGTAAGGCTAGGCCGATGAAAGCCAGTAATGGTGTGGAGGACAAAACCAAGCCGACTATCAACAGAATGTTTGATAGGGTCAATTTTAATCAAAAGTTTTAATTGATTGCGAAGGGGGGAAGTATTCTTTAAGTGTATGAAAATCAGGAGTATCGACGTATAGGCTCACATGTATTTCGACGGAAATAGGCAAGAGATGACGGCTAAGCAGGAATGTGGACGCTGAGAACTGAAGGCCGAGCATGGGAGTAATGAGCGACCACTTAGGCAGATTGCCATTCGGCTAGCACACCTAATGTCCTCATGAAGAACACCACTATACATCAATGTGAAACGACAGACATACCGTAAGCAAAGGCAATTGATGACAGTTTACTACAGCTTGTATGGGCAATTATTAGATATTAATAACCTGTACAAGGGATTCAAAAAAGTGAAAGCAGCGAAAGGAGCGGCCGGAATAGATAGGCAGTCCATAGCCGCGTTCGCCTTGAATTTAGAAGAAAACTTGAAACAACTGCAAGGTGAACTGCAAAGCAAGCAGTATCGCGCACAGCCAGTCAAACGGATAGAAATACCGAAAGATGATGGTGGTGTGAGACTGCTGGGAATTCCAACAGTTCGCGACCGCATAGTACAACAAACACTATTGAACATTCTCCAACCGCTCTTCGACATCGACTTTCACCCATCAAGTTATGGGTACAGGCCGAAACGAAGTTGTCATGACGCCATCAGCAAAGCCACGGTATTTATTCGTAAATATCACCGTGAGTGGGTGGTTGATATGGATCTGTCGAAGTGTTTTGACCTACTCGATCACGACTTGATCATAAGCAGCGTCAAAAGCAAAGTGACAGACGGTAGCATCTTAAAACTGCTCAAACAGTTTTTAAAAAGCGGAGTAATGATAGGCAATAATTGGGAAGCGAGTGAGCTAGGAAGTCCACAAGGTGGTGTTATCAGTCCACTGTTGGCGAATATCTACCTAGATGCATTTGATCAAGAAATGAAAAAGCGAAATCACAGAATAGTGAGGTACGCCGACGACATATTGATCTTATGCTGCACAGAAAAAGCAGCCAAGAATGCACTCACAGTAGCGACTCAGATACTCGAAAAAGGCTTAAAGTTAACAGTCAACGAAAAGAAAACGCACATAGCGCATAGTAGTGAAGGCGTAAAATTTTTGGGAGTGGAGATAGGCAGTAATTGGACGCGTATCCAAGCCACAAAACTCAAAGGCTTTAAACAAAGAGTTAAACGATTAACAAAGCGAAATAGTGGCATGAACTTAATTGAAGTAATAAAAAGACTCAATCCAGTGGTGCGCGGCTTTGTAAATTATTTCAGTATAGCCAATTGTAAACGAGTGCTAAATTTGTTGGCAAGGTGGGTGAGACGACGATTAAGGGCAATTCAGTTAAGGTTGTGGAAAAACCCAGCGAGGTTGCATAAGCGACTAAAACAATTAGGGAAAAAGCCGCCATTTAAGTTCATCAAAATGAACTCATGGCGAAACTCTCTAAGTCCATTATCGAATGTAGCGATGCCAAACCAATGGTTTGAGGAGCAAGGTTTATATTCAATGGAAAAAGTAAGTACAGGATGGCTTGCTCAATCGGCGTTTAGAAAATAAGCCGAAGGGATAGAAGAATACAGGAGCCGTATACGAGGCCCGTACGTACGGTTCTGTGAGAGGGATGAGGCAAAAGCCTCACCCTACTCGATGTGCTTAAAATTACTTTTATAGTCTTTATTCATGTAAGACATTGACCATGCATAGCTGTGAGATAAGTCTTATTTTAAAAACCATTAAATTGTTAACTTGATGTAATGTAATGGTTTTTGTGTTTTTTGTTATAATCCTTTTAATAAAAGATATATAAATTAGTTGTAACAAAATTATTAACAGGTACATTAACCCCTGTCGCAAAAAACAATAACAAAATGGAATAAGCTATAAGGACAGTAGCGCGACACGACTACATAGCACAAATTGGTGCTAGCAAAGGAAATAACAAAAAAGCGTTAGGAAGACCGAAAATAATAAAAACTCATGGAAGTTTAATAATAAAAACAAAATGGAATGCTACACGGAAGGTAAAAATAATAATAATAGGGATAGGTAAAAATAATAACAATAATAAAGACTAAAAAGTCGAAGGGAGAAGTGTCCAGATAATGGCGCTCAGATTAGTAGGCGGTAGAGATGTTTTCTCTACCGCCTTTTTATTTGTCCTGTTACAATAGCCACCGTTTAAAAACGAGCAGTAAGCTGTTTTAAGCGCTAAATAGAGAAACCCAGCCTCTAAAGCGCAAACTGAATTCTTCTGGCTAGGCCAGCATTGCGATGCCCATTGATTTGCGCCTCGCCCAAAACCTCTTAAGTGAGATGATCAAGATATGAGTAGAACTAAAAAGTCACGCAAAAGCCCAGCAAATGGACCAGTACGTTTAAGCCAAGATAAGCTTAAAGAAATGCGTGCATTAAAAGAGCAACGTGTTAAAAAAACCAAAGGTGCTAAGCCTGGATCTCGTAATACCCCTGAGCTATTAAATGATGATAGCCAAAAAAGTAACACGGGAACTAAAGATAAACGCATTGGCAGTAAAAAACCTGTGCCATTAATAGCTGTTGCAGCTGCACCTAAAGTAGAAATAAAACGTAACTTAAAGCCAACTGTTGAGCTTAAAAAGTCAGCAGAGCCAGAGTTTACGCCTGAGCAAGAGCTAGAAGCACTTGAAAATGATGAGCGCTTACTTAAATTAGTAGAGCGTCATGAAAATGGCGAAATGCTAACGGGTAAAGATGCTAAGTACTTTAATAGTCGTATTGCTCGTCATCAAGCATTGTGTAAATTGCTTGGTATCGAGGATGAAGATGAAGAAGAGTTTGAAGATGACTTTAGCGAAGAAAGTAATTCAGACTTCGATCAGTATTTATCGAACGATCTTGCTAACGAATGGTTAGACGAAGAAGACAAGTAATAAGGGTTATTAAATGAGTACAGCGGTGATCTTAGCCTTATTTGTAGGTGCTGCTATTATAGTGGGCTTAGCATTTTATGCGGGTCAGTTGCTTTATAAGTTAAGCGCGCAAAAAAAACTGATTGTTAAAAAGCAGGCTGAGCAACAGCAAAAGCTTAAGCAGTCGCGTTTAAAGCGTAACGCCAAATTAGCCGACAGCATTCATTTAATCGCGCGTGCAATGCATGAACAGCAGTGTGAGTTTTCAGAAGGCTGTTTACGTATTTGGGTACTTATGTCGCAATATGGTTTTGAAGACGAGCAAGATTTAACGACAAAATACTCGGGCATTTATAAAATGTACCAAGTAGTTAAAGAAATGCCGACTCATGATGCGCGTAAAAAATATACCAAAAAAGAAATATTTAAGTTAGATACAGCTCGCTGGCGTGCCGAAGAGACACATAAAGATGAGATTATAGCTGACTGTGCTAAAATTATTATTGAGTTTAAAGCCGCCCCTGGCAGCGAAAACGTGGTATTTAATTAATCAGCGTTTAAATAATTTAAAGCACAAAATACAAAAGCAGACCTCAGGTCTGCTTTTTCGTTTTAAATTTACTACTCGGGCTGAGGGTTAAATAACCCGAGAAAAACGCGTTGCATTTAGCTGTTTTTGTAAGTGAGCGTCAAAGCACATACAAATAATACGAATAAATAAATTACCTCTAGCAGTGACACTAATCATATTATTTTCAATAGTGACCATCCCATCAGCAATTAAAGGCTCAATTGCCGTTAGTGCATCAGCAAAGTAGTGGTTAAAGTTAAGTGCATGTTTGGCACTAAATGCCTCCATATCTAACTCAAACTGGCATATAAGCTGTTTAATTGCATCAGCGCGTATTACATCATCGGCACTTAAGTGCATGCCTTTGGTGATGGCACAGCCGCTTTGCGTTTCTACACTATGATAATAATGCTTTAACTCTTTTTGATTTTGTAAAATGGCAGTGCCAATTTGTGATATAGATGAAACCCCTAAACCTAATAAATCGCAGTTTCCGTGGGTAGTATACCCTTGAAAGTTACGGTGTAATTGCCCCGCATTTTGTGCCACAGCGAGTTCGTTATTAACTTTAGCAAAATGGTCCATACCAATAAATTGATAACCGGCTTGAGTCATTTGCTCTAAGGTGTTTTTAAACATAGTTAGCTTGTTGTGTGCACTGGGTAAGTCGGCATCTTTAATTTTACGTTGTGCTGCAAAACGCTCTGGAAGGTGAGCGTAATTAAATACCGAAACACGATCAGGGCTAAGCTCAAGCAACTGCTCTATGGTTTGTTTAAAGCTTTGTGGCGTTTGCAATGGGAGGCCGTAAATCATGTCGGCATTAATCGATTTAAACCCTAATTCACGGGCTTGGGTGATTAACTGCTTTACTGTATCGGCATTTTGCGGACGGTTTACTGCTAGCTGCACTTCATCATTAAAGTCTTGAATACCAAATGATACGCGGTTAAAACCTAAGTTACTTAAATCAACCAACATGTTATCGGCAAGCGATCGAGGGTCAATTTCAATACCACGCTCAGTGGCGTCGGTAAAATTAAAGTGCAGCTCCAAAAGTTTAACTAAACGGCTCATTTGCTGCGTAGTTAAAAAGGTAGGTGTACCACCGCCTAAATGTAGTTGCTCTAGGGTGTAGTCTTTAAATAGAGGCGCTTGGGCTGCAATTTCTATGGCTAAAAAATCAAGGTAGGTGTCGGCTTTTGACTGATGGCGAGTAATAATTTTATTGCAGCCACAGTAATAACAAAGCTGACTACAAAACGGAATATGTATATATAAAGACAATGCACGGCTGTTTGATGACTCAATCGCACTGAGTAAGTCTTGCTGTTGATAGCCCTCAGTTAGCGACAGTGCCGTGGGGTACGATGTATAACGTGGGCCAGACACATTATATTTATTTATTAGGGTTTGATCCCATTTTGGAAGTTTAATCATCACGCGCACCTTGGTATATTATTTAGGTGCTGATTATAAAAAAATGTTTAGCAGGGCGGGTTGATCTACAACAAAAAAAGGTGCCGTAGCACCTTTTTAAAGTATATTTTTTAATCTGTTAGTAAGTAACTTGATGGGCATCTTTCAAATATTGAAATAGCTCTTTGTAACCTCTACCAGGTTTTTCATCTTTCGCTTCTTTAGCTGCATTACGAACTAGCTGGCGCATTTGTTGACGATCAAGCGATGGGAACTGCTCTATAGTCTCATTGATTAGGTCATCACCTTGTTCAATTAGGTCTGCACGTAATTGCTCAATTTTTTTGACCAACACTTCAGCTTGGTTATTTTTATTAAGCATAACATCGATAATTGATCTTATAGCATCGATGTTCTCTACGGTGCGCAGTGTTTTAGCTATGTAGTTTAAATGACGACGATAAGCATCGCTTTTATTGCTAATTTTATCGGCAACAACCATTGCGGCTTTTAAATCATCATTTAATGGCAAGCGCTCACGCTGCTTTTTACCCATTTTGGCAATTTCAGTCCCTAACTGATGAAATTCTTGTGCTTCACGCTTCAGTTCGGTTTTTGAGACATATTCAATTTCTTCTTCAATATCAGCAGGCTTGCTTTTTTTCTTCGCCATGGGGTGCTCTTAAATAAAAATAACTTCTGCCATTATACATGATTATCATACAGAGGAATATTAGCTGATGTGATGCATTGAGTGTGTTAGCATTTAAATATAAAAAATGTGTGCAACATTGCCTTCAAGGCTCAGGACTTAATTTATGAAAAGCCAACAACACGATCCAATTTATTCTCAAATATCTCAAGTAAAAGATGCGGTAGCAGCAGTGCTCGAGCATGCGAAAAAACTCGGTGCCACAGCGGCAGAAGCGGCTATGTCTAGCACTTCAGGGCTGTCGGTTAGCACTCGCATGGGCGAAGTAGAAACCATTGAGTTTAACCAAGATGGCGGTTTAGGCATTAGTGTGTATGTAGGTAATAATAAAGGCTCTGCGTCTACCGCAGATTTAAGCCCTAAAACGCTACGCACTGTGGTTGAAAAAGCCATTGATATTGCAAAATTCACCTCAGACGACCCTTTTAACGGTGTTGCAGATAAAGAGCTACTTGAGTTTTCACCCAAAGATCTCGATTTATACCATCCATGGGATGTAAGCCCAGAGCAAGGTATTGAGTTTTGTCATGCTGCAGAGCAAGCAGCGTTAAATGCGGATGAGCGCATTGTTAACTCAGACGGCGCAAGTTTTTCATCGCACCAAGGTTTGCGTGTTTATGGCAATAGCCATGGTTTAATTGCTGGTTTTCCGCGTACTCGCCACAGCATAAGTACTATGGTAATTGGTAAAGATGGCGAGCAAATGCAACGCGACTCTGCTTACACCGTAGCACGCGATCAAGCTGGTTTAAATGATGCCGCAGCAGTGGGGCTTGAAGCTGCAGCCGAAACTTTAGCTAAATTAAATAGCCAAAAATTAGGCACCATGAAAGTACCGGTAATATTTAGAGCTGACATTGCTAATTCATTATTTGGCCATTTAGTGTCGGCCATTGGTGGTGGTGCGCTGTATCGTAAATCGAGTTTTTTACTCGATAGCCTAGGTACACAAGTATTTAGCAATTGCGTAAATATTGCCGAGCGTCCGCATATACTCAAAGGGCTCGCATCGTCGCCGTTTGACAGCGAAGGTGTTAAAACCTTTGATAGAGAAATCATTCAAGGTGGCGAGTTACAAACTTACCTACTTGCAAGCTATGCTGCGCGTAAAATGAATATGACACCAACAGGGCACGCTGGCGGTATACATAACTGGTTAGTTGAGCAAACACATAGCGATTTAACCGCGCTACTTAAAACCATGGGTACAGGCTTATTAGTAACAGAGCTAATGGGGCAGGGCGTAAATACAGTAACTGGTGATTACTCGCGTGGTGCGGCTGGTTTTTGGGTAGAAAATGGCGAAATCCAATATCCAGTAAGCGAAATTACCATTGCCGGTAACTTAAAAGATATGTTTAAAGGAATATCAGCTATTGGTGGCGACATAGAGCGCCGTGGTGGCATTCAAACTGGCTCTGTGTTAATTGAACAAATGCAAATAGCGGGCGCTTAGTCACTGCGCTCAGTGTATACTCAAGTCGAGGGTTATTTCGATTTGAGTAACCGCATTATTGAGTTTTTACGAGGTGTTAAATGGCTAAAGACAGGTATGCGCCAAAACCATTAACTGACATTATGGCAGGACTGAATAACCGCTTGTCGGCTTATGCAGGTAAAAGCCAAGCACTCGATACCCAGCAAACCTTACTTAAAGACTTTTTAGGCCCCAAACTGGGTGATAAATGCCGCGTGAGTAACTACCGCGATGGTACTTTAATGATCGAAGCGGTATCTGCGCCTATTGCGCTTAGACTAAATTACTTAAAAATGGATATGCTCTCGCATTTTAGAGCCGCGGGCATGGCTGAGCTTGGGCAAATAAAAATTACCGCTAATCCACAAGCAACACAACGCTTGGGCGCAGTAAGTAAAACCATTAATACCCCAATAACTAATTCTCGTAAAATGAGCGAACAAACAGCCGATTATTTAAATGCCATAGCCGCCTCAGCCCCCCCTTCGCTAAAAGAAAAGTTAGAGCGTTTAGCGCTGCACGCAAAGCGTAAAACCTAGCTGCTAATAACTCGTTTATAAGCTCACATAGTTATTGATAGCACTATGTGGGTCACTCATCGCATTAAAATACTTTGTTACATATTCAATTTTATTGTTACCCCAATGGGGTTTATGATAGCTACTTAATACGCCTATTAACTAGGTTGCAGTTAATGCTTATTTCATTAAGTAAAAGTACATAAAATGTCATTACGCAGCTTTATGCTGCTGGTATTTGAATATTAATGAAATAGGTATTTATTTTAACTAACAAACGGAATCCTTATGATTAAAATAACAATGACCGCCGCAGGTATTGCGCTGGCACTTGGGTTGGTTGGTTGTGGTGAACAACAAGAAATTAAAGTAAACGAAACTCCCGCGGTTAGCGCTCCAGTTCCAGCTCCTTTTACCTTGGGTATTGAGCTGGAAAATATGGATAAATCGGTACGCGCTCAAGATGACTTTTATTACCATGTAAATGGTCAATGGCTAGCTAAAACCGAAATTCCTGGCGATAAATCTAACTATGGTTCGTTTTCGCAATTATATGACGAGTCGCAAAAGGCGATGAAAACAGTACTTGAAAGTGCGGCAGCAAATAGCAATGTTGAAAAAGGCAGTGATGAAGCAAAGTTGGCGGCATTTTATAATAGCTACATGGCAGAAGAAGCGCGCGAAGAACTTGGCATCCAGCCACTTGAGCCATCATTGGCAAGCATTGACGCCGTTAAAGGTAAAAAAGATTTAGTTACTTTAATGGCGCAATTACAGATTAAAGGCGGCGACTTGCCATTTGGTTGGTATGTAAATAATGACGCTAAAAACTCCAGCGAAAATGCATTGTATGCGTATCAAGCTGGGTTAGGTTTACCCGATCGTGATTATTATTTAAAAGATGATGAAAAGTTCACTAAAATTCGTGCTTCTTATCAAGCTTACATTGCTAAAATATTAGCCAAGTCAGGGGTTGAAAATACAGAGGCTGTGGCTAAAAATGTATTAGCGCTGGAAAAAAATCTTGCTGAGGTGCAGTGGAGTCGAGTAGAGAGCCGTGATGCAACCAAGTCTTATAATAAAATGAGCCTTGCACAAGCAAATAAACTGATGGGTGACTTTGATCTTGCTAGTTACTTTAAAGCGATAGGCATAAACACCGAAGAGTTAATTATTAGCCAGCCGAGCTACTTTGAAAAATTTGCGACTATTTATAAAAACACCGATTTAGTAACATGGCAAAATTACCTTAAGTTTCACTTTGTAAGTAACTACGCGCAGTTACTCGATAAAGAGTTAGTGGACCTTAAGTTTAACTTTTACAGTACAACTTTACGTGGTGTAGAAGAACAAGCGCCACTTTGGAAGCAAGCGGTTGATGCTTCAAACAGTGTGCTAGGTGAGATTTTAGGTAAAGTGTACGTTAAAGAGAACTTTCCACCAGAAGCGAAAGCGCGTATGGAAGAGTTGGTTGATAACGTAATTAAAGGCTACGGTGTTGCGATTGAAAATTTAGAGTGGATGAGCCCGGAAACTAAAATTGCCGCTCAACAAAAGCTAGACAAGTTTACACCTAAAATTGGCTACCCAGATAAGTGGAAAGACTACTCAGCACTAGAGATTAACCCTGATGAATTAGTCGGTAACTACATTCGTTATAGCGAATGGGCTTACAGCGATATGATTGCCAAATTGGGTAAACCAGTAGACCGCTCAGAGTGGCACATGACACCACAAACTGTGAATGCATACTACAACCCAGTAAATAACGAAATTGTGTTTCCAGCAGCTATTTTACAGCCGCCATTTTTTAACTTAGAAGCAGATGATGCAGTAAATTACGGTGCTATTGGCGCGGTAATTGGTCATGAGTTAGGCCATGGTTTTGACGACCAAGGTGCTAAATACGACGGCGACGGTAATTTACGTAACTGGTGGAGCGAGTCAGACCTTAAACAGTTTGAACAGCGAACCGCGGCTTTAGTTGCTCAGTATAATGAATACAAACCTTTTACTGATGCTGGCGTAAATGGTGAATTGACGTTAGGCGAAAATATTGGCGATTTAGGCGGCCTTACGGTTGCACATAAAGCGTATATGCTATCTTTAGGTAACTCTAAGGCTCCAGTGATTGATGGCTACACTGGCGATCAGCGCTTCTTTATGGGCTGGTCACAAATTTGGCGTCGTAAGTATCGTGATGAAGCGCTGCGTAACCGCTTAATGACCGACCCGCATTCGCCTAGTCATTACCGCGTAATTGGTATTTTATCGAATATGCCTGAGTTTTATAAAGCATTTGACGTTAAAGAAGGCGACAAAATGTATATTAAACCAGAGGACCGCGTAAAAATTTGGTAATTTAATTACCTAACTAGAAAGTACCTAACTAGAAAGTATCT
The DNA here is from genome assembly GCF_002221505.1 of Pseudoalteromonas nigrifaciens. NCBI lineage: Bacteria > Pseudomonadati > Pseudomonadota > Gammaproteobacteria > Alteromonadales > Pseudoalteromonadaceae > Pseudoalteromonas > Pseudoalteromonas nigrifaciens. The sequence goes on along the minus strand of NZ_CP011036.1, from coordinate 3,210,513 downwards.
AACTAAAAAGGCCAGCAAGTGTTAACTTGCTGGCCTTTTTGTTTGCCCAGCGAAGCTGGCAAACCCGATAGGCTGAAAGATGCCTTATTACCCTGACTAAGGGGAAGATAATCTGAATGGCAAGGGCGTCACTGGCCAACGGTGGGGTCTGAAGGAAGCCATAAGAAGTTAGAGGTACACAACTAACCGTAACCTGTTTCGGCAGTATTGGTGGGTCAGCGTGCAAAATAGCGCAACGCCCTATACTTAGTCAGACCAATACTGTGCTTGAGGGTGGGATTTCTAACAGGGAGCCAGTGCAGTAACTGGGGAAGCCTGGCATCTAAACTTAGTGTAAATAAGTGGCCTAAACTCAAGGGGAAACCCAAGGTTTAACGTCGGTGTGAGGTGGCAGATGAACCCGTAGTAGTGAGTAAGGCTAGGCCGATGAAAGCCAGTAATGGTGTGGAGGACAAAACCAAGCCGACTATCAACAGAATGTTTGATAGGGTCAATTTTAATCAAAAGTTTTAATTGATTGCGAAGGGGGGAAGTATTCTTTAAGTGTATGAAAATCAGGAGTATCGACGTATAGGCTCACATGTATTTCGACGGAAATAGGCAAGAGATGACGGCTAAGCAGGAATGTGGACGCTGAGAACTGAAGGCCGAGCATGGGAGTAATGAGCGACCACTTAGGCAGATTGCCATTCGGCTAGCACACCTAATGTCCTCATGAAGAACACCACTATACATCAATGTGAAACGACAGACATACCGTAAGCAAAGGCAATTGATGACAGTTTACTACAGCTTGTATGGGCAATTATTAGATATTAATAACCTGTACAAGGGATTCAAAAAAGTGAAAGCAGCGAAAGGAGCGGCCGGAATAGATAGGCAGTCCATAGCCGCGTTCGCCTTGAATTTAGAAGAAAACTTGAAACAACTGCAAGGTGAACTGCAAAGCAAGCAGTATCGCGCACAGCCAGTCAAACGGATAGAAATACCGAAAGATGATGGTGGTGTGAGACTGCTGGGAATTCCAACAGTTCGCGACCGCATAGTACAACAAACACTATTGAACATTCTCCAACCGCTCTTCGACATCGACTTTCACCCATCAAGTTATGGGTACAGGCCGAAACGAAGTTGTCATGACGCCATCAGCAAAGCCACGGTATTTATTCGTAAATATCACCGTGAGTGGGTGGTTGATATGGATCTGTCGAAGTGTTTTGACCTACTCGATCACGACTTGATCATAAGCAGCGTCAAAAGCAAAGTGACAGACGGTAGCATCTTAAAACTGCTCAAACAGTTTTTAAAAAGCGGAGTAATGATAGGCAATAATTGGGAAGCGAGTGAGCTAGGAAGTCCACAAGGTGGTGTTATCAGTCCACTGTTGGCGAATATCTACCTAGATGCATTTGATCAAGAAATGAAAAAGCGAAATCACAGAATAGTGAGGTACGCCGACGACATATTGATCTTATGCTGCACAGAAAAAGCAGCCAAGAATGCACTCACAGTAGCGACTCAGATACTCGAAAAAGGCTTAAAGTTAACAGTCAACGAAAAGAAAACGCACATAGCGCATAGTAGTGAAGGCGTAAAATTTTTGGGAGTGGAGATAGGCAGTAATTGGACGCGTATCCAAGCCACAAAACTCAAAGGCTTTAAACAAAGAGTTAAACGATTAACAAAGCGAAATAGTGGCATGAACTTAATTGAAGTAATAAAAAGACTCAATCCAGTGGTGCGCGGCTTTGTAAATTATTTCAGTATAGCCAATTGTAAACGAGTGCTAAATTTGTTGGCAAGGTGGGTGAGACGACGATTAAGGGCAATTCAGTTAAGGTTGTGGAAAAACCCAGCGAGGTTGCATAAGCGACTAAAACAATTAGGGAAAAAGCCGCCATTTAAGTTCATCAAAATGAACTCATGGCGAAACTCTCTAAGTCCATTATCGAATGTAGCGATGCCAAACCAATGGTTTGAGGAGCAAGGTTTATATTCAATGGAAAAAGTAAGTACAGGATGGCTTGCTCAATCGGCGTTTAGAAAATAAGCCGAAGGGATAGAAGAATACAGGAGCCGTATACGAGGCCCGTACGTACGGTTCTGTGAGAGGGATGAGGCAAAAGCCTCACCCTACTCGATGTAGCTGCCTAATAATGGCGGTTTATTGTTATTATTATTTTACTAAAAGAGTATAGCCAAATATTAAGCGTTAAATATATTTCGCTTTTATAGCGCTAATAATATCGACGTTAGCTGCTGGAAACTCGTAGTTATCTAGCTCGTCAATACTTACCCAAGCATTATCTTGCCCTTCTGCGCCATGTGCTTCACCACTAAAGTTACTCACCACATGTACGTTCAGCTTTACCGTTTTATCATCGTAATCGTGTTTTATTGTTAGCAACTCACTGGAACTAAAAATAGTGATGCCAATCTCTTCTTGAAGTTCACGCTTAAGTGCTCTAAATACACTTTCACCGGCTTCAATTTTACCACCAGGAAACTCCCACAAACCTCCTTGATGTTGATCATTTGCCCGCTTGCAAATAAACAGAGCGTTATTTTTTTTAATTACGCCAACAGCCACATTTACAATTATACTAGTCATTTTATCTCCCTTAAACACCATAAAAAAAGCGACGCAAGCGCCGCTTTTTACGAAATTTATTACACTATTGGATTATTTTAATTTACCACAACATTGCTTAAATTTTTGACCTGAGCCACAAGGACAAGGATCGTTACGGCCTACTTTTGGCTCGCTACGTGCCATTACAGTTGCGCTTTGTGGTGCTTCTCCGCCTACATGCTCAACTTCTTCATGCTGATATTCGCGAGGAGCGTTTTCACTTTTACGGTGTTGCTCTTCTACTTTTTCAACATCCTCTTCGGCGCGTACTTGTACTTTGCTTAAAATACTTACTACATCTATTTTTAAGTTTTCTAGCATTTCAGCGAATAGCTCAAACGATTCACGCTTGTACTCTTGCTTTGGATTTTTTTGCGCATAACCACGTAAATGAATACCTTGGCGTAAATGATCCATTGCTGCCAGGTGATCTTTCCAATGCTGATCTAGGCTTTGTAACATAATCGCTTTTTCGAATTGACGTAGTACTGAATCGCCTACCATCTCTTCTTTTTGCTTATATGCTTGCCCAACCGACTCTTCAATGCGCTCACGAAGTTTTTCTTCATAGAGTTTATTGTCATCAGCTAGCCACTGAGTAATTGGCAATTCAATTAAGAAGTCTTGTTTTAAGCGCTCTTCAAGGCCAGGTACATCCCACATTTCAGCCAAGCTTTGCGGTGCAATGTACTGATCAATAATATTACTCAGCACATCACCACGAATAACCGTGATAGTTTCTGAAATATCGCCTTCTTCAAGTAGTTCGTTACGCTGTGAGTAAACCACACGGCGTTGATCGTTTGCTACGTCATCGTACTCAAGTAATTGCTTACGCACATCAAAGTTACGTGCTTCTACTTTACGCTGTGCATTTTCAATCGCACGGTTAACCCATGGATGTTCAATAGCTTCACCGCGTTGCATACCTAGTTTACGCATCATGTTAGTCATGCGCTCGCCAGCAAAAATACGCATTAACGCATCGTCCATCGATAAGTAAAAACGGCTTGAACCGGCATCACCTTGACGACCAGAACGACCACGTAATTGGTTATCTATACGACGAGATTCATGGCGTTCAGTACCAATAATGTGTAAACCACCTGCATCAATTACTGCGTCATGGCGTATTTTCCATGCAGCTTTAATTTCAGCAATTTGTTCATCAGTTGGGTTTTCAAGCTTTTCAACTTCGCTGTGCCAGTTACCACCAAGTACAATATCGGTACCACGGCCAGCCATGTTAGTGGCAATCGTTACTGTGCCTGGTAGGCCAGCGTCTGATACGATATCAGCCTCTTGCGCATGAAATTTAGCATTAAGTACGTTGTGCTTAATTTTTTCTTTGCGTAAAAATTGCGATAAATACTCAGAGCTTTCAATTGAAATAGTACCTACAAGTACAGGTTGTCCGCGTTCTTGGCAGTCTTTAATATCAACTAAAATAGCTTCGTATTTTTCTTCTTGCGTTAGGTACACTAAGTCGGCGCGATCATCACGAACCATCGGCTTATTAGTTGGCATAACAACAGTGTCTAGGCCGTAAATAGACTGGAACTCAAATGCTTCCGTATCGGCTGTACCTGTCATGCCCGCAAGTGTTTCGTATAAGCGGAAATAGTTTTGAAAGGTAATAGATGCAAGCGTTTGGTTTTCGTTTTGAATATTTACGCCTTCTTTAGCTTCAACAGCTTGGTGTAAACCTTCTGACCAACGACGACCTTCCATTGAACGACCAGTGTGCTCATCAATAATGATAACTTCGTTTTCTTTTACAACGTAATCAACATCTCTTTGATAAAGCTTATGAGCACGAAGCGCTGCATAAACATGGCTTAGTAGCGTAATGCTGGCTGCAGAATAAAGCGAATCGCCTTCTGCAATTAAGCCGCGCTCAGTAAGTAGCTCTTCAACTTTAATTTGGCCACGTTCAGTTAAATGAACTTGCTTAGACTTTTCATCAATAGTGAAATCGCCATCGCCTTCAATACCTTCTTCGTCTTCTTTTTCTTGTAGTTCAAGTAAAGGCACCATGGTATTAATTTCAGTGTATAGCTCTGAGCTGTCCTCAGCAGGGCCTGAAATAATAAGGGGCGTACGGGCTTCATCAATTAAGATAGAATCCACTTCATCGACAACAGCATAAAATAATGGACGTTGTACACGCTCATCTATGCTAAATGCCATGTTGTCACGCAGGTAGTCAAAACCAAACTCATTATTAGTACCGTACGTAATATCGGCAACATAAGCTTGTTTTTTCTGCTGTGGCATCATACCCGGTACGTTACAGCCTACTGTTAAACCTAAAAACTCAAATAACGGACGGTTAGTTTCCGCATCGCGTTTAGCTAGGTAGTCGTTCACGGTAATTACGTGTACGCCCTTACCAGTTAAACCATTTAAGTAAGCAGGTAATGTAGCTGTGAGAGTTTTACCTTCACCGGTACGCATTTCTGCAATACGGCCTTGGTGCAGTACCATGCCACCGAGTAGCTGTACGTCAAAGTGACGCATGCCATTTACACGTTTAGATGCTTCACGTACCACAGCAAATGCTTCAGGCAGTAAGTCGTCAAGGCTTTGTCCGTTATCGTAACGTTCTCTAAACTCTGCTGTTTTCGCTTTTAAGTCGTCATCAGAAAGCGCTTCTAATTGCGTTTCAAGTGCATTGATCAGTGCGACCGTCTTTCTTAGGTTTTTAATAGTGCGGTCATTGCGACTACCAAAAATCTTGGTAAATAAATTAGATATCATGATAAAACCGTTACAATGTATTTTTTTGCCAGCCGTACATCGGCTAACCCATTTTTAACAATTGATAATTAATGTATTCTTTAAAGTAACACCGAGGACACATTAATTAGCAATTTTGTATTAAACCGTTCAAAAAGCACTGTTTATTACGTGTGCTACTATACCAGACTCTGCTAAACAACAAACCATCTCACTAAAAAGATATGGATTAAAAACAGAAAAACTTAATCTAGTACATAAAATTGCTATATATTTTTATACGAGGTGAAAACTGCTAGCAAAGCTAGTGATATTAAGTAAGTTTCCACTTTGAAATATCAACAGTCACTCAAAGATATGGTGCTGAATAAATTAAAAACAAGGGGGGGAATAAGCGCTTAAAGTTTATCCTCAAGCGCTTAAATATAAGTAGCCGGCGTTTATAGTTTAAACTGGTTTACCGTTTTATTTAATGCCCCTGCAAGGTCACTTAAATCATGTGCTTCATTGGCAAGTGTGTGTGCATGCTCTGCGGTACTATTAACTAAACTATTAATAGCACTAAGGCTGGTATTAATATCTTCTGCTACTACCGTTTGTTGCTCGGTAGAGGTGGCAATTTGATGACTTTGATCTTGTACTTTAGTTACCGACAGGGCAATGCTTTGTAGTGAGCTAAGTACTTCTTTTGTTTGCAACACAGAGTCCTCGGTTTGTTTTTGCCCTTGTAGCATCATACTAGAGGCTTGCTGAGCAATTTGCTGTAAACGGGTAATCATATTGCGAATATCGTCGGTTGACTCTTGTGTACGACTCGCCAACGAGCGAACTTCATCGGCAACAACGGCAAAGCCGCGGCCATGTTCTCCGGCGCGGGCCGCTTCTATGGCTGCATTAAGCGCGAGTAAGTTGGTTTGATCGGCAATTGAGTTAATTACATCAACCAATGCGCCTATGTTATTACTTTCTTGCTCAAGCCCGGCAACCACCTTAGAGGCTTCGCCAATATGTTCAGCCAGCGCACTCATTACACTTTGTGCTTGGCTTGAGCGGCTTGCACCATCGGCAGTAATTGCTTGTACTTCTTCTGCCGCGGTATTTGTTTGCTGTGCGTTACGTGATATTTCTTGCACGGTAGTGGCCATTTCTGTCACTGCGGCACTAACACTATCTACTTGTTGTTTTTCTTGCTGAATTTCTGAATTCGTTTGTTGCGATACCGTTTTAAGCTGATCGGCAGCGGCACTTAATTGCTCAGCTTGTGCTGCGGTGTCTAGCATCATCGCTCGCAACTTATCAATAAAGGTATTCATATGATTAGCCAGTTGGCCTACTTCGTCTTGGCTATCAATATTAATTTTTTGGGTTAAATCACCCTCGCCAGAAGCAATGTCGCGCATAATATGCGTGAGTGTAGTGATTGGTTTTGAAATCATATGGGTGGCCCATAAAATCATTGCTAAAATAATCACTAAAATAATGATAACGGCGGTTGTAGTGGTTGTAACCGCAGCATTTACCGGGGCTTCAATCATACTGGTTGGAATTAATAAACCCACATACCAATCTAAATGAGGCTGCTCTAATTGTAGGCGGTTATAAACCACATAAAATTGCTCGCCTTTAAGCATAACAGTTTGGCTACCCGCGAGGTTATTTTGCATTGCACTGTTAAGTGTTTTAAACCCTGAGGTATTATTAAATTGTTGTTCAAGCGCATCGAGTCCGTCTTTACCGTTAGGGCCTTCGTCGGTGACAGAGAGTTTATGCCCAGATGCTTTTGAAAAGTGCACAACTTTTTGTTGATCATCTAATAAAAAGCCATAGCCTTGGCCGTTAAAGCGAATGTTTTCGACCATGTCGTTAATTTTATTAAGTTGTAAGTCAACGCCGCCCACACCAATTAATTTGCCTTGTGGGTTATAAACAGGTTGTTGTACAACTGCTGAGGCATCGCCGGTGGTTAAGTCTACCGAAATAGGGCCTACGTAAAGCTTATTAATTTGCATTGCTTCTTGCCACCAACCTCGTTTGTACGCGTAGTAAGGTTCGCCATTATAATATGCAGTACGTTCGTTTTCTTTAAAGTACTCGCCGGTAGTGGCTGAGGCAAAAAAAGCAGATAAAATATTTTCATCATTTGCACTTATGCGTACAAAGTCTTGATTTATAGCCAAGTAGCCGTTGGCATTTTCTAGGGCTTGATCGCGCTTATCCCACGCGGTAAAAAAATTCACCAAATGCGGATTATTAATAAAGGTGGCAACTACTTTACCGTATGTAGCAAAGTAACTTTGCATTGATAATTGCTCGCTTTGTAAGTAGCTTTGAGCCTCACGCTCTATATTAACTCTGGATAGTTTGGCAATATGGTTAACAAAAAAAGTAGAGGCGATGAGCAGTAAAATAGTAATTGTTCCGCCAATCAATAATAATATTTTTTTTCTTAATGATAAGTTATTTAGCATAAGTGCACATGTTGTTATTGTTTTTGTAACAGATATCTAAGCATATTTAATTTTAGAACTCTATGAAATGAGTTAAGAATTATACATTTAAATAAACGGGGTCATATAAATTGAATCATCAGAGTAACAACTTAGTGGTACTAGGCGCGGGCTGGCTAGGCAGTGCTTTATGCGTTAATGCGCAGCAAGCAGGTTGGCAAGTGCAGGGTACACACCGCTCAGCAGTGCATGAGCATGATTTTGAACGTCAGTTTTTGCTAGAAAATGGCCAGTTAACGCATCAAATTGATTTACAAAATGCCTACTGGGTGTGCGCTATTCCTCCACGTAGTCGCCATAGTGAAAACAATTATGCGCAAACATTAACGGCATCACTTACACTGGCAAAAAAACTGAATGCTAAGGGTTTTTTACTTTGCTCATCAACGGGAGTGTACGACCAAGAACCAGGAGTATATAGCGAAAGCAGCGATATTTCGTGTACAAACGAGCGACAAATAAAGCTATATGAAGCTGAAGAGCAAGTACTAGAGCAAAACGGTAAAGTGCTGCGCTTAGCCGGTTTAGTTGGACCCAACAGAGAGCCGGGGCGTTTTATTGCAGGTAAAGAGCTAAATACCTCTGCCGAGCAAGTCGTTAATATGGTGCATCAGCAAGATGTGATTAACGCTATTTTTGCGGTGCTTGAGCATTGGCATCAAGGGCAGAGTATTTATAATGTGGTTAATCCGTCGCATCCTTGTAAGCGCGATTACTATGCGCAAAAGTGCCAACAACATGGCGGCGAAATGCCACGCTTTACGGGAACAGATACGGCTGAGCGCAAAGTGCTTGGCTCAGCCATTGAGGCGTTAGGGTTTAGTTACCAATACGCAATTTAATAAGATACTAAGCAGTCACCCTCAATAAAGTTGCATAACTTGCCTGCGTTTAATAACGCATTTGCAGCTTCAATATCGGGGGCAAAGTAACGGTCTTTATCGTAGTAGCTTACATGCTCGCGCAGTAAGCTTTTAGCACGCTCTACTTTAGCAGCAGCTGTAAGCGGCTTTCTAAACTCTAACCCCTGCGCGGCCGCTAACCATTCAACAGCAAGTACGCCTTGGGTGTTATCGGCCATTTCCTTCAAGCGCCTTGCCGCAAAAGTGGCCATAGACACATGATCTTCTTGATTCGCCGAGGTTGGCAAACTATCTACAGAAGCTGGGTGGGCAAGTGATTTGTTTTCAGATGCCAGGGCTGCGGCAGTTACTTGGGCGATCATAAAGCCTGAGTTTACGCCGCCATTTTCAACTAAAAAAGGCGGCAATTTAGATAGGCTAGAGTCAATTAGTAAAGCAATTCGGCGCTCGGCAAGTGCGCCAATTTCAGCAATGGCAATTGCTAAGTTATCGGCGGCCATTGCCACCGGCTCTGCATGAAAATTACCGCCAGAAATAATATCACCCACATCAGCAAATACCAGCGGGTTGTCGGTTACGCCGTTAGACTCACATAATAAAACTTCTGCCGCCTGGCGAATTTGGGTTAAGCAAGCACCAAGCACTTGTGGCTGACAGCGTAAAGAGTAGGGGTCTTGTACTT